>NZ_JBQEMS010000020.1:0-103547 GCF_052044265.1 Sinorhizobium sp. 22678 | reverse complement strand
GCGGCCACTGACCCGTTGACGAGGACAGAGCCATTGACGGCGTTCGAGACGTTGAAGCTAACACCCGCTGCGGTGTCGTCCGGATCGGAATAGCCGAGATCGGCCGTCGTGAGCTTATAGGTTCCGCCCTCTGCGACCGCCGCTCTCAGATCGCCGCTGCGTATGGGAGCGTCGTTGACGGGGTTGACGGTGAAATTGAATGTCGCAGGGGTTGGCGCGGAGTTGTCCTCATTGCCGTCTTCGACGACGACCCGGAAGGATGCGGCAGTGGTCTCCGAGCCATTGTGGCGGAAGGAGACGAGGCCGGCTGCGAGTTGCGCCGCCGTAAAGCTCGCGGCCACTGACCCGTTGACGAGGACAGAGCCATTGACGGCGTTGGAGACGTTGAAGCTAACACCTGCTGCAGTGTCGTCCGGATCGGAATAGCCGAGATCGGCCGTCGTGAGCTTATAGGTTCCGCCCTCTGCGACCGTCGCTCTCAGATCGCCGGTGAGCGCGGGAGCGTCATTGACGATGCCGTCGACGAGGATGGAGCTGGTCGGCGCTATATTGTTCAAGGTAAGCAGAGCGCTGTTGCCGGCGCTGTCGCTTATAGTCGCCCCATTGAGCGTGACGGGGCCGAGCGTGATGCCGGTCCCGGTCCAATCTGCCTGGTTATCGGCAACCGTCAGTCGGAATGCCAGAGCGGTGCTGCCGCTTCCTGCAATATATTCGGCATAGGCTGTCCCGCCCATATCGAGCATAACCGCAAGTCGCGGAACGCCGTTGGTGGTGTCCACGGTCACCGCCTCATGGAAGTTGATCGCGAAGTCCAGACTGTCGCCGAATTTGTAAGTGCCGGCTGCAGGCACTCCTACGCTGGTGACCGTCGGCCCAACGCCGTCCACGACGATGTTGTTCTGCGCGGCGATCGAGTTGGCGCCGCCCGGCGTCGGCAGTGTCAGATCGGCGCCGACATTGGTGGCGCTTCTGATCGCTCCGCCGTTCGCCGCTAGCGCGGAGATGCCCGCATAATCCAGATCCGGAGCCAGATCGCCCGCCTGAACCGTGTAGCTGAAGGACAGCGTATTCGATCCGGAACCCGAGACATACGCGGCAAGCCGATCGGTGGCGCCGGTTTCCAACAGCAATGTCGGCGTTCCGCCGGTGGTGTCGACGTTGACCACCCCGTCGAAAGTTACGGTCAGTGTGATCGTATCTCCTGCCTTGTAGACTCCGTCCGGTGCGGCAGCGTCGACGCTTAAGACCTGCGGAGCCGGCGACACGACGGCGATGGTGATCGTATCGCTATCGCTTTGCGCACCGCCCGAACCGGAATGCCCCTGATCATTGGTTGTGATCTTTAGTGAGGCGTCGCCCGAATAGCCGGGGCTAGGAGAGAAAACCAGCCCGTTCAGTGCGACGTTGATGTCGCTCAGGGAACCCGCAAAGGTCATGCCCGAATCGGACGTGCCGGTGCCGGCAATAAAGGTCAGACCCGTAGTGCCGCTCAGCGTAAGCTGGCCGTGTTCGGCGGTAAGCGTCACCACGACCGTACCGCTGCCGGCATCGACGTCGGCAATCGAAATTAGATTTCCATCTGCAATGCTGAAGACGAGGGCGCCGTCGGCTAGGACCGATTGCCCGACCGGAACGTGGTTTACGGGTGCATCGTTCACGGCAGTCACTACGAGCGTCGTGGAGGAAGCATCGCTTTTCGCGCCGCCGGACCCCGCGTTGCCGAGGTCGTTGATCTCCGTCGTCAGAACGACGTTGCTGGTCGAGTTGGACACCGGCGTAAATGTGACATTCGAACCGGCGATGAAGGCATTGATGTCGGCCAGGGAGCCGGACATTTCCAGCGATGTGCCCGTGCCGGAAACGGTAACGCCGCCCGCTGAATGCGCCGAGAGCAATCCCGAGGCGACGCTGAAAGTAACTGTAACGGTGCTGGACCCTGCATCCGCATCAGCGAAGGAGATGCCCGTAATTGCCGTCGCGGTGTCCTCAGAAATACTGACCACAGCGGGAGCCGAAACCGTCGGGGCGTCGTTGACCGCCGTTATTTGCAGCGCCGTCGTTTCCGCCGCGGTCTGCGCGCCGCCGCTGCCTGTGTTTCCGCCATCGGTGATGCTCGTCGTGAGGATCACGTTGCCGGTCGCATTCGCGGCCGGCGTGAAAGTCACGTTTGCGGCTGCAATGAATGCGTTGATATCGGCCACCGTGCCGGTGAGCGTGAGGCCCGTCCCCGTTCCGCCTGCGGTTACGCCGCTGCCGCTGACGGCCGAGAGCGATCCCGATGGCACGGAGAAGGTAACGGTCACGGAACTGCCGCCAGCGTCGGCGTCGGAGAAGGAAATGCCCGTGACAGCGGCCGCGGTGTCCTCCGTGAGAGCGATTGCACCGGGCGCGGAAATTTGCGGCGCATCGTTGACGGAGCCGACGTCGATGATCTTCGTGGCGGGAGCGCTGTCGCTCGTGCCGTCATTGGTGGTGAAGCTGATCGTACGGGCCGCAGCCGTGGGGGCCTCGGAGGTGTTCAAATAAGTGACGGTCCGTAACGCCGCCTGCCACTGCGCGACGGTTGCCGTTCCGCCCGGCGACGTAAGGGTCAAAACGCCTGTCAGGGAGCTATAAGTGGCATCGATGTTCCCGAACGCGGCCGAACTGGTATTCGCGAAGGCCAGAACGTCCTGACCGGAATGAAAGTTTCCGGTGATCTGGACGGTCGCCGAGGCGAGCGTGCCGTTGTCGAGGTCGGACACGGTTAGTCCGGTGTCGATCGCCACCGGTGCATCTCCCTCAGTAAAGGATCCGGTACCGCCGGACGTCGTCGTCACCGGAGCGTCATTGACTGCGATGAGATTCACCGTCGTCGATGTCGTTGTCGAATTGCCGCCTTCGGCGTCGCGGACCGTAACAGAGATGGTCCTTGTGCCGGTGGGCGAGGCGCCCATGTTGGCGTAGGTCAGGTTGTGAATAATGGCTTCCACTGCGGCGCCCGAAGCGTTGCCGTTCAAAGCGACCTGCAGGAAGCTGGACCCCGCACCGCCTCCGCTCATTGTTCCGATAGCGGTGCCACCAAAGGTAACGATCGTACCTGAAATTCCGATTTGCCCGGCACCCGTTCCCTGGTTTTGCAGACCGAGGACATCTTCGCCTGCAACCACTCCGGAAAGCGTGAAACGTATCTGTCCACCGCTCCAGCCGGTATTGTCAGCATCGACGACGGCAGCCAGACTTATGGTATCCACAAGTATCGCAGCTTGACTGCCGCTGACATAGTCCTTTGCGTCGGAGGCATCGAAATTGGTAACAACCGGCCGGTGGTTCGCGTCGATGGTTATATTATCGAGCCAAAAGCTCATCGTGCCGGTGGTCGTCGTCTCCGGAATGATGAGATCTTGCAGGCTGAGCGATGCTCCTCTGCTCATAGCGGGAACATTGCCGGCAAAGATCGCCCGATAATAATAGGGCCCGACGCCATCGGCGTGAATATTGTCGTCGTACCAGGTGGTTCCGTCCAGACCGAGTCCCGGCGACCAACCATTCACGACCAAAGGATCGGCGTTCACGCTTATCTGGTAGTCGTAGAAGTCGATCAAAGCTCCGGTTGCGCTGGTGATGGCGATCGAAAATTGTTCGCCGCCATAGGCCGGGTCCTCGGCGAAATTGAAACGGCCGTTGTCGAAATTGGCACTCCAATTTCCTTGCGCGGATATCGTGAAAACGAGCCCGCCGGCGCTAAGGACATTATCGGCCCCGCCGGCCGATCCGTCGGTGATCTGCCCGGCGGAAAAGTCGATTAATGTTTGCGCCATTGTCTGCACTCCTGCAATATCTGCCGCGATCGCCTGGAGGGACGGCACTGACTCCAAGCCACGGGCGTGTCCGCCCTGTCTTTGTCTACGACGCTGTTTATGTCACAAGCGTCTGAAGAAAACTCGTAATACATTGATTAAAAAGGTTTTTGTGTTCGCTTACGATGCGGCCGCCTTGTGTCTTTGCCTCTACCACTCGGCGTCCCGCAAGGTCACATTCGCCAACGGATTCCGACCCGCACCACATCGAAATCGAGATCGTTTTCGTAGCGCGGGAACGCGCCGACCGGTTCGATCGCTGCGCCCGAGGCGGTCACCTTGCCGAAATCGTAATGAAGATATTCGAGCGTTGCCGACCAGTTCTCCGCAAAGCGCCACTCAGCCCCAGCACCTGCCACCCAACCGCTCTTTGTTCCTCCGCCGGAAACGTTCATCTGACCGATCGTCGGCCAGTCGCTAAGGTCGTAGGCGCGCACGCCGATATCGGCCACGGCGACACCGCCGGTCACATAAAAGAGCAGGTCGTCGGCGGCAAGTCCGGCACGAAGACGCGCGGTGCCGACCCAGTCGGTGTCGAAGCTTGCATGTGTGTCGTTGACGATTGCGGACGTGCCGGTGCCGGCAAGATTCATAAGGCTGAAATCGACTGCGCCACCGAAGACGAGTGTCAGCCCTTCGACATCGAATTGCCGGTCGCAACCGGCTTCGATCCCGCCGACTACTCCGTGATCATCGCTCTTGATCACCTCGTAGGGCGGACCGACACTGTTCCAGGAGGTTCCGTCCGTCGCGAATGGCCCCTGGGTGAACGGCTTATCGGTTGCTTCGGCATCGGCGCGGCCATAGCCCGCATTTGCTCCCAGATAACAGCCCGACCAGTTTCGGGAGGAAGTCAGTTCGTCGGCGAAGGTCGCGTGAGCGCTTGTTACCGTCAGCGCGATGGCGAAGGCCACGGGCGAGGCGAGACCGGACATATTATCTCTCGTGATATATGATAAACAACTTATAGATGATTATGCTGATGGAATTCTCGTTATGCGACCATAAGTAAGACGGCGGCCCAAAGAAAGTGGGCGCTTTGCACAATCATTAATTTTTTGTGAGAGGGCGCCGTTTATCCGGAGAAAATGGTGCTCCGGCCCAATTGAAGGCGGCGAAAAGCGAAATCCTTCACTGCTGCGCGGCGGCGCGGCCGGAGAGCGAAGCCCGCCGTTTCCCTGTTTCAATGAAACAGGGAAACGTTCTAACAGTTTGGAATCACACACTTCCACACGGAAGAGCGTTACACCCTTTCCGGAAGTGCTCTAAAGCAATCGGCCCGTACGAACGAATCAGGGTTTCGACCAACCCGGCAAGGTCCCAGAGGATCGAATAGACGCGATCTACCGTGCCATCTGCAGCGTCAGCTTGCGCTCGGCGCGTTCCTGCTGCGGCGAGCGGTTGTAAAGCTCGCGGTAACACTTCGAGAAATGCGAAGCGGAAACGAAGCCGCAGGCGACGGCGACTTCCACAACCGGCATGGACGACTGGATAAGCAGGTGCCGGGCGCGGTCGAGGCGGATTTCCAGATAATAGCGGGCAGGCGATCTGCCCATTTCCTGGCGGAAAAGCCGTTCTATCTGACGGCGAGACAGGTCCGCGCTTTCTGCGATCTCCAGTAGCGACAGCGGCTCGGAGAGGTTGCTCTCCATCAATTCGATGATTGACAGGACCTTTGCGTTCTGGACGCCGAGACGCGCTCTCAGCGGCAGCCGCTGGCGGTCGTGCGGCCCGCGCACCCGATCCGTCAGCGCCTGTTCGCATACGCGGTTGACGAGGTTCTCGCCGAAATCCTGATCGATCAGGTTCAGCATCATGTCGAGTGAGGCGGTGCCGCCGGCGCACGTATAGATGTTGCCGTCGATCTCGTAGAGGTCCGCATATACATCGGCCTGGGGGAAGCTCTCGGAGAAGCCCGGCAGGTTTTCCCAATGGATCGCGCAGCGCTTGCCCGTGAGCAGGCCCGCCGAGGCGAGCACATGGGCGCCGGTACAGAGACTGCCGACGGCGATGCCGCGATTATAGGCTTCGCGCAGCCATGCATTCACCGACTTGTTCTGGAAGTCCTCGACATAGACGCCCGAACAGACCAGCACCATCGATGGGCGGCTTTCTCCGCCGAGATATTTGCGTTCGTCGGCGAGCGAGGTGTTGACTTCGAGCGCAATGCCCGCCGACGAATAGACCTTTTGCCCGTCGGTCGAGGCGAGACGCCACGTATAGGCTTCATAACCGAGCATCCGGTTCGCGATGCGAAGTGTCTCGATCGCCGCCGAAAAGGGCAGCATCGAAAAGTTTGGCACCAGAAAGAAGACGAGCGAGCGCTTCTTCGTCAGCGGTTTGTGCATAGAACCTCCCAGGCTAAAGCACGTTGCAGAGATAGAATTCATGCGACGCACTTCAGGTCGTCGCTTCCGTGCATGTCGTCAGCCCCAAACCGCTGCGCACTTTTGGGCGACATGCATTAAGGCTCGTATATTCGTCGCTTGGAATATGCGCTTCAGCTTGCCGAATTGCGACATTGGCATGGAAAGCCGCGACTGGGAAGAAATTTCGCATTGCGACATCCATCGGCCCGGGCCTCTCGCGGGCCGGATCGACGAGTATATGGAATGCGACAAGATCACGGACCGCGATGACGTAATCGAGCAAAAATGAGGCAAACTGAGCGAAAGCTGCGCAACAGCGCCTGAGTTGCGACTTTGCCGCCAGCGACTTTTCATCTTCGCGGAGTCTGGATGTCGGTATCTGACAAGACGCATTGGAGAGCGCGCAGCTTCGTGGCCCGGCGTCAAGGCAACACAGCGACGGCGCGGCTTGCATGGGCGTCTGAAATAGGGTACCCCCCTATGCTATGTCCCACACGATCAGAGATCAGGAAAAGTTGCTCGCCCGTGTCCGCCGGCTAAAGGGGCAGATGGAAGCGGTCGAGCGTGCGCTCGAAGCTCGCCAGGCCTGCGGCGATATTCTCAACCTCGTCGCCTCCGTGCGCGGTGCAGTCAACGGGCTGACGATCGAACTGATCGAAGATCATATTCGCGGCCACGTCGCCGGCCACGAATCTCAAGGAGAGCGCGAAGAGGGCGCTGCCGAACTGATCGAAATCGTCAGGAGATACCTGAAATGAGCGAAACCCATTCACCGGCGCCCACTGGTCATGATCATGTATTCCTCGGCGACAATCACCAGCGCAACGAAAGGCGCACCTGGTCCGTCATCGCACTGACTGCGGGAATGATGGTGGCGGAGATCGCCGCCGGTACCTTTTACGGTTCCATGGCATTGGTCGCCGACGGCTGGCACATGTCGACACACGCCGCGGCCCTGCTCATCGCGGCGCTCGCCTATCTCTATGCCCGGCGTAACGCGCGCAACCCACGCTTTACCTTCGGTACGGGCAAGCTTGGCGATCTCGCCGGTTTCTCAAGCGCGATCGTACTTGCCTTGATCGCGCTGCTGATCGGCTGGGAAAGCCTCTTGCGGCTTGCCGATCCGGTGGCAATCAGTTTTCCGCAAGCCATTTCGGTGGCCGTACTCGGACTTGCGGTCAATCTCGCCTGTGCCTGGCTGCTTCGTGAGGATCATTCACATCACCACCATAGTCACAATCACCACGGCCATCATCACCATCACGAGCACCACCATGGCGTCTCGGCCCAGGGGCGGGACAACAACCTGCGTGCCGCCTACCTGCATGTGCTGGCGGACGCGCTCACCTCGGTCCTTGCGATCGTCGCGCTTGCGGCCGGCAGCGTCTTTGGCTGGATATGGCTCGATCCGATGATGGGCATTGTCGGCGCGCTGGTGATTGCCCGCTGGTCATGGGGCCTGATACGAGACAGCGGCAGCGTTTTGCTCGATTACATTCCGCCGGGCGAGGACCTGCCCGACGAAATACGCGCGGCAATCGAGCGGGACGGGGATCGGATCACCGATCTGCACGTGTGGCAGCTTGGGCCCGGCCACCACGGTGCCATCGTTTCGCTGGTGACGAAGAATCCGCAAAGTCCGTCGAGCTACCGCCGCAAGCTCGAGCATATCCACGAGCTTTCGCACGTGACGGTCGAGGTCGAACCGCTGGCGGCCTGAGAGGCAGATCGATCTATCGCGCCTTGCGTCGTGGGTAAGGCGTCTCGCCGCGGGCAAGCATGCCGACATATTTTTCGATGCGCGCAGCCCGCGTCTCGGTCTTCTTCGCATCGTGAATGCGAAATAGGATTGCGTAGCGATTTTGGCTGTCGAGTTCGTCGAACAGCATCTTAGCCGCTGCGTTCTGCGCAAGCGCATGGTGAAGATCGTCGGGCACGGTCGCCTTGCTCGGCGGTGGCGCGGCGGCATCCCACCGGCCGTCGTTCTTGGCGCGTTCAACTTCGGCAAGGCCGCGCGGCATCATGCGCCCCTCGGCGATCAATTCGGTCGCCCGAGCGCAATTCACCTGCGACCATCGGCTGCGCGCACGGCGCGGCGTGTATTTGTTCAGGTAAAAGTCGCTGTCGGATCCAATACGCTGACCGTCGATCCAGCCGTAACAGAGCGCCACATCGAGCGCCTCCCTCGGCGTGATGGTCGCTATCCCGGACGCCTTCTTGGCGAATTTCACCCAAAGCCCCTTGCAATCAGGTCCTTGCTCCGCGATCCACGTTTCGAAGGTCTTTGCGTCCGCAAAATGGATCACCGGCAATTGGGCTTCACTCTCACTCATCAGGATTACCGATCTACTGGGGAACTCTCGACACGGACCGCTTTTACAAAAGCAAAAACATGCCACTGATGCCAGCCGCAAATATTATCAGGAGGCGAGGGGGTCGTCCGGGCAAAGGCAGTCACAGGTTGCGCAGCGCTGCAAAATTGTGTTGCTCATGTCGGGGAGCGGGAGACTCGCTCGTCTTATCATCGAAACCGGCACAGGCCGGTCCCAAACCGAGGAGAAGAACGATGTTCCGCACCGCCCTGATTACCGCGACGCTGCTCGTTGCGGGCGCCACGCTTGCCCGATCCGAACCGGCGGGCGATCGGGTCAAGGTCAACGGCATGGAAATGTATTACGAAGTCTCGGGCGAGGGCGACCCGCTCATCGTGCTGCATGGCGCCTACATGAACATCCCTTCGATGGGTGCCATTATCCCGAAGCTCGCCGAGACCCACAAGGTCTATGCGATCGAGTTTCAGGGCCACGGCCGCACCACGGATATCGACCGGCCGATCACCTATCCCAATCTTGCCGATGACGTCGCAGCCTTCATGGATGCCGTGAAGATCGAAAAGGCCGATGTCTTCGGCTACTCGATGGGTGCGGCTGCCGGTCTGCAGCTTGCCATTCGCCATCCGGAAAAAGTCAACAAGCTCGCCGCCGCCTCCGTGGCCTATGATGCCGAGGGCTGGCAGCCGGCGTTCAAGGCCTTCATTCCCCAGATGTCGGTCGAGATGTTCGTCAACATGCCGTTTGCCGAGGACTATCGCAAGCTAGCAGCCAATCCCGACGGCTTCCCCGAGCTCGTCAGGAAACTGATCGCGCTGGAGAAGGAGCCGATGGCATGGGAAGCGGACGTCAGGGCATTGAAAACCCCGGTTTTGATCATCACCGGCGATGCGGACGTGGCGACCCTCGAACATTCGGTCGCTTTGTTCCGGCTGCTCGGCGGGGGCGTCATGGGCGACATGGGCAAACCACTGCCCGCCTCTCGCCTTGCCGTCCTCCCGGCGACGTCGCACACCGCCGTCATCAGCCAGCCCGAGCTGCTTCATGCGTTCGTCGAACCTTTTCTGAAGGGCAAGACGCCGAAGGGATTCTTCGAGTAGGGAGCACTTGCTGGCGCCAAGTGCTTGGCGCTTTTCGAAACAAAAAGGGCATTCCGTTGCGGGAATGCCCTTATAGTCTGGTCTTGCGGTCAATGCCGGGAGGATGGCATCTGCAGTCTTTATTCATTGGTCCGTCTTATGCACTGCATCATCGACGGAGGGGAAGCCGATATCCTTCAACGTGTCATAGGAGAGGTTCTCCAGGACACGTTCGTTGCGGTGGCGCTTCCAGGCGGCCCAGGCACGTGCCCGCAGGTTGAAAAGTCCGGGCAGGGCTGCGAGACCCGGGCTCGATGCGGATGAAAAATGCTCGTTCATAGACATAGCTGGTTCCTTCTGAGTTCCTCAAAAGGTCGCGACCATGGACGTTATGGTGCAACGCGATTGATCATTCAAACGAATATGTTTGATGCGATTCATCAAACCCCGTGATTGATTTCGCCCGCTTTAGTCGTTCTATCGGATGCTCTGATCGGTTGCTGTTCCGCGGGTAACAGGTCGTTTCGGACCCTGGCTGGCAGTCTCGCCAATTGGCGGCGTGTTTCCACCCGATTCCTGACTAGATTGCCGGCACGACGCCGTTCGGCAATCCGTTCGATAAGAGATCGGGCATGCCCCAGCATTGCCAGAACGATGTCTCCTTCATCGACGGTTCGAGCCTGCCTGGGCGCCCGGCCGGTGGGCGCGGCACTCGGGCCCGGTCTTTCGTCAGGGGCGCCATTATCGATCGCCAACATCAGAGCGGACATAGCCTTCTCCTTCTGGTTCAGGGCGTTTCCGTCCCTTGGAAGCTTGACTATCGCGCATGCGTGATGTTCAATCAAACGAAATGAAGTTAAGTTATCTTTCAGTTTTTCTGATCTAGGATGCCGCCATGAACATGATGATGCGCCACGCGCTTCCGCTGCTCGAAATGGACGTGCTCAAGACTTTCGTCGCCATTGCCGAGACCGGAAACTTCACCACCGCCGCGGAGACGGTCTACCGCACGCCTTCAGCCGTTTCGATGCAGATCAAGAAGCTCGAGGAAATGCTCGGCTGCACGTTGTTCCTGCGCGACGCCCGCTCGGTGTCGCTGACGCCGAAGGGCGAACTCCTGCTCGGCTATGCCCGGCGGCTTCTATCGCTCAACAACGAGACGGTGTCCCGCTTCCTGTTGCCAGACATGAACGGGGTGGTGCGGGTCGGTGCGCCGGAGGACGTCGGCGAGCGAATTCTGCCTGATGTATTGAAGCGCTTTGCCGAGACGTATCCGAACGTCACCATCGACGTTTCGATCGGCATGAGCAACGCGATGCGCAAGCGGGTCGACGAGCATCGGCTGGACATCGCCGTGTTCAACAGCCTTTCCGAGGACTCTGCCAAAGGCGCAGAAATCCTGATGCAGGAGAAACTGGTCTGGGCAGGTGCGAAATGCGGGAACGCGCATCTGCGCGATCCTCTGCCGGTTTCCATGTGGGAGGACGGCTGCGTCTGGCGTGCCGATGCGGTCGAGAAGCTGTCGCGTGCGGGCCGCAAGTTCCGCGTCGCCTTTTTGAGCGCCTATACGACCGGACAGCGTGCGGCTGTTCTCGCCGGGCTCGCGATCGCGCCGCTGCCGCGCTATCTCGTCCAAGGCGAGATGGTCCAGCTCGGCGAGCGTGACGGCCTGCCGGATCTAGGTCACTACAACATCGGCCTCAAGGTCATCGAAGATGCGCCGGCGCCGGTTCTGGCGGTCGCGGAGCATGTTCGCGCTGCCTTCGCCGAGCTGCAGATGCAGGCGGCATAATTCCGCAGGCGGCGTCCCGGGACCGCCAAACGACTCGGGAAGCAAACGTCGCGCGATACCGGGGTGGACGATCATAAGTTTTGGCTTATAATAAGCTATGACTTATGATCAGGATAAAGCCTTTGCTGCGCTCGCCGATCCAACGCGCCGTGCCATCTTCGAGAAGGTGGCTGAGCGGCGGCAGTCGGTCGCCGAGATCGCCCGGGCGATGCCGGTTTCACAGCCGGCGATCTCACAGCATTTGAAGATACTGAAGGCGGCACATCTCGTGCGCGACGTGCCGTCGGGTGCGCGGCGAATCTATTCGATCGATCCCAACGGGCTGGGGCCGCTCAGGAAATGGCTCGACCGATTCTGGGATGATCAACTCGCCGCATTCAAGCAGGCGGTCGAGGCGGCCGAGTGGTCTGAAAAAGCCGAAGAGTAACTCTGTCGCGATCTCACGGGAGGAGACCTCATGAACATGATCGAGCCGGCACCGGTCCGTAAGTCGGTTACGGTGCGTACATCGCCGCAGCAGGCGTTCGACATTTTCGTCAGCGGAATGGGGACGTGGTGGATCAAGGGCCACAGCCTCACGCAGTCCGGTCAAAAGACGGTTGTTGTAGAGGCCGTCGCGGGTGGCCGCTGGTACGAGATCGGCAACGCGGGAGAAGAATGCGAGTGGGGGCGTGTCATCGCGTGCGACCGACCGAACCGAATTCTCTTCGACTGGCAGCTCAACGCCGATTTCGACTACGATCCCGGCCTGCATACCGAAGTGGAGATCCTGTTCGAGCCAAATGGGGAAGGTGGCACGACCGTCATTCTCGAGCACCGCCATCTCGAAAATTACGGCGTGAAGGCCGAGGAAATGCGCGGTATTTTCAATTCGGAAAACGGCTGGGGCGGCCTGTTGGCGTCCTATGTGGAGATGGCAGCAGCTTGAGTTCACCGTTCCCGGTCATCATGCCATTCAGAACCTATGGCTGGCTCTGCCGACCGATCGGCCCATAAAGCGTATATGGGGACTGCAATCAGCGCGGGAGGCGTTCTTCCTGCCCAAGGACTTGGTCGGCTGGATCCTTGTGACAAGCACATTGACATGAAACAAGCCGCCGCGGACATCGCGACTCTCAACAGACTTTAATCGGGCTGCGAAATGCTGGCCATTCTGGCCAGCCGTTGGAATGCTGTCGGAGCCATGGGCTCTGCTTCGAGCCGTTTGCGGATGAGCGCGGCGCATTCGTCAGGCGTCATCATGGACGTGTCGACTGCGAGATCGTAGATACCGGGGCGATGCACCTCTCGCTGCCAGGCGAGCACCTGGCGCGGAACAGGCTCCGCCTCGCTGCCGGCGAGGTAACCGCCTTCGCGGCCGAGCTGGCCGCGATTGCGCCGCTCCATTATCGTCTCAACCGGACACCGCACCCCGACGAAGAGGACGGGAAGGCCGAGAAGCCGCCGAGCGCAGTCGGGGAGGATATGGCGTGGTTCGCCATAGGCCTCGTGATGCCCGACATCGACGACAACGTTCAGACCCAGCCGGCTATGCGCGGCAACGGACTCGTAGAGGGCTGCATAGAAGAGAGGTACGAGCGCTTCGATTTCAGGCAATTCACCGCCGGGCCGCAACCCGATCCCCGGCAGGTAGCGGCGAGGTATTACTCGCTCCATGTAAGTGTCGACGCCAAGGTTCATCCACGGACCGTCGAATGTCTCCTGGATCACCGCGGCTATGCTCGACTTGCCGGATCGCGGTGCCCCGTTGAGGATGACGATCCGTCCAGGATTGCAGCCGCTTTTCATCGGATCTCCTCGGCCGTCGACACAAGGTCCGGCTATTCGCGCGGTGAGACGAGGCTGGGGCTACTCCCTGCTGCGTCGCCGTCTGCGACCGCCCCCTTCGCCACCGTCGTCAATCAGTGCCTTGCGCGCCGGCAGGGTAACCACTTCGGCGAGTTTCGGGAAGGCATCCACCTTGTTCGGCATCGCCATGGCGTTGACGAAATGCTCCTGAAACTTCGATTCAAGCGCCGTCTCTATCTTCTCGATTTTCCTCACTGTTTGCTCGATCTCGCGGCGGTGACCGCGATTGAGGAGCGCCATCAGCGCGCCTGTGCCGGCGGCATTGCCGACCGCCTTCACTTCGGTGAGGTCGCAATCGGGAATCAGTCCGAGCACCATGGCATATTTCGGATCGATGAAGGAGCCGAAGGCACCGGCAAACCGGATCGTGTCGACGTGATCGACACCTTGTTTCTCCATGAGCAGCTTGATGCCGGCATAGAGCGCGGACTTGGCGAGCTGGATCGCTCGGATATCGTTCTGCGTCACGGTGATGCGCTGTTCGCCTTCGTGGAGCAGATAGGAGAAGGTGCGGCCGTTCGGGATGATGCGCGGGCTCTTTGCGACCATTGCGCCGTCGACGACGCCGTCCTGCGAAATGATGCCGGTGAGGTACATCTCCGCGACGACTTCAATGATCGCCGAGCCACAGATCCCTGTGACACCGACTGCCGCAGCGGCCTCGGCGAAACCTTCTTCATTCGACCATTTGTCGACGCCGATCACCCGGAACCGCGGCTCCAGCGTCTCGGGATCGATGCGAACGCGCTCGATCGCTCCGGGTGCGGCTCGTTGGCCGGAGGAGATCTCGGCCCCCTCGAAGGCCGGTCCGGTCGGCGATGAGGCGGCCACGACGCGCTCCCTGTTGCCGAGCACGATCTCGGCATTGGTGCCGACATCGACGAGCAGCATCATCTTATCCTGACGATGCGGCCCTTCGGAAAGCGTCGCACCCGCGGCGTCCGCTCCGACATGGCCGGCGATGCACGGGAGCATATAGAGGCGCGCGCCGCGATTGACCTCTATGTCGATTTCGTGCGCCCAATATTGCAGGGCGCCGGAGACGGCCAGTGCGAATGGCGCCTGGCCGAGCTCCGTCGGGTCGATCCCGAGGAACAGGTGATGCATGATCGGATTGGCGACGACGACCATGTCGAGAATGTCGCGGCGGTCGACCTCGCCCTCGGCGCAGACCTTGCCGATCAGGCCGTTCAACGCTTCGCGTACCGCTTTGGTCATCGCCTCGCGGCCATCCGGATTCATCATCACATAGGAGACGCGGCTCATCAGATCCTCACCGAAGCGGATCTGCGGATTCGATGTGCCGGAGGAGGCCACGATGCGTCCGGAGAGCAGCGATACGAGATGCATCGCAATCGTTGTCGAGCCAATGTCGCAGGCGACGCCATAGGCCTCGTTCTTCAGCCCCGGCCAGAGAGCGACAATGAAGGGACGCGAGGAGTCCATGTCGCGATGGATCGCCGCAGTCACTGCCCAATTGCCCTTGCGCAATATGCCTTGCACCTGGGGGATCAGGTGGGGGGCGATCAGAAGGTCCTTCCAACCCCAGTCTTTTTCCAGGACGACCTTCAACCGATCGAGATCGCCGAGCGGCTTATGCATGTCCGGTTCGTCGATCTCGACATAGCACAGTTGCACCGCCGCATTGCGCTCGATCACGCGGTCGGTTGCGGCCTTGCGCACCACCTGTGCGTTGATGACGGTGTCCTGCGGCACGTCGATGACGAGATCGCCGAGAATCTGGGCCGAGCAGGACAGCCGCCGCCCGTCAGGCAATTCGCGCACGCTCGCGTAACGCTGCTCCTTGGGACCAATCGGCGAGATATGGTCGTTGGACGAAACGATCTTGTGCTTGGCGAAATTGCCTTCCTGGACGGAAACCTGGCAACGTCCGCAGGTGGCGCGGCCGCCACAGACGCTTTCGACATAAACTCCAAGCGAACGTGCGGCATCGAGGATCGGCGTCCCGACGGGGAAACGGCCGCGTTTGCCGGAGGGCATGAAGAGCACCAGCGGATCGTTCTTTTCGTCCTTCGAGGGCACGTTCAACATTTTCTGTCTCGCCAGCAGTTTATTTCGCGAGCCGGCGGGCGTTTGCCCGCACGCGCTTGGCATAGGGCCGAACTGCGGCCGCCGCTATCCGGTTGTGCGCGGCGGCAGAGCCCGGCTTTCCGGCGGCAAGCGCCGCGGCCGCACCCATTCCTTCCTTCGCCAGGGCGACATTGGCGGCGACGACGCTTTCGGCGACTGCCGCCATCTTTTCAGTCACCATCCGGCTTGCCTCGACATAGTCGGTTGCCGAGCCGGTGATAGCGGCTACGGCCATCGCCTGCGTACGCGCGGCTATGACCATGGGGGCCTGAAACCAGAGTGCCGCCAGGTCGCTTGCGAAGGAGTGGTGCCTGGCCATTTTTACTCCGCCCGTGCGACGCCGGCGCGCGCCGCGCGTCCGCCGCGCCGCCCGCCGGCACCCGCCGGTGCGGCCGCAGCAGCGACGGCCTGGCCGCCTTCGGCCGGCTTGTGGTCGCGATAGGTCATGATCCAGTTTGTGCAGTTCGGGTCGGTGCCGTTAAGCACGTTTGCGGCTCGAACCGCCTCCATCTCCTGCGGACGGCAGGGGTTCATGATGGCCGAGGTCATGCCGGCGCCGATCACCATGGGGATGAAGCCGGCATTGATGCCGTGGCGATGCGGCAGGCCGAAGGAGATGTTGGAGAGGCCGCAGGTGGTGTTGACCTTGAGCTCTTCGCGAAGGCGGCGAAGCAGCGCGAAAACCTGCTGGCCCGCAGATCCCAGTGCGCCGATCGGCATGACCAGCGGATCGACGACGATATCGTGCGGCTTGATGCCGTAATCGGCGGCGCGCTCGACGATCTTCTTGGCGACCGCGAAGCGGACGTCCGGGTCCATCGAAATGCCGGTCTCGTCATTGGAGATCGCCACCACCGGAACGTCGTATTTCTTGCAGAGCGGCAGGATCGCTTCGAGCTTCTCTTCCTCGCCGGTCACCGAGTTGACGAGCGGGCGGCCCTTTGCGACGCGCAGGCCGGCTTCGATGGCGGCAGTAACCGAACTGTCGATCGACAGCGGCACGTCGACGAGGCCCTGAACGATCTCCAGAGTCTTGACGAGGAGCGGCGGCTCGGTCTCGTTCGGGTCGACGGCCGTCACGCCTGCATTGACGTCGAGCATCGTCGCGCCGGCGGCAACCTGCTCCAGCGCATCCTTGATCACGGTGTCGAAGTTGCCCTCGATCATCTCGGCGGCGAGCTTCTTACGGCCTGTCGGATTGATGCGTTCGCCGATGACGCAGAAGGGCTGGTCGAAGCCGATGATGATCTCGCGGGTGGCGGAGGCGACGATGGTGCGGGTCATATGAGATCCTCTGAACCTTGAGCGTTGGCCTATGTAATAGGGCCGTTCTGTGTTTGTAAGGCGCTGGACGAGCAGGAGCGCCGGTTATCCTCTGCTAAAGCCGCCGACTCACGGCTTTGTCTCAATGCGGGTGGTGCGCAGCGGCCTCGGCCATCTGCTGCTGATTTTCTTCTTTGCCTTCGCGGATATGTTCCAGCCGCTCCGCAACCAGCGCATCGGTCGGCGCGGCTTCGCGAGTCCAGGGTTTGCGGCCCCTCAGGACACCTGATTCATGGACGATTTCGGCAACATACTCTTCCTGGCGGTAGGCCATGACGTGGACGCCGGAAACGCCCTCGATCTCCTTCACCTCGTTCATGATGTCGATGCAGAGCTGCTTGCCTTCCTTTTTCTGGTCCTGTGCGCCCTCGAGCCGCTTGATGATGCTGTCCGGAATGTGGATGCCCGGAACATTGGAGCGGATCCAGCGGGCAGTCTTGGCGGATGCCATCGGCCCGACGCCCACCAGGATGTAGCACTTCTCGTGAAGACCGAGATCGCGCACCTTCTTCATGTATTCGCGAAACATCGGAACATCGAAGCAATACTGGCTCTGCACGAACTGTGCGCCGGCCTCGATCTTCTTGGCGAGGCGGTAGGGGCGGAAATCATAGGGCGGAGCGAAGGGGTTGATCGCCGCTCCGAGGAATACCTGAGGCGGCGTCGTCAGCTTGCGGCCCGAAAGAAACTTTGAATTGTCGCGCATGATGCGCACCGTATCGAGCAGGGACATGCAGTCGAGATCGAAAACCGGCTTGGCCCCGGGCTGGTCGCCCGCCTGCACGCCGTCGCCGGTGAGGCACATGATGTTCTGGACACCCATGGCCGAGGCGCCGAGCACGTCACCCTGAATCGCGATGCGGTTCTTGTCGCGGCAGGCGATCTGCATGATCGGCGCATAGCCCATGCGCGTCAGGAGCGCGCAGATGCCGACGGATGACATGTGGCAGTTGGCGCCTGAAGCGTCGACCGCATTGATGCCGTCCACCCATCCGTCGAAGACTGCCGCTCGCTCGTAGACGTCCTGGGGATCGGCGCTGTCCGGCGGATTGAGTTCGGCGGTAACTGCGAACTCGCCGCGGCGCAGCACGCGCTCCAACCGCCCGCGCGAGGAATGGCCGGGCAGGGGATCGAGCGGTGCGCCGGGATCGTGAGGATTGATGTCCGGACTCATTGCTGCGGACCTTCCTTGTTCGCCGCTTCGCGGGCGGCCGCGGCCTCGGCCGTTACCCGCAACCAGGAAGAGGTTTCGCGCAGCGACTGGTTGACCGGTTTCTGCACGTTCATGATTGCATCACCCTTCACCATGTTCTGCGAGCCCTTCCACGCCTGCACCCAGACGCAGGGCATGTCGGGTTCGACTTCGCAATTGCCGTTTGCGCGTACGCCGCCGCAGGGGCCGTTCCTCAGCTGTTTCGGACAGTTCATGGGGCACGACATACCGGTTGAGGACAACGCGCACTGGCCGCACATGCGACAGTCGAACAGGAAGCCCTTGACGTGACGCTCGACGAAGGTGACAGGCCTTTCAACCCGGTTGTAGCCGATTGCGTTCCAAAGCGGATGGAGAAGCAGGAACATGTCGGCGAAACGGTTGTAGAACCACTCGAGGAAACGCGAATTGCGCACGGCCCAGAGACGTACCGTGTATTTGTGGCGCGAGCGGCGGCTGGGCGACACACCCTGGGGCGTATAGGCGCCCGTCGCCGCCTTCCTGGCGGACTGGGCGTTGCCGGTCACGACCTTGGGGTCAGGCATTGTCCCGGCCTCCGGCCTTGACGAGTGCGACGAGGCGCTCCCGGTCATAGGCGGCTTCCAATTCCGCGGCCGCCCTGTCGGCTTCCGCCTCGAGGTCGTCGGATACCGGAACGGGATCGGCCTTGCGCCATTCGGCGAGGTAGTCGTCGGTCTCGGCGGCTCCGGTGCGCATGGCGCACATGTCGATCGCCTCGGTGAAACGCAGCGAGAGCTCGCGTTTGGCGGTCTTGCGGCCCTGCTTGATGATGACTTGCGCGGGGATATCGCGCCAGTAGACGATAATGCGGTCTGCCATCGGATTCCTGTTCTCCTATAGGGGCGACAATGCGCATGTCCACGCGCCGTGGCTCACCTTGCCACGACGTCCGATATGTCCAAAAACGACGCTGCACGATCGCGCATGCGAACCTTGCGTTCGCGGAGCGCGCCGCTTGTGCCGGCGCGGCGAAATGCCTGCCTTATCGGCGGCGACAAAGGACCGGGAATAGGCGTGCACCGGCCTTCGGATGGTCCTTAAGAATATCATGAATTTTGCATTCACTGCGTGTTCACCTGGCCGGCGGCAAAAGCTCTGACCTATTCGAACAGATAGGTGTGGAGATGAAGAAGATTGGGATACTGTTCCTCGCGGCTGTGACGGCTTTCACCGCCTATGCGCCTGCGCAAGCTATGCCCTTCCCAACCGTTCCGGTGTCGCAGGCGAGCGACGTGCAGACGGTCGACCACCGCGGCTGGCATGGTCACCGACATCGCCCGCGGCACGGCTGGCGCCGGCACGGCCATCGTCACGGCTGGTATAACGGGCATCGCGGCTACAGCTATCGCCGCCACGGCTACCGCCGGCACAGCGACGGCTGGTGGTATCCTCTGGGAGCCTTCGGTGCCGGCATGATCATTGGCGGCGCCATCGCCCAGCCGCGTTACGCAGAGCCACGCTATGCGGCGCCGGGACTGCCTTCCAGCCACGTCAACTGGTGCTATGACCGCTACCGCTCGTACCGCGCTGCGGACAATTCCTATCAGCCCTATGGTGGCCCAAGACAGCAGTGCTATTCGCCGTATTACTGATGTGTCGCGAGGCCGTCCGTCGGTAACGGGCGGCCTTAAAAGCGCGTCGCGCCGAAGTGTGGCTCAGTAACCCGAACTGCCGCCTCCCGAACTGCCCATGCTGCTGCCGCCGGAACTGCTTCCGGCAGGGGTCATCGTGTTTCGGCTGGATTGATTTGTCATGCACCCGGCGAGTGTCAAAAGGGCAATCGCGGCTGCGACTATCGTCGATCTGCGGGCCATTGTCTCTCTCCCATCGTGAATTGGATAGGACATGTGACGGCGCCCAACTATTCCCTCGGGCGGCACAAACGCCGACTCAGAGGGATCGAATCTCGATCAGCGATGTCGTGAGATCGCCATAGCCGGTATAGCGGTACTCATATTCGAGCCCGAGAATATCGGCGGCGCGACGCGCCTTTTCCTGCAACACCGCGTCCTCCTGCTGGGAGAGATAGACGAGCTTGCGGTAGTGGCCGAAATACATGTCGCGCAGTTCCGGGTGCCGGTCGAGGCCGAGCGGCTCGATGACGAAGGCTTCGAACTGCCGGGCAAGGAAATCCGTCAGGAAGAAGGCTGTGATGTCATCGTCCCAGCGGGCTGCGAAATCCGTGTTTCCGGCAAAGAACGAGTAGCAATGCGGCCCCGGGATGCGCGTCACCCCTTCCTCTTCGCAGAGGCGGTCGATAAGCCCGCCGGTGCCGCAATCGGCATAGGCGATGAAGATGCGCTCGAAACCGTTGGCGCGCGCCCGGGTGATAGCCTCACGCAGGCCCGGAGTGATCTTTTCCGGCGTGTTGTGCCAGATGGCCGGCAGACAGTTGAGCTCGATGTGGTCGAGCCCGTTGGCCGCGCAGACGGCAAGAATTTCGCGCGCGATCGCGCCGCAACCAATGACATGAACTTTCTTCGGTTGTGCACGTTCTCTTGCCGACGTTGCGTTTTCCATCTTTATTCCGCCTTGCATCAACAAAGGAATCACGGTCATGACGACAAAATCTATCGCGACCATCGGAGCTGTTTTGATATCGCTGGCAACCCTGAGTTCCTGCGCAAACACGATCCGCGGCGTAGGACAGGATACTGCAAATGCAGTAAACGCGACACAGGGAGCCGGCCATCGGGTCGCCAAGGCCGCCAACTGACGGCCTGAGCGCAAGATCGACGCTCTTTCCGAAAACAAAAAAGCCGCCTGCTCGTTCACACGGGCAGCCGGCTTTTTCATGTCGGATCGTCTCAGCCTGCTGCGAGCTGATTGTGCTTGCGCTTCATGTAGTCCTTGGCCGTCTCGACGGCGACGGCGGCATCGCGGCAATAGGCATCGGCCCCGACGGCCTTGCCGAATTCCTCGTTGAGCGGTGCACCGCCGACGAGGACGATGTATTCGTCGCGCAATCCCTTTTCCTTCATCGTGTCGATGACGACCTTCATGTAGGGCATGGTCGTCGTGAGCAGGGCAGACATGCCGAGGATGTCCGGCTTCTCACGCTCGAGCGCTTCGAGGTAGTTCTCGACCGGATTGTTGATGCCGAGGTCGACGACGTCGAAGCCGGCGCCTTCCATCATCATGCCGACGAGGTTCTTGCCGATGTCGTGGATGTCGCCCTTGACCGTGCCGATCACCATCTTGCCGAGCTTCGGGGCACCGGTCTCAACAAGCAACGGGCGCAGGATGAACATGCCGGCCTTCATGGCATTGGCCGAAAGGAGCACTTCCGGGACGAAGAGAATGCCGTCGCGGAAATCGATGCCGACGATGCGCATGCCTTCGACCAGAGCCTGGGTCAGGACGTCGTAAGGCGTCCAGCCACGCTTGAGGAGGATGCGCGTCCCTTCCTCGATTTCCTCCTTGAGACCGTCATAGAGGTCGTCATGCATCTGCTGCACGAGTTCCTCATCGGAAAGGTCCTCGAGAATGATTTCATCGTCTGCCATAGTTGGGTTCCTCGGTTCCTGGCACAGTCATTTCGCACGGGTGGCACGAGAGAGGGCGCAATCCGGACGCGTCGCCCAATCCTTAGCGGGCTATACCTAAAAATCTCTTGTTGAAAGCGACGTCGCATGTGATGAAAAACGACGGCGCCCGGCGTAAATGCTCCCACGCGACGGCGGCGGCATTATTCCGCGGTTCGGAATCTGCTGCCTGCAAAATTATACAGCACTTCAAGGCGTTAGAGTGGCGCTTGCGCGGTGCCGATCTGAAGCAGCCGAAAGACGACTGCAATGGCAGCGACCGGAGAACGAGTGTCTAAGATGCGCCAGCCGTTGGCGCATTAAGACCCGTACCGGTCCGGCGCCTTGGTAGCATTACGTCAAATCGACTACCGGATGCATATGCCCGCCGCTGGATTAGCCTCGCGAAAGGGGTATGCACCCACCCATCAAAGTGTTGCGGCGTTCATCGCGCATAATGCGCGGGGCACCGCGGGAAGAGGAATGAGCGAATGAGCGACGTTACAGAACAAGGTGCGGCCGAAGGCGGCGGACGCCGCGCGCGTGGCGAGGGGCGGGGAGCGGCAGCGCGTCGCGCTTCCCGCACCGGCGGTGGCCCGGGACCGTCTCTGCCTTATATCCAGCGCAGGATTCGCGAATACGAAGTTCTTGACGAGGAAGGGCTGCAGCTCATCGAACGCAACGCCGAGGTCGTTCTCGAAGAGATCGGCATCGAGTTTCGCGATGATGCCGAAGCGCTCGATCTGTGGAAGGCCGCTGGTGCCGACGTGCGCGGTCAACGCGTGCATTTCCCGAAGGGACTTTGCCGCGAGCTCTTGAAGACGGCGCCGAAGGATTTTACCTGGCACGCGCGCAACCCGGAGCGCAGCGCTCAGATCGGCGGCAAGGCGACCGTCTTCGCGCCGGTTTACGGTCCGCCCTTCGTGCGCGATCTCGACGGCAACCGCCGCTATGCGACGATCGAGGATTTCCGCAACTTCGTGAAGCTCGCCTATATGGCTCCGTCGATGCACTCTTCGGGCGGCACGGTATGCGAACCGGTCGACATCGCCGTGAACAAGCGTCACCTCGATATGGTCTATAGCCATATCCGCTATTCCGACAAACCCTTCATGGGATCGGTCACCGCGCCCGAGCGCGCCGAAGACACGGTCGCAATGGCGAAGATCCTTTTCGGCGACGATTTCGTCGAGAACAATGCGGTGACGTTGAATCTCATCAACGCGAACTCGCCGATGGTCTTCGACGAGACGATGCTCGGTGCCGCGAAGGTCTACGCCCGCCATAACCAGGCTTGCGTCGTTTCGCCCTTCATCCTGTCGGGCGCGATGAGCCCGGTCACGGTCGCCGGCACACTGACGCAGATCCTCGCCGAAGTGCTCGCAGGTGCGGCCTTTACCCAGCTCATCCGCAAGGGCGCGCCGGTGCTGTTCGGCACCTTCGCCGCGTCGATTTCGATGCAGTCGGGCGCGCCGACCTTCGGCACGCCGGAGCCGTCGCTCGTCTCCTACGGCGCTGCTCAGCTGGCTCGCCGCCTCGGCCTGCCGTTCCGTACCGGCGGTTCGCTCTGCGGCTCGAAGGTTCCGGATGCGCAGGCCGCACATGAATCGGCAAATACGCTGAACATGACGCTGCTTGCCGGCACCAACTTCGTGCTGCATGCAGCCGGCTGGCTCGAGGGCGGTCTCGTCTCGTCCTACGAGAAGTTCATGATCGACCAGGATCAGCTCGGCATGATGCAGAAGATGGCCGAGGGCGTGGACCTTTCCGAAGACGCGCAGGCGCTCGACGCCATCCGCGAAGTCGGCCCCGGCAGCCACTATCTCGGCTGTGCACATACGCAGGCGAACTTCCAGAGCGCCTTCTATCGCTCGCCGCTCGCCGATAACAACTCCTTCGAGCAGTGGGAGATCGAGGGCGAGAAGCGGATCGAACAGCGCGCCAACGCGCTCGCCCGCTCGTGGCTCGAAAACTATGAGGCGCCCTATCTCGACCCGGCAATCGACGAGGCGCTGAAGGAATTCATCGCCAAGCGGAAGGACTCGATGCCCGACGCCTTCACCTGAAAGGCTCCCGAGCGAGCCAGGGAGCAAGGCGGCGCGGCGCAGGTAGCCGATATGATACAGAAAGAGGTCTGGCGCCCGCATTACGAAACTCAAGGGCCGAAACCGAAATGACGGCTCCTTACGCATCGGAAAGCGATGTGCTTGAAACCATCCGTGCGGCGCTTGCGCCGCACGGTCTTTTTTTGCGCGGAACCGTGAACTTCGCACCGGGCGAGGGGGCGCCGACGCTCGAAGGAGGCAAGTCCGCGGCGAGCGTGGTGCTGATCGGCAATGTCGGCGGCTCGGTCTGGGAGTCCTTCAGTCGGTGGCGCGAAGGCGAACCGGACGGCGGCGGTGCGGAGCCGCTCGACAAGTGGTCGAAGCAGGTCATCCGCCCGGCGGCTGCGGCAGCAGGCGCCTCGGCGTATTTTCCATCCGATCCCCCTTGGCAGCCCTTCCAGCAATGGGCAATGCGTGCCGAGGGGCTGAAGCCGTCGCCGCTCGGCATCCTCATTCATCCGCGCTACGGCCTATGGCACGGCTATCGCGGCGCGCTGGGCTTCGATCGAGCCATGCCGGTGACGGGCGAGCCGGCGGGTGGCCACCCCTGCGAACGCTGTATTGGACGGCCCTGCCTTTCTGGCTGCCCGGCGGACGCCTTGGCAGGCGCTACGTTCGATATGGGGCGCTGTCGCGCGCATCTGAGAACCGGAGAAGGGGTGACCGGCTGCCTTGCTCACGGCTGTCTGTCCCGCGATGCCTGTCCGGTGGGGTGCGACTATCGCTATCCGGCGGGGCAATTGCGTTTCCATATGGCGGCGATCGAGCTTTAATCAGCGCGCGCCCGCATAAATCCGCTGCAATCCATGCGATGCTACGTCGTATGATTCCCTCCGGGTCTGTTCGATGCCGCTGTTTACAAGAGCCTTCATCGCCGGCGCCGCCCTTCTATCCGCCGGTCTGGCTGCACCCGCATTCGGTGCCTGTCGCGATGTTCTCCATCTCGGCGAAACCTACCTCGCCTGCAGCTTCGACCCGTCGACGAGCGACATAAGGCTCTACAACAAGGATCAGACGGGCATGCCGTTCAGGTCTTTCAGGGCGCTGTCGCTCGAACTTCGTCGTCGCGAACAGTATCTCGTCTTCGCGATGAACGGCGGCATGTACCACGAGGACCTCGCTCCGGTCGGGCTGCATGTGGAGGAGGGTGCGGAACTGGCGCCGCTCAATAGAAATCCGGGTTGGGGCAACTTTCACATGCTGCCGAACGGCGTCTTTTATGTCGGCGATGGCATGGCCGGGGTCATGGCGGCGGAGGCCTATCGCCTTGCCGGCATCGAGCCGCGTTTCGCGACGCAATCCGGTCCGATGCTCGTCATCGATGGTGCGCTGCATCCCCGTTTCCTGCCTGAGAGCGACAGCCTCAAGACCCGCAATGGCGTCGGGGTGACGAACAGCGGGAAGGTGGTCTTCGCCGTGTCGAAACGGCCGGTGCGCTTTCACGATTTCGCGACTTTGTTTCGCGACGCGCTCGATTGCCCCAATGCGCTCTTTCTCGACGGAACGATCTCGAGCCTTTATGCGCCGGAGATCAATCGGCACGATCGGCTGTTTCCGCTCGGCCCGATCATCGCTGTCGTCGCGGCGTTTCCGCGCTGACTTCTCGATCCGTCGAGCCGCGATTATGAATAAAAAGTACAATCTTGACAAAACGTATAAATCGTTTCAGATGCACGCATGAATATAGAACCGGGCATTCCCACCTGTCTTGCTGTGCACGCGCCCTCGGCCGCGGCGATAAGCGCGTTGCTTTACCCGCATGCGGAGGTCGTTCTGCACGATCTGTCCACCGGCAAGATTGCGGCTCTCTGGAACGCCTTTTCCGGTCGCACCGCGGCGACCGACTCCCTCATCGTGGATGGCCTCGACGGCATGGCTGAGGGCGCCTGCGTGCTCGGCCCTTATGAGAAGACGGGCGCGGACGGACGGCGGCTGAAATCGGTCTCGGCGGTGCTTCGCAACAATGAGGGACATGCCGTCGGGCTGCTCTGCATCAATCTCGATGTCTCACGAATCGACGACGCCGTGAGGCTGCTCGCGGCCTTTGCCGGCACGCCGGAACCACGGCCGCCGGCATTGTTTTCGCGCGACTGGCGCGAGGAGATCAATGCAGCGCTGCACGCTTGGCTAAAGGTGAGAGGCCTTGCGCTTTCCGCCTTGAAGCGCCCGGATCGCGTGGCACTGGTTGCGGCCCTCGAAGAGCAGGGGCTCTTCAAGACCCGCAATGCGGTCGACCATCTGGCGAGCCTGATCGGCACCTCGCGCGCATCCATCTACAACTACCTCTCGGCCGCGCGCGAAGAAGGCGCCGCCTGAATCAGCAGCGAGCCTCGCGTTCAAAGGGAAGAACGACCATGACGACTTTGCCGGCCTTTCGCCTCGAGACGCATTTCTCGCGTTGGGAGTTCACGGCGCGCCACCACATGACCGCGAGCGACAGCGAAACCATGTCGATGGCGGAGCTGCTTTCCTGCGCCGACGACGCCGATCGCGACGCGTGGGAGCGGCTGACGCTCGGCTATACCGAGACCCATGGCGCTCCAGCGCTCCGCAAGGCGATCGCCGCGACCTATGAGGGGCTGGAGCCGGAAGATATCCTCTGCTTCGCCGGTGCCGAGGAAGGGCTCTACTGTGCCATGCTGGCTGCGCTCGGTCCCGAGGACCATGCCATCGTCACCGTGCCCAATTACCAGTCGATGGAAACGCTTCCGGTCACGCTCGCCGCGTCGGTGAGCGGCGTTGCACTCCGTCCCGAGAACAATTGGCAGATCGATATCGCCGATGTCCGGGCGGCGTTGCAGCCGAATACGAAGCTGATCGCGGTCAATTTCCCCAATAACCCGACGGGCGCTGTCGCCGAGCCGTCGGTCTTTCGCGCGCTCGCGGCGCTCTGCGCCGAGCGCGGCATTCATCTTTTCAGCGATGAGGTCTATCGAGGACTGGAGCGCGATGAGGAGAAGCGCCTGCCGCAGGCGGCCGAACTCTTCGATCGCGGTATTTCGCTCAACGTCATGTCCAAGGCCTATGGCCTTCCAGGTCTTCGGATCGGCTGGATCGCCTGCCGCGATCGCGCGCTTCTCCAGCGCATGGAAGGCATGAAGCACTACCTCTCCATCTGCAACTCCCGGCCATCGGAGGTACTGGCGACGATCGCGCTGAAATCGCGCCATCGGATACTTGAACGCAATCGCGCGCTCTGCACGCGAAATCTCGAGAAACTCGGAGCCTTCTTCGCCGAGTTCGCAGATCTCTACGCGTGGCAGGCGCCGGACGGCGGCTGCGTCGGCTTCGCCCGCTATCACGGGGCAGACGGCGTGGAGGAACATTGCCGGCGGCTTGTCGAGGAATCAGGCGTGCTGTTGCTTCCTTCGAGCCTTTTCGTCTCCGATCTACTGCCGGTCCCGCAGGATCGCTTCCGCGTCGGATTCGGCCGCAGGAACATCGAAGAGGGGCTCGAAGCCTGGCGCCATCACGTGCTGCGGGCGCCCGTGAGGTGATCGGCGGCGTGGCGCCGGCCGATTGACCGTGTTAACGATGCGCCAACCTCATGGAAGTACCTGCCTCGCATTATGCATTATAGACCCGAGATCGACGGGCTGCGCGCCGTCGCCGTAATACCCGTCCTGCTGTTTCATGCCGGTTTCGGCTTTATCTCTGGCGGTTTCGCGGGAGTCGACGTTTTCTTCGTGATCAGCGGCTTTCTGATCACGAGCCTCATTCACCAGGAGATCCGCAGCGGCGCATTCAGCGTCGTCGCTTTCTATGAGCGGCGTGCACGACGCCTCGCGCCAGCGCTTCTGTTCGTCTGTGTGGCCTCTATTCCCTTCGCGCTCATGTGGATGCTGCCGAAGGAATTGAATGAATTCGGCAAGAGCCTCTACGCGGCGAACTTGTTCGCGGCCAATTTCTTGTTCTGGGACCAGACGAACTATTTCACGCCCGACACCGATCTCATGCCGCTGCTTCACACCTGGTCCCTTGCGGTCGAGGAGCAGTTTTACATCGTCTTTCCCCTACTTCTGCTTTCGCTGCGCCGCCTGTCGGAGGCGACCGGGCTCAAGGTGATCGTCGCGGCGACGGTTCTGAGCTTCGGCGCGACGCAGCTTTTCGCGCGCATCGATCCGGCGGGAAACTTCTATCTCCTGCCCAGTCGCTTTTGGGAACTAGGCCTCGGTGCCGCCGTCGCTCTCTCGGGTGTTTCAAATCGTGAATTCTCCAGATCCGTCCGCGAGTGCTTCGCCTGGGGCGGGCTTATCCTCATCGCTGCAAGCTATCTCTCGACAACCGACACGCAACATTATCCGGGCTGGGCGCCCGTTCCAGTCGTCGCCGGTACGGCCCTTGTTCTCGCTTTCGCTCGCGGCGACACGCTGATCGGCAGGTGCCTCTCGGCCCGCCCGCTCGTTGCGATCGGCCTCTGCAGCTACAGCCTCTATCTCTGGCATCAGCCGGTATTCGCATTTGCGCGCCTGCGCACGAGTGACGGAGTGACGCCTGCCGGCTACGCCGGCCTCATCGTGCTCTGCTTCGGTCTCGCCTACCTCAGCTGGCGATATGTCGAAGGTCCCTTTCGCAATCGTGCCCGTCTCGGGCGGAAGGCGATCTTCGCAACGGTCGCGGCGGTGGGGTCCATGGCCGTTGCGACTGGCCTGGTGTTCGACGGCAGCGACGGTCTCGCCTCCGGGAATGCCGAGCTTGCCCGCCTCACCAAGCCGAGCGTCGGCATAGGGAAGGATTGCAATGCGGTTGTCGACCTGAAATGCGGCACAAGCAGCGAACCGGTCATTGCCGTCTGGGGAGACTCCTTTGCCAGGCACCTCGTCGATAGCATTCTGGCCTCCGAACCGGGCGCACGGCTTGTACAACTGACGAACAACAATTGCGGTCCGCTCGCCGGCCTCGCCCCGATCAAGGCCAAGTTCGAGCCCGCTTGGCCGCAGGAGTGCATCGAGCACAACAGGGAGGTGCAGCGCTTCCTTCTGGCGCACAAGTCGATCCGCTATGTCGTGTTGTCCTCGCCGCTGAATCAGTATTTGGAGGAAGAGACGATGCTTCTCGACGGTAAGGGAGTGGTGCCGTCGGACGCTCGGACCGTGACCGGCAGTTATCGGGCAAGCCTCGCATGGTTACGGCAGAATGGCTTTCGGCCGGTCGTCATCGCGCCGCCGCCGCAGGATGGTCGCGATACCGGCCTTTGCGTCGCGCGAGCCCGACTGCTTGGAACCTCCGCCGATGACTGCGGGGCGTCACTTGCGAATGTCCGGACCCACGACCGTGACGTACTCTCGATTCTGGCGGACATCGCCAGCGACTATCCGGTCGTGAGCTTCACCGATTATCTCTGCGGCGGGGGCCGCTGCAGAACCGAGGACAGGGGAGTGGCGCTTTTCGAAGACCATGGGCATTTTTCCGAAGAGGGATCCCGTCATCTCGGTGCCGCGCTTCAGTTCTACCCGGCATTTGCCAGTGCTGCGGAATATGGCTGCTCCACGGAGCGCGGTCGGCTCGGGGCACCTTTGCGCGGGATTTGCGATCTCGGCGAAAATGTCGCTTTGGTGAGCGCCAGCGCGAGCGACGCCCCGCCGGCGCAAATGCGCACTCACCCTGGTCCCGTAGAATAGGATAGCTCCGGCTTTGCCGCCGGAGCTTCCGCAGGCATGACCTTAGGCGCGCCGACGGCGCTCTCGGGCCGGGGCGGCGGGACCTTCATTTGCCGATTTGTTCCGCAACGGACCGATTTTCTCGACGATCGTATCGAGCGTGGGGCGTTCACCCCTGGTGTGATTGTCGATCGCGAGCCGCATCGCGGCCAGATGGTTGCAGGAGGTGCCGCAACAGCCGCCGATGATCCTGGCGCCGGCGTCGACGGCCAACCGGGCATATTCGGCCATCAGCGGCGGAGTGCCGGAATAGTGGATCTCCGAGCCGCGGAATTCGGGAATACCGCAATTGCCCTTGACGACGATTGTCGCCTCCGGGCTGGCAGCCGTCATGTCGAGCAGCGAGGAAAGAATGTCGGACGCCCCGACGCCGCAGTTCGCGCCGACGGCAACCGGACCGTCGCCGATATCGGCGGCGACGCCGTGAATGTCTTTCGGGTGCAGGCCCATCATCGTCTTGCCGGCGGTGTCGAAGGAACCGGTGTAGACATAGGGAAGGCCGACCTTCGCCGCGGCTTCGGCGGCCGCACGAATTTCGTCCGGAGAGGACATGGTCTCGATCCAGGCGACCTCCGCGCCGCCGGCTTTCAGGCCCTCGATCTGTTCGACGAAGGCCGCGACCGCGTCTTCATAGGAGAGGGCGCCGAGCGGGATCAGCAGCTCGCCCGTTGGGCCGACGGATCCGGCCGTAATGACCTTTCGCGACGCCTGGTCGGCCACCGCGCGCGCGATCTCTGCGGCCCGCTTGTTGAGCTGGTAGACCCGGTCTTCGGCCTGATGAAGCTTCAGTCGGTGGCGTGTGCCGCCAAAGGAATTGGTGAGAATGATGTCGGCGCCGGCATCCACGAAGTCCTGATGCAGCTTGGTGATGTTTTCCGGTTTCGTCTCGTTCCACATCTCCGGTGCCTCGCCCGCTTCGAGCCCCATGGCGAAGAGCGACGTGCCTGTGGCGCCATCGGCAAGCAGGACGCCCTTCTGGGCGAGGAGATCGGAAAGGGCATGGACTGCAACGGACATCGGATTTTCCCGGCTGAATGGAACTGCAATAAGATATAAAGATATCTTTATGTGTTGGCAACAGAATTGCGCCGATCAGCGCGGCAATTCGTTCGCAAGCAGCGCAGCTAGATCGGTTGCGGGCTTCTCTGCCCGGGCGCGCAGACGCAGGCTGAATTCCGCCGGAGGCAGGGATGGCAAGCCGAGATGGGCAGGAGCGCGCTCGATGCCGGTGCCGAGAAATCTTTCCGTCCGGGTCGTAACGGCGATGCCGCTCAAGACGGCGGCGCGCAGGCCCGACAGGCTGGGGCTCGTTGCCGCGATCCGAAAGCGGCGGCCGGTTCTCTCGAGGGCCGATATGGCGGCGGCGCGGAAGCCGCAAGGTGGGTCGAGCACGGCGAGGGGGAGCTCCTCTTCGTCCGTTGCCAAGCCCCTGTCGGAGCCGAGCCAAAGCATCTGTTCGCGGAGCGCGAGCAATTCGTCATCTGCAGCCGCCTGTCGCATGGCAAGAAGAATGTCGATCTGGTTCTGATCGAAGGCGGCCGTCAATTCTTTCGACCGCCCGATCCTCAAATCCAGGCGAATGCGTGGATGGGAACGCGCGAAGCGGCGCAGCAGTCCGGGCAGCATCGTATCGGCAAAGTCCTGAGTGCTGCCCAGGGAGATCCGTCCATCGGCGCGCGCGCCCCTGAGGCTGAGCCAGGCGTCGCGGTGCGCATCCAAAATACGCCGGGCATGGGCGGCGAGCTCCTCTCCAACGGGCGTGAGCACGCGTCCGCGTCCGGCGGGCGCAAGAAGGCGCTCGCCGATCAGTGCTTCCAGCCGCTGCATTTGCGCCGTCACCGCGGAGGGCGAACGGTTGACGGCGGTTGCCGCTCTTGCAAGCGAGCCTCCCTCGGCGAAGGCGAGAAAAGTGCGCAGCAGCTCGGGATCGATCGGATTCATACTTCAATTTTACAGAAGTGTATCTGCAAAACAATTCGATTTTGTTGATGTGGCGACGATGGCAAATTGACGAGGTGTTTCGAAGAAAGGAACCTGTGATGCCCATCATCAACATCAGCGTTACCGGACAGCCGGAGCCGGAGCTTTCGGCGAAAATAGCGGCAAAGGTAAGCGACCTCACACAGTCGCATCTTCGCAAGGACCCCTCGGTGACGGCGGTCGTCGTCAGCTATGTCGATCCGCGGCATTGGTTCGCGGGCGGAAAGTCGCTCGCCTCGCAGCAGAGCAGCAGTTTCTGGCTCGACATCAAGGTTGTCGACGGCACCAATACGAAGCAGGAACTTGGTGCCTATGTCGAAGCGATCTTTGCGGCCTTCGAGGATATTCTCGGGATGGTCCATCCCGAAAGCTACGTGCTCGTCCATGAGGTACCGGCGGCAGCCTATGGCTATGGAGGCAAGACGCAGGAGTTCCGGTACATCAGCGGAAGGCTGGGGGTCACTTGACTATCCGCTGTTGAGGGCGCACATGGGCGCCCTCAAAGCCAGTCAAGCCGCCTGCCGGTCGGTATGCTGCACGGGCGTCACCATGGCGGAGATGATCATCTGCAGGTCGATCGCACCGATCGGGCGACCGTTGGCGTCGACGACATGGGCGTTGCTTATTTGCGCGCCGGTCATGGTGCGGGCGGCTGCTTCGAGCACGGTGCCTACGGCGAGCGGCAGGCCTTCCGGGTTTCCGGAGAGCGGCCGCATGATCGTCTCCACGTTGACCACCCGCCCGCGGTTCACTTCCTTCACAAAGGCCGTGATGTAGTCGTCGGCTGGCGAGAGCACGATTTCCTGGCCGGTTCCCTGCTGCACGACGCGGCCGTCGCGCAGGATGGCGATCTTGTCGCCGAGCCTCAGGGCCTCGTCGAGATCATGGGTGATGAAGACCACCGTCTTCTTCAATTCCTTCTGCAGTTCGAGCAGGACCGACTGCATGTCGACGCGTATCAGCGGATCGAGTGCCGAATAGGCCTCGTCCATCAGCAGGATGTCGGCGTCGTTCGTAAGCGCGCGGGCAAGGCCGACGCGCTGCTGCATGCCGCCGGAAAGCTGGTTCGGATAGTGCTGCTCGAAGCCTTGAAGGCCGACGCGCTCGATCCAGCCAAGCGCACGCTTTTCGCTCTCGCGCCGATCGATACCCTGTATCTCAAGACCGTAGATGGTGTTTTCGAGAACCGTGCGATGCGGCAGCAGTGCGAACTTCTGGAAGACCATCGCCGTCTTGTGACGGCGGAACGCGCGAAGGTCGTTCTCGTTCATCTTGCAGACGTCGACGCCGTCGTAGAGGACTTCGCCCGAGGTCGGATCGATCAGCCGGTTGATGTGCCGGATCAGCGTCGATTTGCCGGACCCCGAGAGCCCCATCACGACCGTTATGCAGCCGCCCGGCATGGAAATGTTGATGTCCTGCAGTCCGAGCACGTGGCCGTGCTTTTCGTTGAGTTCGGCCTTACCCATCCCGTTCTCGACGAGTTTGACGTAATCCTCTCCGCGCGGGCCGAAAATCTTGTAGAGGTTCTTCACCTCGATTGCGTGACTAGCCATGGACAACCTTTCCCCTTCTCTTGGCTTGGAGCTTTTACGCCGACTGCGTTTTCGCGGCGCTTCCCGCTCCTTGCATCAGAACTGTGACAGCGGAACACGCCGACCGCTTTACTGTTTGCGACGCAGGCGCGGCTCGTGCGTCGCGCATCAGGCAGCCGCATCCTCGAAGGGGCGCTGGAATCGATCATCTTCACGATTTCGCGCCGATCCGACCGAAGATCACAGTGATCTAGAGCGCGGCCCTCACCTTTTCGGCGACCTCCGGGCCTACCCACTGCGTCCATATCTCCTGGAAGTTTTCGAGGAAGTAGCGGGCGGCGCTTTCGTTCGTCCCCTGGTTCTGATCCATCCAAGCCAGAATTTTGTTTACCGTCGCGTTTTCCCATTGCCGCGCCTGGACGTAGTCCATGGCGCTGCCTGCTCGATCGGCAAAGGACTTGGTCACCACGGTATAGACGTCCGAGACCGGATAGGAGTTTACCTTTGGGGTCGGGCAATTCGGGGCGGCAGTGCAGGAGTCCCATTCCGCCTTGTCGTGATCCACGCCGAAAGACAGCAAGGTCATCTCGTACTTGCCGAGCAAGGCGGTCGGAGCCCAATAATAGCCGAGCCAGCCGGTCTTCTTCTCGAATGCATCGGCGATCGACGCGTCAAGCCCGGCAGCGGAACCGGGATCGATCAGCTGGAAGCCGGCCTTGTCCGCTTCGAGAGCCTTGTAGAGGTTGGCGGTGGAGAACCGGCAATTCCATGTTGAAGGACAATTGTGGACCGCTCCCTTTGCGGGGTTCTCGTGAGAAGGGAAGAGTTCCGGGTGCTTCAACGCGTCCTGCACCGTTCGAATGTCCGGGTGCGCGTCGGCGATGAACTTCGGAATCCACCAGCCCTCGACCCCACCTTCGCTCAAGATCCTGGCGCCTTCGACGAGGCGGCCCTCCTTGATTGCGGCATCGAAGGGCGTGCGTACGGAGTTGATCCACAGCTCCGGCACCAGGTCGGGCTCCGCCTTCTCGTTCATCGAGGTGAAGGTCAGCATCGTGTCGCCAGCGACGAGCTTCACACTGCATCCATAGCCGTTTTCCAGAATGAACTTGTCCACGTGAGCCGCGACGCCCGCCGAGGCCCAGTCCATCTCGGCGATGCTGACGCCGCCGCATTCGGCAGCCCCGGAAGGGCCTGCCAGAGACCATATGCCCGCCGTGAGGATGAGGGTAGCAAGGAGTTTTTTCATGTCCGTCGACACCTTCACGTCACTGCGGCCACGCATGGTGGATGGAGCGCCGCCTAACCGCTCCCGCGCTGAAGCTGCCGGCCCACTTCGTTGTCATTGCGGCAAGCCTAAGTGTTCGCGTCGAGAAATCAACCTTTTCGATCCGGCGCCGGTCGCCGGCGGCATATTGCGCCGCGACGAGCTCGCGGTACCGAGGACGCGAACGGCGAAATCGCCGAAATTCACCTTTGGTTAAGGCCTCAATAACGATCCGGTAAGGTTGTGGGGATAATTGTCTGCCTGCGGCGGGCGACTGCCGCAGGTCCGGATCAGGTAGTGCGTACCGGACCCGATATTCAGCGGAACGATCTGATCGCCGCACCCTTCCGTTCCAACGGTTGGGTGCGGCTTTTGCATTTCAGGGCAGGAATCGTGAAGAAACCGCCCCGAAAAGGGGGCGGTTTCGAACGCGACGTGGCGCTTTATCCGACGTTGGACGTGCGGATGAGGCCGAGTGGGCCGACCGGCGCTTCCGCGACCACATTACGGACGCGGGACTGGCCGTTCGGCGCCTTGGAGTTCCAGGCGATCTGAACGAAGTTGGGTTTGCCGAAAACGAACAGCATGACTTTCTACCTTGGGAGACCGGGCAATTTTCCGGCGGGTTTCGATGGCGCGGATATAGGCTCTTGCCGCGACGGCTTGAATGCCAGGCTCGGCACCGCATGTCGCAATTGAGCTAGCTCGCGAGAATTTTCAGATCCTAAAAATTAAAACTGCACACAGGTTCCCGCTCCAGAACGCTTGAAGAAGGCCGGAAACGCACCGCGAACGCCGGTGACGCAATCATGGCGGAATCGCGTCGGGACGGAGCTTTGCGGCAGGCGGTTTCGATGCTACGGGAAAGGCATGACACGCAAGATCATGCTGCAGGGAACCGGCTCGGATGTCGGAAAATCGGTACTGGTGGCGGGCCTCTGCCGGCTCGCATCCAACCATGGCCTCAACGTAAAACCGTTCAAGCCCCAGAACATGTCGAACAATGCCGCCGTTGCTGACGACGGCGGCGAGATCGGCCGTGCGCAATGGCTCCAGGCGCTTGCCGCACGCGTGCCGTCTTCCGTGCATATGAACCCGGTGCTCCTGAAGCCGCAATCGGACGTGGGCAGCCAGATCGTCATCCAGGGCAAGGTGGCCGGCCAGGCCAAGGGGAGGGAATACCAGGCTCTCAAGCCAAGGCTCCTCGGCTCTGTCATGGAGAGTTTCGAGCAGGTGTCAGGCGGCGCCGATCTCGTGATCGTCGAAGGCGCCGGTTCGCCGGCCGAGATCAATCTGCGCGCCGGCGACATCGCCAATATGGGCTTTGCCACCCGCGCTGTCGTACCCGTCGTTCTCGTCGGCGATATCAACCGCGGTGGTGTCATTGCGTCCCTGGTCGGCACGCATGCGATCCTGCCGGAGAACGACCGGCGCATGGTCACCGGCTACCTCATCAACAAATTCCGCGGCGATGTTACGCTCTTCGACGACGGCATCGCATCGGTCCGCCAGTTTACCGGCTGGCCTTGCTTCGGCGTCGTGCCCTGGCTGAAAAGTGCCGGGCGGCTGCCTGCCGAAGACTCCGTCGTCCTCGAGAGGCTGACGCGGGGCGGCGGCAAGGCGCTGAAGGTCGCGGTCCCCGTCCTGTCGCGGATCGCCAATTTCGACGATCTCGATCCCCTGGCCGCGGAGCCGGACGTCGACATCGTCTTCGTTCGGCCGGGGGCGCCGCTTCCAGACGATGCGGGCCTCGTCGTCATACCCGGCTCGAAGTCCACCATTGCCGATCTGGAGGATTTCCGCAGGCAGGGCTGGGACCGGGACCTCGACCGGCATATGCGCCGCGGTGGGCGGGTCGTCGGTATCTGCGGCGGCTATCAGATGCTCGGAAGCCGGGTTACCGATCCGCTCGGTATAGAGGGCGGCAAGCGCGCGATTGAGGGGCTGGGGCTGCTTTCCGTCGAGACGGAGATGGCTCCGGAAAAGACGGTTCGCAACAGCCGCGCCTGGTCGCGAGAATACGACGTCGCGCTCGAAGGCTACGAAATCCATCTCGGCAAGACGACCGGCGCCGATTGCAGCCGCGCGCCGGTCGAGATCGACGGCCGCCCGGATGGAGCGATGTCGGCGGACGGCCGCGTGATGGGCACCTATCTGCACGGTCTTTTCGGAAGCGACGCCTACCGTTCCGCGTTGCTCAAGAGCTTCGGTATCGAAGGCGGGGGAGGCAATTACCGCCAGTCGGTGGATGCGGCTCTCGACGAGATTGCCGGGGAACTCGAAGCGGTACTCGATCGGACATGGCTCGGCACGCTTTTGGGGTAGGGCCGGCCGGACGAGGCGTGCCCTTTCGGCATTTCTCACCCGGACCGTATCGTGTCGGAAGCGCAGAAAACGGCTCGTTGAAAGGATCGAAATGCAGCAATACGACGACGATCTTCGGCAGTTCGAAGCCCAGGGCGCACCGGCTCTGCCTCCGGCCGCGGAGCAGGGCTATGTGGAGCGCGATGGCGCCCGGATATGGTACTCGACATATGGCGCGGGAGCACCGGTGGTCCTGTTGCACGGCGGTCTCGGCCACAGCGGCAATTGGGGCTATCAGCTTGCGCCGCTTCTTGAGGCCGGCCGTCGCGTCGTGCTCATCGACAGCCGCGGACATGGGCGCAGCACGCGCGATGAGCGGCCCTACAGCTACGAAGTGATGGCGTCCGACGTCCTTGCCGTCACCGACATGCTGGGACTTCAGAAGTTCGCCGTGGTGGGCTGGAGCGACGGGGCGTGCATCGGCCTCGTGCTTGCGAGCGAGGCTCCAACGCGCGTTGCCGGCGTCTTCTTCTTCGCCTGCAACATGGACCCGAGCGGCGCGACAGAATTCGAGGCCACTCCGGTTATCGACCGTTGCTTCGCCCGGCACCGGAAGGACTATGCCGAATTGTCGGCGACGCCTGATGAGTTCGATGACTTCGTCTCGGCCGTCAGCGAGATGATGAGTACGCAACCCAATTACTCGGCGGGCGACCTCGCCGGCATCCGAGTGCCGGTCGCGATCGTGCAGGCCGAGAACGACGAGTTCATAAAGAGAGAGCACGCCCAATATCTCGCGCGGAGCATTCCCGCAGCCGAATTGATCACGCTTGAACACGTCAGCCACTTTGCGCCGCTGCAGAGGCCCGACGTGTTCAACGGCGCCATGCTTGCATTTCTCGACAAGGTGCTTCCAACCAGGACCTGAGGCTTTACAGCCGTCGTCACGTTCTCCGTTGCATACGCCTTGCGAAAAATGCAGCATGGTTTTCGGGTAGGACGACCTCTTCGCCGCTGTGCATGGCGACGGCGTCCGGGCGAAGGGCGCTGCCATGGCACGCACGCAGCTAATAGGGGTCATTATCGGCCTGGTGATCGTCGCGGCGCTCACCGTGCTGCGTGCAAGCGATCCGCCGCTTTTGCGTCTCGCCCGAGATCTCACTTTCGACGAGTATCAGCGCCTGGCGCCGCGCAGCTTCGAGGACGTTCCGGTTCGCGTCGTCGACATTGACGAGGCATCGCTGAAAGAGTTCGGCCAGTGGCCGTGGCCGCGCGACCGCGTTGCCGCACTGGTCGACCGGCTCTCGGAAATGGGGGCGGCGGTGATAGCCTTCGACATCCTGTTCTCCGAACCCGACCGTCTTTCGCCGCGCAGCGTCATGCGCGATGTCGCCGGGGTCGATCCGGCGCTCCTTGAGCGGCTGCCGGACAATGACGAGATACTCTCCCGATCGATCGGCGACCGGCCCGTCGTGCTCGGTTTCGGCCTTTCCAACGCAGGCAACTACCGGCCGCCGGTGAAAGCGGGTTTCGCCTTCACCGGCGAAAGTCCGCTCGATGCGCCGCCGCGGCTTACGGCTGCGACTCCTTTGAGGCCACAACTCGAAGCCAGTGCCGTGGGCCTGGGCCATATCAGCCTCAATCCCGGCAGGCCGTCGGCCGTTGTGCGCGCCGTCCCGCTGCTGTTGAGCGATGGCGAGCAACTCTATCCGAACCTGGCCCTCGAAGCGCTGCGCGTGGCTCAGGGCGCTTCCACCTACATCGTAGCGGGTGCTCCGGATGCGCCTGATACCATCACGCTGATCAAGGTCGGCGAATTCGTGGTGCCGGTGACCGCGGCGGGCGAACTCTGGCTCTATGTCAGTCCCGATCGCGGTGAAAGATATGTCTCTGCCGGCCGGGTGCTGGCGCCCGACGGAGTTTCCGCAGAGACGAGGGCAGCGATCCAAGGCAGTATCGTATTCGTGGGCACGTCGGCAGCAGGCCTGCAGGACATCCGCACCACGGCTCTTGGACACAACGTGCCCGGCGTGTCGCTGCACGCGCAGACTGTCGAGCAGGTTCTCTCGGGCCGCTTCCTCTCCCGTCCGGATTGGGCGGACGGACTGGAAATCCTTGCGATCGCGGCTGCAGGGAGCCTGCTCGTCCTGCTGACCACCTTCGTCAGCCCGGCCGTCGCGCTTGCCTGCGGCCTTCTGATAACCGCGCTGGCCCTCGCTGCCTCCTGGTCAGCCTTCCTCTATGCAGGCCTGCTGTTCGACCCTCTGGCTCCGATCCTTGCCGGATCGATCACCCATTTTGCGGCAACCGCCTATCGTTTCCTGGTCATAGACCGGGAGCGGCGCGTGGTTCGGCGCGCCTTTGGCCAGTACCTGTCGCCCTCGCTCCTCTATCGCATCGAGCATACGCATGACGCCCTGCGTCTCGGCGGCGACGACCGTGAGTTGACGATCATGTTCGTCGACGTGCGCAACTTCACGGAGATCAGCGAGCGCCTGACGCCGGGAGAGGTGGTCCGGTTTCTCAACACGCTGCTCGACGCGCTGAGCCGCCATGTCATCGCCAATGAAGGCACGCTCGACAAGTTCATCGGCGATTCGATCATGGCGTTCTGGAATGCGCCCGTCGACGTCGCCGATCACCCCGGCAAGGCCATCCGCGCCGCCTTGGCCATGCGCGAGACGCTCGCCCGCCTCAACGAGAGCGACGCCTTCGGCTTCGGGAGCGACCAAAAGGTGGCGATCGGTGTGGGGATCCATACCGGGCTTGCCTGCGTCGGCAATATGGGAGCGGAGATGCACTTCAACTATTCGGCCGTCGGCGACGCGGTCAACGTCGCCGCCCGGATCGAGGCTGCCTGCAAGGACGTCGGCTTCGATATTCTGATATCCGAGACGACGGCGGATCTGGGCGAACGGTGCGCCGTGCTGGAGGCGGGGGCGCTGGCGCTGAAGGGCAAGAGCACGCGAACGCGGGTATTCGCCGTGGTCGGTGACGAGCATATGGCCGCTTCGGCCGAGTTTTCCGAGCTGCAGCGCATTCATGAACAGTTGATCGGGGCGATGCGTTTAAGGTCACGGCCCCGCAGAGAGCTCGTCAATGCCGCAAAGCTCAAGGCTCCGGCTCTGTGCGGGGGATTATCGGATTTCTACCGCCGCATCGGACGCCGGACAGACCACTTTGCCGGTGAACCTTTGCCGTTCGCAGACGAAGCCAGATCCGCCGAATAGAGAGACCATTTGATCCAACGCAGTTCCGGACGGAAAACCATTACACATTTTTCCTGGGAGTGCTCTAACCGCGGCCCTTCTTCGTGCCTGTGTCCACTTGCCCGTTCTTGCCGCTATCCTGGCCCTTCTTGCCGGTGTCCTGTCCCTTCTTGCCCGTGTCCTGCCCTTTCTTCCCCTTGTCGAGGCCACGCTTGCCGGGCTCGTTGCTGGGCGTCTTGCCCGGGCGGGGCGCCTTTTGCGGGCTTGCTTTTTCGGGCGGCCGTGCCCGTTCCGGCGTGGTCGGCTTGATCTCGATAGCGGCCGAAATGCCGCAACTGCCGCTCATGCCGCCGAAGGAGGCAGAAAGTCTTTGGTCGCCCGAAAGAAAGGGCAAGGCCTTCCGGTTTCCGAGTGTCGCCAGTGTGCGGCGACCGGCCTTGTGCGTGTCCGTCATGGTGCCGTCGCGCTTTGCGATCACGCAATCGCAGCGTCGGGTGAGCTGCTGGCATCCCGCCGGGCCGCAGAACCGGGCCGCGCCCTCCAGGAGAACGATCGCCGTCGTTCCGTCGTTGCCGATGTAGAAGTCGAACACGGTTCCGCGTACGCCGATCGTTCCGGCAGGCGTCAAGATCTGATAGGCCGAGTGCTTCGAATTTCCGCTGATCCAACGGAACGTGCCTTTGGCGGCGGCGACGGTGAGTTGCTGCACCGATTTCGAATCGTTGAAGACGAACTTGTCGATGACGACGGAAGAGCCTGCCCCCACCGCCAATTTACTGCCGTCGCGGAACACGAACTGGCCGAGCCCAGATCTGGACGTGCTTATTCGCTCGTCCCGGTGAACAGCGTCCCGCTCCACGAGCGGCCCGCCGCTGCCGGTGACGACCGTCCTGATCCGGACCGCTTCTCCAACCGGTTCGGCGGCAATCGTCGGCATGGAACCGTAAAACGCTGCGCCCAAAGCAGCGATTGCGGCACGACGCAAGTGAAACATCGCACCCTCCACGATGATCTCCTGCGGCCGACGTGGTCCGCGGATCATGAACGTGAATGATAACCGGATCGACACAATGTCGCCGGACCCCAAGCATTCATTCTTATCATGGCCGGGCCGGAAGTGTCTGCCTACCCGTTCGGGGTAGCCGGCGCGAAAGCGCATATCTGCCGTAATCGGCGGTCCCGGTGTCGCAGGCCGTCGATTGACTTTGCCGCCGCCGCTTCATAATTAACGCAGTATGGATGGTTCCCTCGTGCCGAGGTGGGGCGAGGGAGTAAATGGGAATGCGACGGGGCGGACCCACGCCGGGCGCCCTTATCGCAGCCGACCCCGCGACTGTAGAACGGTCAGGGTTCGCCATCGGGCATTCCGCCGGATTTCCACGCGCTGCATGGGGCAGTCTCGTGAAGTTTGGCGGCATGTCGGAAAAGCCACTGGCGTGGCATTGCGATGAGCCAGGCAGGACGCCTCTTCTTCTACGAATCGTCCGCCTTTCGCGATGCCGCAAACGCCGGGAAGGCGAGGCGAGCCCGTTCGGTCTTTTGCCGCATCGTTTTTCGGGCCGAGCCGGTTCGTCGAACGTACGGCCATGAGGATCGTGACGCCGTGAGCCAGGAGACCTGCCATCCGTCAGGGCATTCCGCCCGAGGGGAGATGCTCCCCGATGCCAGCACGGAGGTTGTCGTGGCTCACAGGTCTTCGATCCAACGCGTTCTCGGCGCGCGCCGTTGCCGCTATAGCCTTCTCTAGGGCAGGCGGTATGGACATTTCCAATCTCGGCCCGATCCTCGTGCTTGGCGGCGCGCGTTCGGGAAAATCCACCTTCGCGGAAAAACTCGTCGAGGCCACCGGGTCTCCGATGCACTATCTTGCGACCGGCCGGGCCTTCGACGAGGAGATGCGGGAACGCATCGCCCTTCACCAGGCTACTCGGCAGGGGAAGGGTTGGACCACCCACGAAGAACCGCTCGATCTCGTGGGGCTGCTTCGCCGCATCGATGAGCCCGGCCGGGCTGTCCTCATAGACTGCCTGACCCTGTGGGTGACCAATCTGATGATGGAGGAGCGCGACATGGCCGCCGAATTCGCCGCGCTCGCCGCCTTTCTGCCCGCGGCGCGCTCGCGACTCGTTTTCGTCTCTAATGAGGTCGGTCTCGGGATCGTCCCGGAAAACCGGATGGCGCGCGACTTTCGCGATCACGCCGGCCGGCTCCACCAGATCGTGGCGGAGAAATCCGCAGAAGTTTACTTTGTCGCGGCCGGACTGCCGCTGAAAATGAAGGGTTGATTCATGACACTCGCAAGGGCGCCGCAGGGCAAAATACCGGCTACCGTCATCACCGGCTTTCTCGGTGCCGGCAAGACGACGATGATCCGCAACCTGCTGCAGAATGCCGACGGCAAGCGCATCGCGCTGATCATCAACGAATTCGGTGATCTCGGGGTTGACGGCGATGTGCTGAAGGGCTGCGGAGCGGAAGCCTGCTCGGAAGAGGACATCATCGAACTAACCAATGGCTGCATCTGCTGCACCGTCGCCGACGACTTCATCCCGACCATGACGAAGCTGCTCGAGAGGGACAACCGGCCGGATCATATCGTCATCGAAACCTCCGGCCTGGCGCTGCCGCAGCCGCTCGTCGCCGCATTCAACTGGCCGGACATCCGCAGCGAGGTAACGGTCGACGGCGTCGTCACCGTCGTCGATAGTGCGGCGGTCGCCGCGGGCCGCTTTGCCGATGATCACGACAAGGTAGACGCGCTGCGCGTCGGCGACGATAATCTCGACCACGAGAGCCCGCTTGAAGAACTTTTCGAGGATCAGCTCACCGCCGCGGACCTCATCGTTCTCAACAAGACGGACCTTATCGACGCCGCGGGGCTGCAGTCCGTGCGCGAAGAGGTGGCCTCCCGCATCAGCCGCAAGACGACGATGATCGAGGCGAGGAACGGCGAGGTAGCCGCCGCCATCCTGCTCGGGCTCGGAGTGGGTACGGAGGGCGATATCGTCAACCGCAAGTCTCACCACGATATGGAGCATGAGGCAGGCGAGGAGCATGATCATGACGAGTTCGACAGCTTCGTCGTAGAGCTTGGCGCCATAGCCGACCCTGCTGCTTTCATCGAAAAGCTCAAAGGCGTCATCTCAGAGCACGACGTGCTGCGCCTCAAGGGCTTCGTCGACGTTCCGGGCAAGCCGATGCGCCTCTTGGTCCAGGCGGTCGGCAGCCGCATCGACCAGTATTTCGACCGCGCATGGGCTTCCGGCGAAACACGCGGCACGCGTCTCGTCGTCATCGGGCTGCATGACATGGACGAGCCCGCCGTGCGCGCAGCGATTTCGGCGCTCGCGTGAAATGGCTTCGACTTTGAATGAGGAGTCCAGGGAGCATCCATGCATCTCCTCCTAGCTCAGAAAGGAACGATCGCCGACGGTAATGAGGCGATCGACCTGGGACAGAGCCCGGGCGACATATTGTTCCTGTCGGCGGCCGATACGGAGCTTGCCTCGATCGCGGCTGCCCATCGTCAGCGCGCGGGCGCAAGAAGCCTGCGGATCGCCAGCCTCATGAATCTCATGCACCCCATGTCGGTCGACACTTACGTCGAACGCACGGCGAGGCATGCGAAACTGATCGTCGTACGGCCGCTCGGTGGTGCGAGCTACTTCCGTTACGTCCTCGAGGCGCTCTACGCCGCGGCGATTGCGAATAAGTTCCAGATCGCCGTGTTGCCGGGCGACGACAAGCCGGACCCGGGCCTCGACCCGTTTTCCACCGTATCGGTGGAAGATCGGCAGCGCCTTTGGGCGTATTGCACCGAAGGCGGCGCGGAGAATGCCGGCCTGTTCCTCGGTTACGCGCAGGCATTGATCGATGGCGGCGACAAGCCGCAGCCGGCGCGGCCGTTGCTCAAGGCGGGGATATGGTGGCCTGGCAGGGGCGTGATCGGCGTCGAGGAATGGGTGCGCCTGTCCGAAACGCGTCCGGCTGTAACCCCCGGTCAGGCGGACAGAGCGGAACACGAACCCACCGTCGCCGTCTGCTTCTACCGCGCGCTCGTCCAGAGCGGAGAGACGAAGCCGGTGGAGGCGCTGATCGAGGCTCTGGCGGCCGAGGCTGTGCGAGCGCTCCCCGTTTTCGTCTCCAGCCTCAAGGATCCGGTCTCGATCGGCACGGTCGAAGCGATCTTCGCCGAAGCCGTGCCGGATGTCGTGATGAACGCCACGGGCTTTGCCGTTTCCGCACCCGGCGCGGACCGCCAGCCGACCGTGCTCGAATCAGGCGGCGCGCCGGTGCTGCAGGTCATCTTTTCCGGCTCGTCGCGGGAGGCCTGGGAAGCTTCGGCTCAAGGGCTGATGGCCCGCGATCTCGGCATGAATGTCGCGTTGCCGGAGGTGGACGGGAGGGTTCTCTCCCGTGCCGTTTCCTTCAAGGCTGCCTCGGTTTACGACCCGCTGGTGGAGGCCAATATCGTCGGACACGAGCCGCTTGCGGATCGCGCGCGTTTCGCGGCGCGCCTTGCCGCCAATTGGACGAAGCTGCGCCGGACCCCGCCCGGGGGTCGCCGGGTTGCCATCGTCATGGCCAACTATCCGAACCGCGACGGACGCCTCGGAAACGGCGTGGGTCTCGATACGCCTGCCGGCACGATCGAAGTGCTGAAAGCGATGACCGCGGAAGGCTATGCTGTCGGCAATGTTCCTGATGACGGCGACGCGCTGATCCGCTTTCTGATGGCCGGGCCGACCAATGCGGCGAGCGGCGACCGTGAAATCCGCGAAACGATTTCCTTGAATCACTACAAGGGTTTCTTCAATGCGCTTCCGAAAAAGATTCAGCAGGAAGTGACCGCGCGCTGGGGCGCGCCGGAGGCCGACCCCTTCTACATCGACGGCATATTCGCCCTGCCGCTCGCGCGCTTCGGCGATGTGCTCGTGGGCATCCAGCCGGCGCGCGGCTACAATATCGACCCGAAGGAAACCTATCACGCTCCGGACCTCGTGCCGCCGCACGGCTATCTCGCTTTCTATGCCTATTTGCGCGAGGTATTCGGCGCCCATGCGATCGTCCATATGGGCAAGCACGGCAACCTCGAATGGCTCCCCGGAAAGGCGCTGGCGCTTTCCGAAGAGTGCTACCCCGAAGCGATATTCGGTCCGATGCCGCATCTTTATCCCTTCATAGTCAACGATCCCGGCGAGGGCACGCAGGCTAAGCGGCGAACGAGCGCCGTCATCATCGACCATCTGACGCCACCTTTGACGCGGGCGGAGTCCTACGGACCGCTGAAGGACCTGGAGGCGCTGGTCGACGAATACTACGAGGCTGCGGGAGGCGATCCCCGGCGGCTCAGGCTGCTCAGCCGGCAGATCCTCGATCTCGTCCGCGACATCGGCCTCGACCACGACGCCGGCATCGAGAAGGGCGACAGCGAGAACCAGGCACTCGAAAAACTCGATGCCTATCTCTGCGACCTGAAGGAAATGCAGATCCGTGACGGGTTGCATATCTTCGGCCTGGCGCCGGAGGGAAGGCTATTGACCGATCTTACGGTCGCGCTCGCCCGTGTGCCGCGGGGTCTGGGTGAGGGCGGAGATCAGAGCCTGCAGCGGGCAATTGCGGCGGACTTGAGATTGCACGTGGCTTTACCGCAACCCTTCGACCCGCTCGATTGCGTCATGTCCGATCCTTGGGCCGGCCCGAAGCCCGATCTTCTCGCCGCCCTCTCGGATGCGCCATGGCGCACCGCCGGGGACACTGTCGAGCGCATCGAACTGCTTGCAGCGAAGCTCGTTTCAGGCGAAATCGTCTGCCCGGTGGGATGGACCAACAGCCGCGCCGTACTTGACGTGGTCGAGACGCGGCTGAAGCCTTCGATCCAGAGCTCAGGCGAGGCGGAAATCAAGGGTCTGCTGACCGGCCTCGACGGCCGGTTTGTCGCCCCCGGTCCCTCGGGTGCGCCGACGCGCGGCCGTCCGGACGTGCTGCCGACGGGGCGCAACTTCTATTCGGTGGACAGCCGCTCCGTGCCGACTCCGGCGGCCTATGAGCTCGGCAGGAAATCGGCGGAGCTGCTTATCCGCCGCTACCTGCAGGACCACGGCGAATGGCCGTCCTCTTTCGGATTGACGGCCTGGGGCACCTCCAACATGCGTACCGGCGGCGACGACATCGCCCAGGCATTGGCACTGATCGGCGCAAAGCCCGTCTGGGACATGGCCTCGCGCCGCGTGACCGGTTACGAAATCGTTCCGCTTGCCGTTCTCGGCCGTCCCCGTGTCGACGTCACCCTGCGTATATCCGGCTTCTTCCGCGACGCCTTTCCCGAGCAGATAGCACTCTTCGACAAGGCGGTCCGCGCGGTCGGCGCGCTCGACGAGGACGATGCCGACAATATGATCGCCGCCCGCATGCGTGCCGAAACGCGGCGGTGGGAAGAGCGGGGCGCCGACGTGAACGAGGCTCGACGCCGTGCCTCCTATCGCGTCTTCGGTTCGAAACCCGGCGCTTACGGAGCGGGCCTGCAGGCGCTTGTCGACGAGAACAACTGGGAAACGCGCGGCGATCTTGCCGAGGCTTACCTCATCTGGGGCGGTTACGCCTACGGTGCCGGCGAGGATGGAAAGGCGGAGCGGGGCCTTTTCGAGGAGCGCCTGCGCTCGATCGAAGCCGTGGTCCAGAACCAGGACAACCGCGAGCATGATCTGCTCGACAGCGACGACTACTACCAGTTCGAGGGCGGCATGAGCGCTGCGGCTGAGCATCTCGGCGGTCAGCGTCCGGCCATCTACCACAACGACCATTCGCGCCCCGAAAAGCCGGTCATCCGCTCGCTCGAGGAGGAGATCGGCCGCGTGGTGCGTGCCCGGGTCGTCAATCCGAAGTGGATCGACGGCGTGATGCGCCACGGCTACAAGGGAGCCTTCGAAATCGCCGCGACGATCGATTACATGTTCGCCTTCGCTGCGACCACCGGGGCGGTGCGCGATCATCATTTCGAGGCAGCCTATCAGGCCTATATCGCCGACGAAAAAGTCCTCCGGTTCCTGCGCGAAAAGAACCCGGCCGCGCTTTCGGAAATATCGGAGAGGCTGCTGGAGGCGATCGACCGCGGCCTATGGAACCCGCGCTCCAACTCGGCGCGATTCGAACTGAACAGCCTTTCCGGCCGCGCGGCTACCGACCGCCTGATGGCCGGAAACCAATAGGGAGGACATCATGAACGACGAGACCGCGAATACCGGCGAACCGCTCGCCGAGAAGGACGAAGCGCGCCACGCCATGAAGATGGCGAAGAAGAAGACCGCCCGTGACAAGATCATGGCCACCAAAACGGACGAAAAAGGCTTGATCATCGTCCACACCGGCAAGGGCAAGGGCAAATCGACGGCCGGCTTCGGTATGATCTTTCGCCACATCGCCCACGGAATGCCCTGCGCCGTCGTTCAGTTCATCAAGGGCGCCATGCACACGGGCGAGCGTGATCTGATCGAGAAACATTTCGGCGATATCTGCCAGTTCTACACGCTCGGCGAAGGCTTCACCTGGGAGACGCAGGATCGCGCGCGCGACGTCGCAATGGCGGCAAAGGCGTGGGAGAAGGCAAAGGAGCTCATCCGCGACGAACGCAACTCCATGGTGCTCCTCGACGAGATCAACATTGCGCTGCGCTACGACTACATCGACGTCGCCGAGGTCGTGCGCTTTCTCAAGGAGGAGAAGCCGCACATGACGCATGTGGTCCTGACCGGCCGCAACGCCAAGGAAGACCTGATCGAGATCGCCGATCTGGTAACGGAGATGGAACTGGTGAAACACCCCTTCCGCTCGGGCATCAAGGGTCAGAAGGGCGTGGAATTCTGATGACGCAGGCCTGGCAGTTCTGGGCGCTGCTCTCCGCGGTCTTCGCAGCGCTGACTGCCATTTTCGCCAAGATCGGCGTCGCAGACGTCACTTCCGACTTCGCGACGCTGATCCGAACAGCCGTCATTCTTGTCGTTGTCGTGAGCATCGTTGCAGTGACCGGACAATGGCAGCGCCCGACGGAGATCTCCGGCCGAACCTGGCTCTTCCTCGGCCTGTCCGGTCTTGCGACAGGGGCGTCGTGGCTCGCTTATTTCCGCGCGCTCAAGCTCGGCGATGCCGCTCGCGTGGCACCGGTCGACAAGCTGTCGATCATATTCGTTGCGCTGTTCGGCGTGCTTTTTCTCGGAGAGAAGCTCAATCTGATCAACTGGCTCGGCGTCGGTCTGATTGCGGCCGGTGCGCTTCTGCTGGCGGTATTCTAGCGAGCACGGCAAGATCCGGACAGGAAATCGTCGCCGCCATGTCCTTTCGTATTGACAAGTCGTATCCTAACGTTAGGCTTGGCTGAAATTATCTGTCGGCATCTGGGCCTCGAAGGGAAACTTTGTTTCTCTGCGGGGCCTTTTTGCATTTGAGGGGCGAATGACAGGCAACGTTACCTACCCGGTAGGAGTATTGTTCTCTCGGAGCGGGAGCTATGCGCAGCCGGCGGGCCAAGGCTTTGGCGGCGCAATGGCAGCGATCGAGCATGTCAATGCGTCCCAGCGTTTTCCGTTCAGGCTCGAGGCCTATCATTTCGATCCCGCAGGCGAGGCGGATCGCTATGCACCGCTTTGCAGGCAACTGATCCGCGAGCACGGTGTGCGCCATGTGGTGGGCTGCACCACCTCCTGGAGCCGCAAGGAAGTGATTCCCGTGGTCGAGAAGCTCGACGCGCTGCTCTGGTATCCTTGCGTCTATGAAGGTTTCGAGGTTTCCGAAAACCTTATCTACGTTGCCGCCTGTGCCAACCAGCACCTGGTGCCGCTTCTCGACTATATCGCGCCGCGGTTCGGCAGCAGGGCGATGCTTGTCGGCTCCAACTATATCTGGGGCTGGGAGACCAACCGAATCGCACGCGACATTCTCCATCGCTCGGGCGGCGAGGTCCTGGGCGAGCGTTTCGTGTCGATGGGCGACACGGATATCGTCCACCTGATCGACGAGGTGCGCGAGAAGAAACCGGATTTCATCCTGAACAACCTGATCGGCCCGTCGTCATACGCTTTCCTGCGCGCGCTTCACGCTCTCGCTGAAGCGGATGATCGCTTCCATCCGGATAAATGCCCGGTCATCAGCTGCAACCTCTACGAGGGCGAGATCGCCGGGCTCGGACACGCCGCGGCGGGGCATTTCACGGTCAGCTGCTATTTCCGCACGATCCAGTCGCCGGAAAACGACTCCTTCCTGAAGACACTTGCGGCGCTGGATCCGGGCGCCGTAGTCGATGCCTTCTATGTGCAGGCATTCAGTGCCGTGATGATGATCGCCGAGGCGATCGCGCGCAGCGGCAGCGACGATGCGGATGGTGTACGCGCCGCCCTGTGCGGGCAGGCGGTCGATACACCGCTCGGGGCCATCAGCGTCGATCGATGGACAAACCATGTGGAATTGCCGGCCCATATCGGCCGCGCGGGCGCAGATGGCAGTTTCGAGATCGTCAAGCGCTCGTATGAAGCCATCACGCCGGATCCGTTCCTGACATCCACGCCGCTTGTCCGCCCGATGGGAGGGAACGAGGCGCGGCCTGAGCTGAAGGTGGTGAAATGAGATCTGTTCATAACACCCCGAATTTCGATGGCTGGCGGGCGCTCATCCTGCACCGGCCGCATCAGAACGTCGACGCTCTCTTTGCCCAATGCGCCCGCATAGGCATTGCGGCGGAACAGGCCTGGCCGGATTTTCCCGGTGACCGATCTGCAGAGGAGTTCAACGTCCTCCTGATCGACGCAGATATGGGCCACGACGAGCAATTTCCCTGGCGTCAGGGGGAAGCCCCCATGCCGATGATCGCACTGATCGGCTCCGAGGCACCCGGCCGCATCGCCTGGACTATCGCGCAAGGGGCCGACGCGCAGCTTCTGAAGCCCATCGGCAGCGCCGGGCTGTACAGTGCACTGATGGTCGCAAGCCACAGTTTTGTCCGCTGCCATGCGCTCGATCGTGACGTCGCCGCATTGAAGCATCGCCTCACGCGGCGCCAGGAACTTGCGGAGGCAACGGCGCTGCTGATGCTCCGGAAGAACTGCGGGGCCAGCGAAGCCTACCAGCACCTACGCCTGACCGCGATGTCGAGCAGCTGCAGCATCGAGGACGTCGCCGCGGCGATCGTCCAGGAATTCGAGAACCACGGATTGAAGAATGCCGACCATGGTCGCTGAAACGGCGCGCAGCAAAGAGAATAGGACACCGGGCGTGTGGACGCGCCTCCTTCGCAGGCCGCTTGCGCTCATCGGTCTTGCGGTCATCGTCGTGGTGGTGGGCGCAGCAGCGCTTGCGCCTTGGATCGTGCCCTATGACCCGCACGAGCAGTTCTTCGAGGGTCTGACCATAGAAGGCGCGCCGCTGCCGCCCAACAGTCAATTCTGGCTCGGTACCGACCTTGTCGGACGCGACCTCCTGAGCCGGCTGATCTATGGCGCGCGCACCTCGCTCGTTATCGGCGTGGTCGCCAATGGCATTGCCGTTGTCATCGGCTCGCTCGTCGGCATTGCAGCCGGCTATTTCGGCGGCTGGGTGGACACCGTGCTGATGCGCTTCACCGACCTGATGATGGCCTTTCCGGCGCTCCTCCTTGCCATCGTTCTGGCCGCGATCTTCACACCCAGCCTCTGGATCGTTGCGATGGTCATCGCCATGGTGAATTGGGTGCAGATCGCCCGCGTCGTCTATACCGAAACCCGATCGATAGCCGAGCGGGATTTCGTGACTGCCGAGCGGGCCATGGGGGCCGGCGCCGGCCGCATTCTCTTCCGTCACATTCTTCCGCATCTCCTGTCCACGATCATCGTCTGGGCGACGCTCGGGATTGCGACGACGGTGCTTCTGGAGGCGACCCTTTCATTCCTCGGTATCGGCGTGCAGCCGCCCATCCCCTCCTGGGGCAATATCATCTTCGAAAACCAGACCTATTTCACTTCGGCACCGTGGCTGGTGTTCATACCGGGTGCGGCGATCCTGGCGCTCGCGCTCGCCTTCAACCTGGTCGGCGATGCGCTGCGGGATGTTCTCGATCCGACGCAGCAGGGGAGGCATTGATGGCAGCCTATATCGCGCGGCGACTGCTTCAGACGGTCGTCATCCTGCTTGGTATCAGCTTCGTCACCTTCGTTCTCCTCTATTTGATACCGGCCGATCCGGCCAGACAGATCGCCGGCCGCAGCGCAACGGCTCAGACCGTGGAGAACATCCGCGAACAGCTCGGGCTCAACCTGCCTTTCTACGAGCAGTATCTGCGCTATGTTTCCGGCCTCGTGCAGGGCGACTTCGGCCGCTCCTACCTGCAGAAGACCGAAGTCGCGACGCTGATCGCGTCGCGGCTTCCCGCAAGTCTCGTGCTGATGGCCGGAGCCATCACTTGTGAACTGATCTTCGGTCTCACGATGGGGATCGTCGCGGCGCTTCGGCGCGGCTCACGCACCGACGATACGCTGATGATCGCCTCTTTCGTCGGGGTGTCGGCGCCGCAGTTCGTGATCGGCATCCTGCTGCTTTATGTCTTCGCCGTGAAGCTCGGCTGGTTCCCGATTGGCGGCTATGGCACTTTCGCCCATCTGGTCCTGCCCTCCGTTACGCTCGGCTTTCTGGGCGCCGGCTGGTATTCGCGCATGATGCGTTCCTCGCTGATCGAAGTGATGCGCCAGGATTTCATCCGCACGGCGCGCGCAACCGGTGCCGGCCGCGCCAAGGTCCTGTTCCGGCACGCAATGCCCAACGCGATACTGCCCGTTATCGCGATGATCGGCATCGACATCGGTTTGTTCATGTCCGGAATAGTCGTGGTGGAAAGCGTCTTTGGCTGGCCCGGCATCGGCCAGCTTGCCTGGCAGGCGATCCAGCGGGTGGACATCCCGATCATCATGGGCGTCACGCTCGTCTCTGCGTTTGCCATCGTGCTCGGCAACCTGCTCGCCGATCTCATCACACCGCTTATCGACCCGCGCATCAAGCTGCGTTGACGCGGGAAGAACCAACAGCAGCACGAAGAAAGGAACTTCAGATGAGGAACTTGCTACTGGCCGGCGTCTGTGCCGCTGCCCTCTTGGGAACTCCTGCGCTTGCCGACGACATCAAGCAGGGTGGCGAAATGACCGTCACCTACAAGGACGATGTTTCGACACTCGATCCGGCGATCGGCTACGACTGGCAGAACTGGTCGATGATCAAGTCGCTGTTCGACGGCCTGATGGATTATGTCCCGGGCACGACCGAGCTGCGTCCCGACCTTGCCGAATCCCACGAAATCTCTGAAGACGGCAAAGTCTTCACGTTCAAGCTGCGCCAGGGCGTCAAGTTCCACAATGGCCGCGAGCTGACGGCCGAAGACGTGAAATATTCGATCGAGCGCGTGGTGAACCCGACGACCCAGAGCCCGGGTGCCGGCTTCTTTTCGATGATCAAAGGCTTTGAAGATGCCTCTGCCGGCAAGGCGGAGGGGCTGTCCGGCATCACGGTGCAGGATCCGCACACGATCAGGTTCGAACTGACCCGTCCCGACGCTACATTCCTCCATGTCATGGCCCTCAACTTTGCCCATGTCGTGCCGAAGGAAGAGGTCGAGAAACACGGCGCCGACTTCGGGAAGAATCCCGTCGGTTCCGGCGCGTTCAAGCTTGCCGAGTGGACGCTTGGGCAGCGCCTCGTTTTCGAGCGCTTCGCCGACTACTGGAACGAAGGGCTCCCGAAGCTGGACCGCATCACCTTCGAGGTTGGCCAGGAGCCGGTCGTCGCGCTGCTTCGGCTGCAGAATGGGGAAATCGACGTGCCCGGGGACGGCATTCCGCCGGCGAAGTTCGTCGAAGTGACGAATGATCCGAACTTCAAGGACCTGATCATCCAGGGTGGCCAGCTGCACACCGGCTATGTGACGATGAACGTCAAGATGGCTCCCTTCGACAAGGTCGAGGTGCGCAAGGCTGTGAACATGGCCATCAACAAGGATCGTATCCTGCGTATCATCAACGGTCGCGCGGTTGCCGCCAACCAGCCGCTGCCGCCCTCGATGCCCGGCTATGCAAAGGACTATGCAGGTTATGCCTACGACCCCGACGGTGCCAAGAAGCTGCTCGAGCAAGCTGGCCTCGCGGACGGGTTCTCGACCGAACTCTATGTCATGAATACCGACCCGCAGCCGCGCATCGCCCAGGCGATTCAGCAGGACCTGAAGGCGATCGGCATCACGGCATCCATCAAGTCGCTCGCACAGGCCAATGTCATTGCGGCCGGCGGCGAGGAAAACCAGGCGCCGATGATCTGGTCGGGCGGCATGGCGTGGATTGCCGATTTCCCCGATCCCTCGAACTTCTATGGTCCCATTCTGGGTTGCGGCGGTGCCGTGCCGGGAGGCTGGAACTGGTCCTGGTACTGCAATGAAGAGCTCGACAAGAAGGCAGCCGAAGCCGACGCCATCGTCGACCCGGCAAAGACCGCGGAGCGCGAGGCCCTGTGGCGCGACATCTATCTGAAGATCATGGAGGACGCGCCCTGGGCGCCGATCTTCAACGAGGAGCGCTTCACCATCCGTTCCGAGCGTATCGGCGGCGACGACAAGCTGTTCGTCGATCCGGTCCACATCCCCGTCCATTACGATCAGGTATATGCAAAAGATGTGCAGTAACTGCGACTACACCATCCACGGACGCCATCACCATTACGGCTGGGATCATTCGATCCCGCCGGCGGAAACCGTGGCGCCCGGATCGCGGCTCGAGTTCAATTGCCTGGACTCCGGCTCCGGTCATTTCACCGCCGACAGCACGGTTGCCGATGTCTCGACGGTCGATTTTACGAAGGTCAATCCGGTCACCGGTCCCATCTATGTCGATGGGGCCAGGCCGGGGGACGCCCTGAAGGTGACCATCGAGCACTTCAAGCCGAGCGGCTTTGGCTGGACGGCCAATATTCCGGGCTTCGGGCTCCTCGCCGATCAGTTCGCCGAGCCGGCGCTGACACTCTGGAAATATGATCCGGCTACGCTCGCTCCCGCAGCCTTCGGCGAGCTCGGCCGGGTTCCCCTGAAGCCCTTCGCCGGCACGATCGGGCTCGCGCCGGCAGAGCCGGGGCTGCATTCCGTAGTTCCGCCGCGGCGGGTAGGAGGCAATCTCGACATTCGCGATCTGGCGGCGGGAACGACTCTTTATCTTCCCGTCGAGGTGGAGGGCGCCTTGTTCTCCATCGGCGACACGCATGCGGCGCAGGGGGATGGCGAAGTCTGCGGCACGGCCATCGAAAGCGCGATGGATGTGGTCGTGAAGCTGGAACTGGTGAAGGACGCCAATCTCAAGATGCCGCGCTTTACCACGCCTGGCCCCGTCACACGGCATCTCGACGCCGAGGGTTATGAGGTCACGACCGGCATTGGAAGCGATCTGATGGAAGGTGCGCGTGCGGCCGTGTCCGGCATGATCGACCTTCTCTGTGCGACACGCGGCATGAAGCCGGAAGACGCCTACATGCTGTGTTCGGTCTGCGGCGACCTCCGCATCAGCGAGGTCGTCGACCAGCCGAACTGGGTCGTGTCCTTCTATTTCCCGCGCATCGTCTTTGCGTGACGAACGGCCCTGCTCCGCCTCGGCGGGGCAGGGCGTCCTGCTGATGACATTGCCGAGGCCTCTGCCCGATGACTTCCTCTCTGCTTTCCGTGAAGGAACTGACCGTCCAGGTGGCCACGCCGACCGGGCCGAAGGTCGTGGTGGAGCGTCTGTCCTTCGATCTTCTTCCCGGCAGGACGCTTTGTCTTGCAGGCGAGAGCGGATCGGGAAAATCGATGACCGCGCTTTCGCTGATGCAGCTGCTGCCGAAGCCGATGGCACGTATTGCGGGCGGCTCGGCCACTCTCGATGGCGAGGACATATTGGCGCTTCCGGAAGCGCGCATGCGGCAAATTCGCGGGCGCAAGATCGGGATGATCTTCCAGGAGCCGATGACCTCGCTCAACCCGGTGATGACGGTCGGCAATCAGCTGATCGGTGCGATCACCGCGCATGGGAACGCCAGTGGCCGGCGCGCCGCGCGGGCGCGGGCCGTAGAACTCCTGGACCAGGTTCAGATCCCGGAGCCGGAGCGGCGGCTCGGCCAATATCCGCACGAACTTTCCGGCGGCTTGCGTCAGCGCATCGTCATCGCGATGGCACTCGCGCAGAACCCGCGAATTCTGATCGCCGACGAGCCCACGACGGCGCTCGACGTAACGGTTCAGGCGCAGATCCTCGCCCTTATTCGCAAGCTGCAGGCCGATCATGGGATTTCGGTGATCATGATCACCCATGACATGGGCGTGGTCGCGGAGATGGCCGACGAGGTGTTGGTGATGAAGCATGGCCGCACCGTCGAGCACGCAACCAGCAGGGATCTTTTCGCGCATCCGCAGGATGCGTACACGAAGGAACTCCTTTCCGCTGTGCCGCGCCTCGGCGAAATGGCGGGGACGGAGGCACCGAAACGCGCAGCGGGGAAGGCGGTCGCGGCAGGATCTCAGCCAGGCGACGAACAGCCGATGCTCCTGGTCGAGAACCTGACGGTGCGTTTCGACATCAAGGGCGGCATCCTTCAGCGCCCGGTCAGGCGACTTCACGCGGTGGAAGGCATTTCTTTCTCCGTGCGCAGGGGTGAGACGCTGTCTCTCGTCGGAGAATCCGGTTGCGGCAAGTCGACGACCGGCAAGGCGCTCTTGAACCTTGTCCCGTGGACGGGAGACATCCGGGTCGACGGACGCTCCACGCATGGCTTGCGGGGGAGCACCATGCGGCCCATCCTGCGCGACGTCCAGATGATCTTTCAGGACCCTTACGCATCGCTGGATCCGCGAATGCGCGTCGGCGATCTGGTGGCCGAGCCACTGGTGATCCACGGCCTTGCAAGCGGAAGCGAGCTGCGTGACCGGGTGGAGTATCTTTTCAAGCGGGTCGGATTGTCGCCCGAGCAGATGAAGCGCTACCCGCATGAGTTTTCGGGCGGTCAGCGGCAGCGCATCTGCATAGCGCGCGCCCTGTCTCTCTCACCGAAGCTCATCGTCGCAGATGAGTCCGTCGCGGCACTCGACGTGTCGATCCAGGCTCAGGTGCTCGATCTCCTGCAGGACATCCAGGACGAGACCGGCGTCTCCTACCTGTTTATTTCTCACGACATGGCAGTCGTCGAGCAAATCAGCCATCGGGTAGCGGTCATGTATATGGGCCGTTTCGTCGAAACGGGCACGCGGCGGCAGATCTTCGAGAATCCGCAGCATCCCTATACGAAGAAACTGATGGCTGCCGTTCCCGTGGCAGACCCGGGTCGAGTACGCCGGGACTTCGTGCCGAAAGCGGAAGACCTGCCCAGTCCCGTGCGCGCCCTGGACTATGTGCCGTCCTTCCCGCCGCCATCGGATCTGGGCGGCGGACATCTCGTCTGGAGCGGCTGAACGCTCGTCGGTTTTCGACTGGCCTAAAGCCCCAGCCAGATCCGCAGCGGATATCCCGGATCGGCGAGCAGCCGGATGGCGAGCGCGATCGAAACGACGACCAGCAAAGGCTTGATGATCTTCGCGCCCTTTGCCATCGCATAACGCGAGCCGACCTGCGCGCCGAGGAACTGGCCGACGCCCATCGTCAGGCCGATCTTCCAGAGCACGACGCCGCTGAGCAGGAAGACGAAAAATGCGCCGATATTGGAGCCGAAATTCAGGAATTTCGTGTGCGCCGTCGCCTTGAGGATGCCGTAGCCTGCGAGGGAGACGAAACCGAGCATGAAGAAGGAACCTGTGCCCGGACCGAAAACGCCGTCATAGAGGCCGATCAGGGGCACGAAGGTGATGGTGAACAGGAACACCGACAGCCGCCGATGCTTGTCGATGTCGCCGATATTCGGCTTGAAGCCGAAGTAGAGCGCGATGCCGATCAACAGGAACGGCAGCACGGCCTCCAGGACGTCCGCGGGAACGACCGTCGCCAGCAAGGCGCCCAATACTGCGCCCGCCGCCGACATCAGGGCCATCGGGAGCTGCTCCCTGAGGTTCACGTGGCCGTGCCGGGCATAGGCGATGCTCGCCGACCCGGAGCCGAAAAGGGACTGCAGCTTGTTGGTGCCCAGCGTCTCGAGCGGTGGAATCCCCGCAATCAGCATGGCCGGGATGGTGATCATCCCGCCGCCGCCGGCGATCGAATCGATGAACCCGGCAAGGAATGCGGCCGCAAAAAGAAAGAGCAGTATGTGGAGGGCTAGGTCGTGCACTGGAGTCTCGAGCAAATAGGGCGGCGGAACTGCTTCAGCCGCCTTGTGTCAGAGCTGACGCCGAAATGCAAAGAATTGTCTTGAGGGCGTTCCGTGACCGCACGGATTGCGACACGTGGATGGCGCAATCCGGTTTGACCGACCTGAAACGCTCCGATAAAAATGACGATCATGCGACGGCGTCCGTTCAGGCGGACTGAAAGAGCGTCCGGTGCGGCCGACCCATGCAGGGGGCTTGATCCGGTGCTGTCCGGACCGGTACGTGGCATTTGCCAGGCCGGCGCTTCGTATGGAACGCCGACGCCGCATGGGAGCCGCACCGCATATGCCTTCCGCCGAAGGACACATCACCGCCGAACTCGTGCTCGGCCTTGGCTGCGAGCGCAATACTGCGCCCGAAGAGGTGATCGCGCTTGCCGAAAAGGCACTTGCGGATGCCGGCGCTTCCGGCAGGGATGTCGCACTCGTCGCCTCTCTGGATGCGCGGACCGATGAGCCCGCGATCCATGCGGTGGCGCGGCACTTTTCGGTGCCTACCCATTTCTTCGACGCTGCCACGCTGGAGGCGCAATCGTCGCGTCTAAAAAATCCATCGAAGGTCGTCTTTGCCCATACGGGTTGCCACGGCGTTGCTGAAGGCGCGGCTCTGGCGGCCGCCGGGTGCGACGCGGTGCTGCTTGTACCTAAGATCCGATCGGTGCGGGCGACGGCGGCAATCGCCGGACCGGCTGATTATGCAAAGGGAGCCGTGTGATGGCCTCGGCCGAATTTTGCAGTTTCTTTGATGAGCGGATTCAATTATCTGCCATTGTTTCCTGCATAACGACTTCAAGTTTTTCCTCGGTTGGATCGGATGGAATGCCTTGCTTTGCCCGGAGTATCGACCGATGACCGACATGTTTGCCGGCCTGCCTGATCTCGAGCCGGGTTCGGTCTGGCTCGTCGGCGCGGGCCCGGGCGATCCGGGCCTTCTGACCCTGCACGCAGCCAACGCGCTTCGCCAGGCGGATGTGATCGTTCACGATGCGCTGGTCAACGGTGATTGCCTCAAGCTCGCCAAAGCGGGTGCCGCACTCGAATTTGCGGGCAAGCGCGGCGGCAAGCCTTCGCCGAAACAGCGCGATATCTCGCTGCGGCTGGTCGAACTGGCACGTGAAGGGAAGAGGGTGCTGCGCCTCAAGGGTGGCGATCCCTTTGTCTTCGGCCGCGGCGGAGAGGAGGCGCTGACCCTGGTCGAGCACCGCATCCCGTTTCGCATCGTTCCCGGGATCACCGCGGGCATAGGCGGGCTTGCCTATGCCGGTATTCCGGTCACGCATCGGGAGGTGAACCACGCGGTGACTTTCCTCACCGGCCATGATTCTTCCGGCGTCGTGCCGGACAGGATCAATTGGGAAGGCATTGCCAAGGGCTCTCCGGTGATCGTCATGTACATGGCGATGAAGCATATCGGCCAGATCTCGGCCAACCTGATCGCCGCCGGCCGCTCGCCGGACGAGCCTGTGGCTTTCGTCTGCAATGCCGCGACGCCGGAGCAGGTCGTGCTGGAAACCACGCTTTCGTCCGCTGAGACCGATGTAACCGCTTCGGGGCTCGAGCCGCCGGCAATCGTCGTCGTCGGCGAAGTCGTCCGGCTGCGCGCCTCGCTCGACTGGCTTGGCGCTCTCGATGGCCGGGCGCTCGCTCCCGATCCGTTTTCGAGCCGCATTCTCCGGAATCCGGCATGAATGGAGTGATGATTGCAGCCCCGAGCTCCGGCTCGGGCAAGACCACGGTCACGCTCGGCCTGATGCGGGCATTGAAACGGCGCGGGCTCTCGATCGCGCCTGGAAAGGCGGGACCGGACTATATCGACCCGGCTTTTCACACGGCTGCCAGCGGCAAACCCTGCTTCAATTATGACCCTTGGGCAATGCGCCCCGAACTGCTCCTTGCCAATGCGGCGGCTGAGACGGAAGACGGGTCGGTGCTGATCATGGAGGCGATGATGGGCCTCTTTGACGGCGCGGCGGATGGCACGGGTGCGCCGGCGGATCTCGCCGCAGCACTCGGACTTGCAGTGATCCTGGTCGTCGATTGCGCGCGCCTCTCCCATTCCGTGGCCGCCCTGGTTGGCGGCTATGCCCGTCACCGCGACGATGTCCGTGTCGCGGGCGTCATTCTGAACAAGGTCGGCAGCGACCGGCATGAGGGAATGCTGCGCGATGCGCTTGCCGGTATTGCGATGCCGGTCTTCGGCGTGCTGCGGCAGGACGCAGCGTTGAAGCTGCCCGAACGCCACCTGGGCCTCGTACAGGCAGGCGAGCATGGATCGCTGGAAGCCTTCATCCATCACGCGGCAATGCGGGTCGCATCGGGTTGCGATCTCGAGGCGGTGCTTGCTGCGGCGACGCCGCTGACGGTGGGAGAGACGGCCGGGACGCTAACGCCGCTCGGCCAGCGGACAGCCGTCGCACGCGACGTGGCCTTCGCCTTCTGCTACGAGCATCTTCTTTCCGGCTGGCGCGGGCAGGGGGCCGAAATCACGTTCTTCTCGCCTCTTGCGGACGAGGGGCCCGATCCGCTTGCCGATGCGGTCTATCTCCCCGGCGGTTATCCCGAGCTTCATGCGGAACAGGTCTCCAATGCTTCGAATTTCCGCGCTGCCATGCACAAGGCCGCTGGAGACGGGGCGCGCATCTTCGGGGAGTGCGGCGGCTACATGGTGCTGGGCGACGGGCTTGTCGCGGCGGATGGCGGGCGTTACGAGATGCTCGGGCTTTTGCCGCTCGTCACGAGCTTTGCCGAACGCAAGCGGCATCTCGGCTACCGGCGCGTGACACCGGTCGACGACGTGTTTTTCCGCGGACCGATGACCGCGCACGAATTTCACTATGCCACGATCGTTTCGGAGGGAGCGGCTGAGCCGCTCTTCACGGCACGGGACGCGGCAGGGCTCGATCTCGGCCGCGCCGGCCTCCGTCGCCGGAATGTTGCCGGCTCCTTCATGCATCTCATCGATTTCTCGGAATGATCATGGCTGCTCCCATCATTCATGGCGGCGGGATCACGGAAGCTGCAGCGCGCTTCGGCGGCACGCCCGACGACTGGCTTGATCTCTCGACGGGGATCAACCCGTGTCCCGTCGCCCTGCCGGAAATCGACGGGCGCGTCTGGCACCGATTGCCCGATCAGCATGTGGAAGAGGCGGCGCGTGCGGCGGCCAGGGGCTACTACCGAACCGGCGAACTCATGCCATTGCCGGTGCCCGGAACGCAGGCCGTCATTCAATTGCTCCCGCGGATCGCGGTTCAGGGAAAGCGCGTCGCCGTATTTGCGCCGACCTATGGCGAATATGCGCGCGTTCTGAAAGCCGCCGGCCTTTCCGTCGACTCCGTCACATGCGCCGGTGATCTCCAGACGGCGCACGGCCTGGCGGTCGTCGTCAATCCGAACAATCCGACCGGACGGCTCTTTCCGCCGGAGGAAATCCTTGCAATGGCGGAAGCGATGCGGGTGCATGACGGCCTGCTCGTGGTGGATGAGGCCTTCGGCGATCTGGAGCCGGACGCAAGCGTCGCCGGACACGTTGCCGCCAATGACAACCTCGTCGTTTTCCGTTCTTTCGGGAAATTCTTCGGTCTTGCGGGCCTTCGGCTCGGCTTTGTGGTCTCGAACCGGTCGATCGAGCAGTCGTTTCGTGACTGGCTCGGCCCCTGGTCGGTCTCGGGTCCGGCACTTGCCATTTCGGCGAAGCTGATGGAAAGCGACACGCCGGGGATCAAGGCCGGCATCGCGGAACGCAAGGCCGCGCTCGACGCGGTGCTTCTCGGCGCGGGGCTCGAGGTGGTCGGCGGCACCGGCCTGTTCACGCTCGTAGAACACGAACGGGCTTACGATCTTCACGCGGCGCTCTGCGAGGCGCATATCCTGACGCGAAAGTTCGACTACGATCCGCGCTGGCTGCGTATCGGATTGTCGCCGAACGCGCAGGGCGACCGTCGTCTCGCCGAGGCTTTGAACCGGATGGGTGTGTAGTGTCGGCTGAAATACTTCTGATCCTCGTGATGGCGCTGCTGCTGGACCGCATCCTCGGCGATCCGGACTGGCTCTGGTCGCGTCTGACCCATCCGGTGGTGTTCTTCGGCAAGGCGGTCGAATTCGTGGACGAGGCGCTTAACCGCGGCGAATTCACCAAGGCCTGGCTGAAATTCCGCGGTGTCGTCGGCATTCTGGTACTGCTCGCCGGAGCCACGGCCTTGGGTGTCGTGCTCGCTCGGCTTTTCGATGTGCTTGGCGCCCTCGGCTCTTTGCTCGAGGTTGTCACGGTGGCCGTCTTTCTCGCCCAAAAGAGCCTTGCCGATCACGTTTCCCGGGTTGCCGTCGGCCTGCGACGCGATGGGCTTGCGGGTGGCCGCAAGGCGGTATCGATGATCGTTGGACGCGATCCGAACACACTCGACGAGCCGGCCGTCTGCCGGGCGGCGATCGAAAGCCTTGCGGAAAACTTTTCAGACGGCGTCGTCGCTCCCGCTTTCTGGTATGCGGTTGCCGGACTTCCCGGACTTCTTGCCTACAAGATGCTGAACACGGCTGACTCGATGATCGGCCACAAGAGCCCGAAATATCTTCATTTCGGCTGGGCTTCGGCGCGGCTCGACGACCTGGCGAACCTGCCCGCGGCCCGGCTCTCGGCCCTCCTGATTGCGGCCGGCGCCTATTTCCGGCGCGGTGTGGAAGCGGCGAAAACCGCAATCGAGGTGGCGCGGCGCGATCATGGACTTCACCGCTCGCCCAATTCCGGCTGGCCCGAGGCTGCGATGGCAGGCGCCGTCGGCATTCAGCTTGCCGGCCCGAGAATCTATGGTGGCGTGAAGGTCGACGAGCCCATGATGAACGATGCCGGACGTGCGGTTGCTGCCATAGAGGATATCGAGGCTGCGGTCACCGTCTTCTATGCGGCCTGCTCCGTGATGGCGCTCGCTTTCGCGATCGTCGCCTTGCCGCTTCTGGTTTTCTTCTAGGTAGACGGCCCTCTCCTGGCGGTTTAGCAACATCTGTTTCAAATCGCGGTGGCAAAAGCCTGTGGGGCATTGGCTTTTCCGGTGCATTTTTCTATAGGGTTCGCCAAGACTCGAATTTTAAGAGGTATGCGCGTGACAGCTACATTCGACAAGGTTGCCGATATTATCGCGGAAACGAGCGAGATCGATCGCGAGACGATCAAGCCGGAAAGCCACACGATCGATGATCTCGGCATCGACAGCCTCGACTTTCTCGACATCGTTTTTGCGATCGACAAGGAATTCGGCATCAAGATCCCGCTGGAGCAGTGGACTCAGGAAGTCAACGAAGGCAAGGTCTCGACCGAGGAATACTTCGTGCTGAAGAACCTCTGTGCCAAGATCGACGAGCTGCGGGCCGCCAAAGCGGGTTGAGGAAGCCTCAAGCGGCTTTCCGCGTGGATTACGCTTTCATCTGCGATCGGAGTTTTAGCGATCATCGCTGACAAGGATCGGCCCTTTCCCGATGCCGCCTGTCGCGCCCCGCGCTTGACAGGCGGCATCGGCATTTTTACTTGAGCGCGAAACGAATGGGATGAGCCTGAATGCTCCTTGAATATTTCCAGATGATCGACCGGGTCGAAACCGTCGATCTGTCGGCAGGCCGTCTCGTGGCGCGCTCGGTCGTGCCGGAGAAGAGCCCGGTATTCGAGGGGCATTTCCCCGGCTATCCGCTGGTCCCGGGCGTGCTGCTTATCGAAACCATGGCGCAGGCTTCCGGTTTTCTCGTGCTGGCCGCCACGAAATTCGCCGCAATGCCGTTCCTGATGACGGTCGATGGTGCCAAGATGCGCAGCTTCGTCGAACCGAATGCCGAGCTTGAGATAGAGGCTCTGCTCGAGCACGAGGGATCCGGCTTTGCCGTGACGAAGGCCAGGATTGCGTCTGGCGGCAAGAAGATATGCGATGCCCAGCTGAAGCTGAGGACGATTCCGTTCGACCAGGTGCCGCTGGGCGACATCGTGCGCAAGCGTGCGGAAGAACTGGGGCTCATGGCCGCGATGGCCGGTTCGGAGAAGTGAAGATGAGGAAATCCGCGAACGATGTGGTGATCACCGGGGTAGGCATCGTGACGAGCCAGGGCGTTGGCGCCGAGCCTCACGTGGCGCTGCTCGGCGCGGCCGAGCCGCCTGAGGCCCGCATAGAGACAGAACGTTTCGCACCCTATCCGATCCATCCGTTGCCGGAAATCGACTGGTCGCAGCAGATTCCGAAGCGTGGCGATCAGCGGCAGATGGAGAACTGGCAGCGCCTCGGCGTTTTCGCTGCCGGCCTGGCGCTCGACGACGCTGGTCTCAAGGACAACCTCGAAGCCTGCGGCAGCATGGACATGATCGTCGCGGCCGGCGGCGGCGAGCGCGACATCAATGTCGACTCGCTCATCGTCGACGAGGCGCTGAAGCGCAACGACCGCGAACGGCTCTTGAACGAGAAGCTAACGACGGAACTGCGCCCGACGCTGTTTCTGGCGCAGCTTTCGAACCTTCTCGCCGGCAACATCTCCATCGTGCACAAGGTTACGGGTTCGTCGCGCACTTTCATGGGCGAAGAGGCGGCCGGCATTTCCGCGATCGAGACGGCCTTTGCCCGCATCAAGGCCGGTCAGTCGAGCCACACGCTCGTCGGCGGTGCATTTTCGGCCGAGCGTCTCGACATCGTCCTGATGATCGAGGCGATCCAGGGCCATGCGCTCGGTGAATGGCATCCGATCTGGTCGCGCAGGCCCGAGGACGGGGGCGGTATGATCCTCGGCTCCGTTGGTGCCTTCCTGGTTCTGGAGTCGCGCGAATATGCCGAGTCGCGCGGCGCCCGCATCTATGCGACGATCGATGCAATCGGCGGCGATCGCGGCAGCCGCGAGGACGGGCGACTCGAAGCGCGCCTCAGATATTTGTCGAAACCGGCCCTGGAGCTCGATCCGCAGTCGACCGTCGTCTTTTCCGGCACCTCGGGCTTCCATGACCTTGCCGGACGGGAGAAGGCGTTTCTCGACACCGAACTCGCCGGCCGGCCTGTCCGTGCCTATGGCGGGCTCGTCGGTCACGGCATCGAGGCGCAGTTTCCGGTCGGCATGGTTCTGGCCGCGCTCTCGCTCGGACACGCAGCCAAGGTTCCGCCTTTCGACCCCGCCGCCGAAGCCCCGATGCTGGCGCCGGCCAGGGCGGCGGTCGTTACCACCATCGGCCACTCCCGTGGCGAAGGCGTCGCCGTGCTTGCCGCGGAATAAGGAGCTCGAACTATGAGCAAGGCTTATAAGGACCACCTCGGCCGTCCGATCGTTGCTGTCACCGGCATGGGCGTCATCACCTCGCTCGGGCAGGGGCTCGACGATAACTGGGCGGCGCTCACCGGGGGCGTATCGGGAATCCACAGGATCACCCGGTTCCCGACCGATGCTCTTTCGACCCGCATTAGCGGCACGGTCGACTTCATCGAGATCCCTGCGGAGAATGCCGTCGAGCGTTCCTATGCGATGGCGCATGAAACGACGCTGGAGGCCCTGGCGCAGGCCGGCCTTTCCGGCGAATTCAACGGCCCGCTCTTCCTGGCGGCCCCGCCGATCGAGCCTGAGTGGAATGCCCGCTTCGAGCTTGCCGACCGATCGCCGCCGTCGAGCCAGCCGGGCGACGCCTATAACCGCTTCCTCGCGGCAATGCGGCAGAAGGCCGATCCGGCCTTCCACGAGGCCGTCCTTTTCGGCTCGATCTCGGAGCGTCTTGCCGATCGATTCGGCACGCGTGGCCTCCCGGTGACGCTTTCGACGGCCTGCGCATCCGGGGCGACCGCCATACAGCTCGGCGTCGAAGCCATCCGCCAGGGAAGGACCGACAGGGCGCTCACCGTTGCGACCGACGGCTCGGTCAGTGCCGAGGCTCTCATCCGCTTCTCGCTGCTCTCGGCGCTCTCCACACAGAACGAGCCGCCGGAAAAGGCTTCGAAGCCCTTCACCAAGGATCGCGACGGTTTCGTGATTGCGGAAGGCGCCGCGACGCTCGTGCTCGAATCGCTGGAAGCGGCGGTCGCCCGCGGCGCCCGCATCTACGGCATTCTCAAGGGTTGCGGCGAAAAGGCCGACCTCTTCCACCGCACGCGTTCCTCCCCCGATGGCGGACCGGCGATCGCGACGATCCGCGCAGCACTTGCGGATGCGGGCATCGACGAAGCCGGGATCGGCTACATCAATGCCCACGGCACCTCCACGCCCGAAAACGACAAGATGGAGTATCTGTCGATGTCCGCGGTTTTCGGCGAGCGGTTGCCGTCGATCCCGGTCTCATCCAACAAGTCGATGATCGGCCACACGCTGACGGCAGCCGGTGCGGTCGAAGCGGTCTTCTCGCTCCAGACGATGCTCAGCGGCACGCTGCCGCCGACGATCAACTACCAGAACCCCGACCCCGCGATCGTTCTCGACGTCGTGCCGAACGTAAAGCGCAGCCAGCAGGTGACTGCAGTGCTGTCGAACTCCTTCGGCTTCGGCGGCCAGAACGCCAGCCTCGTCATGACCGCCGAGCCGGCTTGAGCCGCTCGAGGACCGAATACCTGCCTGCCGCAAAGGAAAAACCATGCGCGCCCTGCAATTGCTCGATGACCGCAAGCTTGAAATCACCGATCTGCCGGAGCCGGAGGCGCCCGGTCCTGGCGAGGTGACGCTGCGGGTCAAGGCGGTCGCGCTCAATCATATCGACGTCTGGGGCTGGCGCGGCATGGCTTTCGCCAAGCGCAAGATGCCGCTCGTCATCGGCGCGGAAGCCTCCGGCGTGGTGGAGAGCATCGGTCCGGGCGTCGCCAATGTGCTCCCCGGCCAGCTCGTCTCGATCTACGGTGCGCGTACCTGCGGCCTCTGCCGCCCGTGCCGCGAGGGGCGCGACAATCTCTGCGAACATGTCGGAGGCGTCCATGGCTTCCATCTGGACGGCTTCGCGCAGGAGAAGGTCAACCTTCCGGCGCGCCTGTTGGTGCCTGCACCCCCGGGTGTCGATGAAATCGGCGCGGCGCTGGCGCCGGTCACCTTCGGTACCGTCGAGCACATGCTGTTCGACAACGCCAGGCTCGAACCCGGCGAGACGATCCTCGTCCATGCGGGCGGATCCGGTATCGGCACGGCCGCGATCCAGCTCGCCAAGAAGATCGGCTGCACGGTCATCACCACAGTCGGATCGGACGACAAGATCGACAGGGCGAAGGCTCTCGGTGCCGACCACGTCATCAATTACCGGACCGATCGTTTCGAAGGCGTCGTGCGGAAGCTGACGAAGAAAAAGGGCGTCGATGTCGTCTTCGAACATGTCGGCAAGGATACCTGGGCGGGCTCGATGCTGTCGATGAAGCGGGGCGGGCGCCTCGTGACCTGCGGCTCGACCTCCGGCGTTTCGACCGACATGAACCTGATGATGCTGTTTCAACAGCAGCTGAAACTGCTCGGCTCCTTCGGCTGCCGCATGGAGAACATGGCGAACGCCATGCAGAAGATGGGGCGCGGGCTCGTTCACCCGGTGATCGATACCGAGGTGGGGCTCAACGATATCGACCGTGCGCTGGAGCGTATGGAGTCGCGTCAGATCTTCGGCAAGATCGTGTTGCGGATGGATTGATCTTCGTGCGGATGCTGATCACACGGCTGGTGCTTGCTGCGGATCGTTTCCGTCAATGGTCGATCGCGCAGTTCGTCCTGCTGCTTCTCACGATACTGAAGCTTTTCCCCCCGGACATGGCGATCAACTTCATGGATCGCGTTGCCCGCTGGATAGGGCCGAAAACCGGTCGTCACAAGCTGACGCTGATCAATCTGCGCAATGCCTTTCCCGAGAAAAGCGATGCCGAGATCGCGGCGATCGCGCTCGAAAGCTGGGGCAATATGGGGCGGCTCGCCGCCGAATACGTGTTCCTCGATCAGCTCTTCGACTTCGATCCGGCGCGCGCGGAGCCGGGCAGGGTTGAGGTTTCGGGCATCCCGCTCTTCCTGGAGCTGCGAGACAATCCGCGGCCGTTCATCGTCTTCACGGCCCATAGCGGCAATTTCGAAATGCTGCCGGTTGCCGGCTCGGCTTTCGGCCTCGACGTGACGGTGCTCTTCCGGCCGCCGAACAATCCCTATCTCGCCGATCGGGTATTCGAATTCCGCAAGGAGCGCATGGGCAACCTCGTGCCGTCGCATGCCGGCTCCTCCTTCGCCCTTGCCAGGCAGCTCGAACGGGGCGGCGGAGTCGGCGTGCTCGTCGACCAGAAATTCCGCAAGGGCCTGAAGACGAAATTCTTCGGGCAGCCCGTGCAGACGAACCCGCTGCTTGCCAAGCTCGTCCGCCAGTTCAATTGCGAGGTCTATCCGGCCCGTTGCATTCGCCTGCCCGGCAACCGCTTCCGGCTGGAGCTCGAGCCGGCGGTCGAAATCCCCCGCAGGGCCGACGGCAGCGTCGATGTCACGGCAACGGCGCAGATGTTGAACGACAAGGTCGAGAGCTGGGTTCGCGAATATCCGGGCCAGTGGCTCTGGTATCATGACCGCTGGCACATCAAGCGGACGATTTGAGCCGGTCTCCTGACGGACATCTTTCCCCTCGGAAGCTGCCGCCTCCTTAAATCGGTGCCGATTTAGGGATTGTCTCGAGTGCGCCGGGCATGCGCGAAGAGAACCGTGACGGCGTCAGCCGAAGGAGGAAACGAGATGGCACAGGAATGGCCGATGTTCATCCTGCAGTGCATCGTCGTCTTCGGGCTCGTCGGCGCGCTGTTCATCCGCTTCGGCGAATGAACAGGCTTACGGCTACTGCGCCGACCACACCGCCAGCTCATAGCCATCGGGGTCGGCAAAATGGAACCGCCGGCCGCCCGGGAAGGTGAAGATAGGCTTCAGGATCTTGCCGCCTGCGGCTTCGACCCGTCGCTGAGCGTCCTCGATCTGGTCGGCATAGATGATGACGAGCGGACCGCCGCTGCGAACCGGACCAAGTGTGGTGAAACCGCCCGTCAACCGCCCGTCGGCGAACTCGCAATATTCCGGGCCGTAATCCGTGAAGGTCCAGCCGAAGGCGCTGCCGTAGAAGGCCTTGCTCGCGGCGATATCCGTCACATTGAACTCGACATAGTCGATGCGTTTGTCGTTACCTTTGCTGGCCATTGGCTTTGCCGCCTTCCTGCTTGTGATTACCGGTTTCCAGGATGGATTTGAGCGCGGCAAGATCCTTTTCGACCCAGGCCGCGTCATCGGCGAATTGCGCATCGGTCATGCCGGGCTGCCTGAGCAGGGTGAACATGACTTCCGCGCCGTCGCCGTTCGGCACGACGCGAAGCGCATTGTGGACGCGCGCGCCGTTATCGAGTGTCACGAGGTGGTCGACCACACCGAATTCGTTGTCGGCGACGAAGCGGACGCGGGCATTGCCGAGAGGCCCGGGTGCGATCCACTCGTCGCCGTCGCGCGTGAGCCCGGAGGAGAGACCGGTCGCCCAGAGCGGCATCTTCTCGTGGTCTGCCATGAAGGCATAGACCTCGCGCCAGTCGCGCTCGATCGAGGTGTGGATAATCCGGGCCGTCATCGTCGCCATGCGTTCCTCCGTCCTGGAATTTATAGCATTGCTCCGGGCAACGGTCTTGAACGAAACGGCCAACCTTGCCGCCGACGGGCCCATGCACCTAATAGTCTTTTGACTCAGTCTGTTATGTGGGAATTCTCAACCCGGCCAAGGCCGAAGCGCGCGGCCAACTGTCGCTGGATTTCGCGCGGCGTGAAAGATGTGAGCCCTCTTACCTCCCGGGCAAGATGGGCCTGATCGGCATAGCCGGCATCGGCAGCAATGTTTGCCAGCGTGTCCCCGGGCCGCGCGCGGCAGGCGGCCAGGAAGCGCTGCAGGCGCAGAATGCGGTCGAGGGTCTTTGCGCCGTAGCCGAGATGCTCGTGGCACAGACGGCGAAATGTCCGCTCGCTGGTACCGATCTCGCGGACAAGGGTCCGGACGGGATCGTCTAAGGTCAGCCGGTCGACCTGAAGATGTGCGACGCAAGCCGCAATGTCCGGCGGCGGAGGCTCGGCGCCGGCGGATAGGCGTCCAAGCAGAGCCGCAGCAAGAACGCCGAGCCGCTCCGGCGTGCTCGCTGCTTCGCGCATCCGCGCCTCGATTTCGTTCGCAGCCGGACCCCAGACGAGATGGAGCGGCACCGTTTGGCCGGTGATTTCGCGGAGCGGCGCGCGTAACCACGGCGCCGCCGCGCCGATCCGGAACCGAGCGCCGATGATGGTTTCGCCGGCAGGAAGCTTCGGAAAGGCGGCGACCCTGTCGGGACCGACGATGGCCAGCCCCTTCGACGACCAGATGATGTCGCTGCAACCGTCCGGGACGACGGCGATGGTCGAGGGGGCGCCGTCGGGCATGCGGTGCAGCCAGAGGCATTTGAAGTAGGAGGCGAGCGCCGCAGGGGGCGACTGCTCGCGGTAGATTCCGCTCGTCTGGGCGAGCGCGGGAGGGCAGAGCCTCGGCCTATCGACGCCTGGACAGCCGGTCGCAACCTCCCGCTGGAGCCGGTCGGCGGCGCCAGCGTCTTTGTGGTATGCCGGGCAGGACGTTCCCATTGCCCTTTTTTGCGCTGGCGAACCCGCGCGGTCAATGCCCTCTCACCGAGGCAAGGAATGCCTCGGCGGTCCCGCCCTGTCCCTAATCGCGCGACCAGATCTCGCCATCAATCTTTCCCTGCAGCTCCGGATAATCGGCCGCGTGGAAAACCGGGACGGCGCCCGCTTTGCGCTGTTCGAAATAATCTTTCGTCAGCTTTGCGATGGTCCCCGAAAGGAGCAGGATCGCGACGAGATTGATCGTCGCCATCAGTCCCATGGAGGCGTCGGCCGCGTCGAAAACGGTGCTGATACTTTCGTAGGCTCCCCAGACGACCATCGCCAGCGTGGCGCAACGCATGATCATAAGCCCGAGTCGGTTGCCCCCGCCGAGATAGGTCAGCGCGTTTTCGGCGTAGGAATAGTTGCCGATGATCGAGGTGAAAGCGAAGAAGAAGATCGCGATGGCGATGAAATAGGTCCCGGCCGAGCCGATATGCGTGCTCATCGCTGCCTGTGTGAGCTGTGTCCCGGTGACGCCGGAGCCGGGTTCCAGCGTGCCCGAAAGCAGGATCATCACCGATGTCGCGGTGCAGATCAGTATCGTGTCGATGAAAACGCCCAGGGACTGCACGAAGCCCTGCGACGAGGGATGGTGCGGTACAGGCGTCGCCACGGCTGCGATATTCGGAGCCGAACCCATGCCCGCCTCGTTCGAGAAGAGGCCGCGTTTGACGCCGTTGAGCATCGCCGCAGCAATCCCGCCGGTGATGCCGCCGGCCGCTTCCTGAAAACCGAAGGCGCTCGAGATGATCGTCCAGAGTACGCCCGGCACCGCCGAGGCATTTGCGATCAGCACGTAGACGGCCGTGAGCAGATAGGCCGCGGCCATGAAGGGGACGACAATCTCGGCGACGCGGGCAATCTGGCGGATGCCGCCGAAGATCACCACGCCGGAGAGTAGCGCAACGGCCACGCCCACTGCGAGTTTGGGCACGCCGAAGGCGCCTTCGACCGCATCGGCGATCGAGTTTGCCTGAACGGCGTTGAACACGAGACCGAAGGAAAGGATAAGGCAGGCCGAGAAGATCGTGGCCGCCCAGGGCGCATTGAGGCCGCGAGCGATATAGAAAGCCGGCCCGCCGCGATATTGCCCGTCCTCGTTGCGTATCTTGTACAGCTGAGCCAGCGCGCTCTCGGCATAGGCGGTCGCCATGCCGACGAACGCCACGATCCACATCCAGAAGGTCGCGCCGGGTCCGCCGAGATAGAGAGCGACCGCAACGCCTGCGAGGTTACCGGTTCCGACACGTGAGGCGAGGCTGACCATAAGCGCCTGGAAGGGGCTGATCCCGGCCGCATCCTTGCTGCCGCCGCGGCTTAAGACCCGGAACATTTCGGCGAAATGAACGATTTGGGGAAAGCCGAGCCGGACCGTGAAATAGAGGCCGACCGCAAGCAGACCATAAATGAGCACATAGCCCCAGAAGATCGTGTTCAGAAAGCCGATGATCGTTTCCATACGGTCCTCGCTCCTATTGCATTGGAGGTTGCGCCGGCCCCATTCCCGTCGCGCGGGGACTCGGACGTGTTCTGCGGCATTAGGGCGCAAACTCGACTTAGATCAAGGCTCTACGGGGCTGGATCGGGCAGAACACGGGGCAGGAGGCGATATATCCCGTGGATTCGCTTCGGACGCATGTAGAATGAGGATGTAGAGGGTGCCTTCCGGCGCGTGTTCACGGCGTCGAACAGGGGCCGGAAAAGGTTTGATTTTGTCAGGAACGGCTTGTCGTAAATCGATTTGAATGCCAAAACAGCCTCCGCCGCCGCGTGCCGTCGGTCCCTGATTTTCTGGGGGTGACAGACACGCGCAGATCAATTCGAAGGGCCGGCACGCGCGCGATTGCGCGCCGTGGCCGGCTCTCCCTGTCCAATGGAGGCAATCACGTGTCACAGGCGGAAATCGGCCTAATCGGTCTCGGAGTCATGGGCTCGAACCTGGCGCTCAACATCGCTGAAAAAGGCAACAGGATCGCCGTTTTCAACCGCACGGTCGACGCGACGCGCAAATTCTATGCTGAGGCCGGCGCGCTGAAGGACCAGATCGTTCCCTGCGAAACGATCGAAGAATTCGTCGCCGCGATCCGCCCGCCGCGTCCGATCATCATCATGATCAAGGCCGGCGATCCGGTCGACCAGCAGATGGAGGCCCTGAAACCCCATCTCGCCAAGGGCGACATCATGATCGATGCGGGCAACGCCAATTTCCGCGACACGATGCGCCGTTTCGAGGGCCTGAAGGATTCGGGCCTCACCTTCATCGGCATGGGTGTCTCCGGTGGCGAGGAAGGCGCCCGTCATGGGCCCTCGATCATGGTCGGCGGCACGGAAGAATCCTATCGTCGCGTCGAGAAAGTTCTGACCTCGATCGCTGCGAAATACGATAGCGACCCCTGCGTCGCCTGGCTCGGCGAGAACGGGGCGGGGCACTTCGTCAAGACGATCCACAACGGCATCGAATATGCCGATATGCAGATGATCGCCGAGATTTACGGCATCCTGCGTGACGGATTGAAGATGACGGCACAGGAGATCGGCGAGGTCTTCGGTGCCTGGAACAAGGGCCGGCTCAACTCCTACCTGATCGAAATCACCGAGAAGGTCCTGAAGGCCGCCGATCCGCGGACCGGCAATCCCATCGTCGATATGATCCTCGACAAGGCCGGTCAGAAGGGCACCGGCAAGTGGTCGGTGATCGAGGCGCAGAACATGGGCGTGCCGGCGACCGCAATCGAAGCGGCGGTCGCAGCCCGCAGCATCTCCTCGGCGAAGGAAGAGCGGGAAGCCGCCGAGAAGGTTCTCGGTCTGCCGCCGGTCGGCGAAATCAAGGTGGCCGACAGGGACGCTTTCATCAAGGACCTGGAAAACGCGCTGCTCGCCGCCAAGATCGGCGCCTATGCGCAAGGCTTCGCAGTGATGGCGGCGGCTTCGAAGGAGTTCGGCTGGAACCTGCCGATGCCTACGATCGCAAAGATCTGGCGCGCCGGCTGCATCATCCGCTCGCAGTTCCTCGACGAGATCACCACCGCCTTCACCAAGGCACCGGATGCGGCGAACCTGATCGTCACCCCGGCTTTCGCTGCCATGGTCAAGGAGAGCGATGGTGCATTGCGACGGGTGGTTTCGACGGCCGTCCTCGGCGGTCTTCCGGTGCCTGCGCTGGCCTCGGCGCTCGGCTATTTCGACAGCTACCGCCGCGGCCGCGGCACGGCCAATGTCATCCAGGCGCAGCGCGACTTCTTCGGCGCCCACGGTTTCGACCGTATCGATGGCGCAGACAGCCATCACGGTCCGTGGGGCAGCGGCCTGAACGCTTGAATTCGCATGAGTTTAGAGGGGCGGATGGCCGCCCCTCTAAAGCGGGGCGAGGAAAAGTGTGTGCGGTTTTCCGCCGGCATCCAGCGTCTCAACTTGTTATGAATCGATCACGGTCGTGATTTTAGGTCGAACCGACCTTAAATCATCGCGATCCGGCGACAAGTCCAGGCAAGCTCCGGCGTCTAAGATCTCAATAAGGGAGCCATTCGAGAAGGCAGGCATGAAATTCACAGTGATCGAAGGGGGCAAGGCGGCGGAGGTCACGGCCGCCGGATCGATGACCATCCGCGACGAGGCGGAGAGACGCATAAAGGCGGCCGGTTATGAGCAGTGGCGGGTGCGGAGTCTGGCAACGGGCGCGCCTATCCCGGGGCCAATCCGGTACCTGAAGATGCAGATCGATTTCGTCGCCGGAAAGCTCGAGCAGCTCAATCCCGTCCCAAGCGATTTTACCGACGACAAGTACTGGCCGGCCGCGAGGATTTGAGCCCTGCTGCGTCGGCGCGGAAGCGTTCTCTTGACGCGAGGTTTTCGGCGGGTCGGCTCCCTATGGCAGGCCCAGGAATCAGGGGTGGCTGCAACAGGCACGGCAGATCTATGATACCGCCGACCTCGCCATCGGCGGCTGGAATTCCGGCTGGCTGAGGCTCTGAAGCGTATCTGGGGGGTGGCCTTCGATATGGCCGATCACAGCCTTTGCGAGCTCGCGCCCCGCAATGCGGATGTCCTCATACATCGTCATGACTTCCGGGCGCAGCCAGCGCAGGAAGTCGCTCGGCACTTTCGACACCATTTCGGCGTCCTCCCCGACCTTCTTGCCTGCCGCTTCGATCCCGGCAATCAACGCGATCGCGCCGGAACCGCTGCCGGACACCACGCCGTCGGGGGCATCGGGGGAACGCATCAGCTTCTCGAACGCATCACGGATGGCAACCAGGCTGTGGTCGATGTTGACCTGGTGAAAGCTTACCGCTTCCGCGCCGAAGTCTTTCAGGCCCCGCTCGAAGCCGGTGCGCATGTGCGAATGGAAGGTCAGATTCGGCGGCGGTTCGAGGAGCACCAGCCGCCGCCTGCCGCGGTCGACGAGCTTTCGGACCGCCTCGTAGGCGAAGCGTTCATTGTCGAAGTCGTGATAGGGATGGATCAGCCCCATTTTGGTTCGCCCATGGGTGGCGAAGGGCAGGTGGCGCTCGGTTAGAAGCGTTACCCGCGGATCGTTGGGCTCGGTCCGCGAAATGATCACCCCGTCCGCCGCGCCGGTATCGAGAATGTAGCGGATCGGGCCGAGCGGATCCTTGGCCGAACTGTAAGGCGTCACGACCAGGTGGTATTGCGTGCCGGCGAGAATTTCGGTGATGCCGATGACCATGGGGCTGGTAATGCCCATGATCTCTTCCTCCAGCGTCAGCACGAGACTGATGACATTCGTCTTGCCCGTTCTGAGGCGGACGCCCGCCCGGTTGGGCTGATAACCGATCTGTTTTGCTACCAGGCGGACGCGCTCCTTGGTTTCCGCACCGATGTCCGGAGCATCCTTCAGGGCACGCGAGACGGTGGTAACACCGAGCCCGGTCATGAAGGCGATCGTCTTAAGGGTCGGTCTGCCGCCTTCGACCGGCGGCGCCGTCGTCGCTCTGTTCTTCGTCTTGCCATCCATGCCCGTCACGCCAATCCGCTCTCCTGAATCGCGGCCCTCGTCGCTACCCTTCAACCGGAGGCCGCGTCGCCCCGCCTTATATACGAACTACGGCTGCTGGCCACATCCGTCTACGCCTGAGTTCAACCCAAAATCTGTAACGATACAGGAGCGATGTCGAGCATTTTCGTTGCTGCAATGCGAAGGGCGTAACCCTCAGGTTGAGTTGCGCTGCGGAGAGCGTCGATGTGGCGTATGGGAAGCCATGAAAGGTTACGCCGAGATGAGAGATCTGGGAAAACGCACGAAATCAGGGAGATTATCACGAATTTGCCGTCGAATTTCTTGCCTCCCGACAGGCGTTCCGCCTACAGGTTATCCCTACCTGAGATTGTATTTGTGCATTTGTCGTGAATTGCCCGTTGTAGGTGTTGCGCAGAGAAAATCTTTGAACTAAGTTTTTCCGGCAACGTTACAGTGAGGGAGGACACTCATGAAATTGCGTTTTCTAGCTGCCGCTTTGGGCGCAGCCACTGCCTTGCCATTCGGCGCTGCCAACGCGACCGATCTCGAGGTCACGCATTGGTGGACTTCGGGTGGTGAAGCCGCGGCGGTTGCCGAGCTGGCGAAAGCTTTCGATGCGACCGGCAACAAGTGGGTCGACGGTGCGATCGCCGGTTCCGGGGGTACCGCACGCCCGATCATGATCAGCCGCATAACCGGCGGTGACCCAATGGCCGCCACCCAGTTCAACCACGGCCGTCAGGCGGAAGAGCTGGTGCAGGCGGGCCTGATGCGCGATCTCACCGACATCGCCACCAAGGAGAATTGGAAGGAAGTCGTGAAGCCCTCGAGCCTGCTCGACTCCTGCACGATCGAAGGCAAGATCTATTGCGCGCCGGTCAACATCCATTCCTGGCAGTGGCTGTGGCTTTCGAATGCAGCCTTCAAGCAGGCGGGCGTCGAAGTTCCGAAGAATTGGGACGAGTTCGTCGCTGCGGCCCCGGCGCTCGAGAAGGCCGGAATCGTTCCGCTCGCCGTTGGCGGCCAGCCGTGGCAGGCGGCGGGCGCCTTCGACGTGCTGATGGTTGCGATCGCCGGCAAGGAGAACTTCGAGAAAGTCTTCGCCCAGAAAGACGAGGAAGTGGCAGCCGGGCCTGAAATCGCCAAAGTCTTCAAGGCTGCCGACGATGCCCGCCGCATGTCGAAGGGCACCAACGTCCAGGATTGGAACCAGGCGACCAACATGGTCATCACCGGCAAGGCTGGCGGGCAGATCATGGGGGACTGGGCCCAGGGCGAGTTCCAGCTTGCGGGTCAGAAAGCCGGCGTGGACTACACCTGCCTTCCGGGTCTCGGCGTCAACGAGGTGATCTCGACCGGCGGCGATGCGTTCTACTTCCCGCTTCTGGAGGACGAGGAGAAGTCGAAGGCGCAGGAAGTGCTGGCGTCGACCTTGCTCAAGCCGGAAACTCAGGTGGCCTTCAATCTGAAGAAAGGCTCTCTGCCGGTACGCGGGGACGTCGATCTTGCGGCCGCGAACGACTGCATGAAGAAGGGGCTCGATATCCTCGCAAAGGGCAATGTGATCCAGGGCACGGACCAGCTTCTGTCGGCCGACAGCCAGAAGCAGAAGGAGGACCTTTTCTCCGAGTTCTTCGCGAACCACTCCATGACGCCGGAAGATGCGCAGAAGCGTTTCGCCGACATCATCGCGGCTGCGGATTGAGCGGCGCTCCAGGCCCCGCACTTTGACGGGGCTGATCTTCCCTCGCCGGGAGCACGGTGAAAACGCGCCGCCTGCGCTGATTTTGTCGGCGCAGGCGTGGCGGGCGAGGGAGGCAAACGGGCCTCAGCCGCCGGCGCATTGCCGCAGGTGCCCGATTACGTGAAAACCTTTTGCAGTTCGGAGGAGGAAACATGACAGGTCTAACACGTGGTTCGGCGCGGCCGAACCAGTGGCTGCGAAACCTGAATGCGAAGATCGCCTCTATCCCGATGATCCTCACGGCCTTGGTCATCTTCGTGGGCGGTACGGCCTGGACGGTCGTCTACTCCTTTACCAATTCCAAGCTCCTGCCGCGGCTCGCCTTTGTCGGCTTCGACCAGTACGAGCGGCTGTGGGCCGCGCCCCGCTGGCTGGTCTCGATCCAGAACCTGGCGGTCTTCGGTTGCCTCTCGCTGATTTTCAGCCTGGTGATCGGCTTCGTGCTGGCCGCCCTGATGGATCAGAAGATCCGTTTCGAGAACACGTTCCGGACGATCATGCTCTATCCGTTCGCCCTGTCGTTCATCGTCACCGGCCTCGTCTGGCAATGGCTGCTCAATCCGCAATACGGGATCCAGTCGATCGTCAGGTCACTTGGATGGACGAGCTTCTCCTTCGACCCGCTCTACAACTCGAACATCGTCATATACGGCATTCTCATCGCCGCACTGTGGCAGGGAACGGGCCTCGTCATGTGCCTGATGCTCGCCGGGCTGCGTGGGATCGACGAGGACATCTGGAAAGCGGCGAGGGTCGACGGCATCCCGATGTGGAAAACCTATGTGCTGATCATCATCCCGATGATGCGCGGCGTCTTCATCACCACTCTGGTGATCATCGCGAGCGGCATCGTCAAGGTCTACGACCTCGTCGTGGCGCAGACGAGCGGCGGCCCGGGGATCGCCTCCGAAGTGCCGGCCAAATACGTCTACGACTACATGTTCCAGGCGCAGAACCTGGGCCAGGGCTTTGCCGCCTCCACCATGATGCTCGTGACTGTCGCGATCATCATCGTGCCGTGGGCATATCTGGAGTTCGGAGGAGGCCGCAAGCGTGGATAACATCGCAAATAACAGCATGGCCGCGGCTTACGAGACTGCTCCCGGACTCGTGGCCGGCCCCCGCGGCAGAAAGCCGCGCAGGACGCTCTCCCGCCGCAATATCATCGTCTACGGCACTTTGATCGTCGTGGCGCTCTACTATCTTCTGCCGCTCTACGTGATGATCGTGACCTCGCTCAAGGGCATGCCCGAGATCCGCGTCGGCAACATCTTCGCTCCGCCGCTCGAGATCACTTTCGAGCCCTGGGTGAAGGCCTGGGCGGAGGCCTGCACCGGACTGAATTGCGACGGGCTTTCCCGCGGCTTCTGGAATTCGGTGCGCATCACCGTGCCGTCCGTGATCATCTCGATCGCAATCGCCTCCGTGAACGGCTACGCGCTCGCCAACTGGCGGTTCAAGGGCGCCGATCTGTTCTTCACCATCCTTATCGTCGGCGCCTTCATCCCTTACCAGGTGATGATCTATCCGATCGTGATCGTGCTCAGAGAAATGGGCGTCTATGGGACGCTGACCGGCCTCATCATCGTGCACACGATTTTCGGCATGCCGATCCTGACCCTGCTTTTCCGCAACTATTTCGCTGGGCTGCCGGAGGAGCTCTTCAAGGCCGCACGCGTCGACGGCGCCGGGTTCTGGACGATCTATTTCAAGATCATGCTGCCGATGTCACTGCCGATCTTCGTGGTTGCGATGATCCTCCAGGTGACCGGGATCTGGAACGACTTCCTTTTCGGCGTGGTCTTCACCCGGCCGGAATACTACCCAATGACGGTTCAGCTCAACAACATCGTCAATTCGGTTCAGGGCGTGAAGGAATACAACGTCAACATGGCGGCCACGATCCTGACCGGCCTCGTGCCGTTGACGGTCTACTTCGTCTCCGGCCGCCTGTTCGTCCGCGGCATCGCAGCCGGCGCAGTGAAAGGATAAGCAAGCATGACAAGCGTATCTGTCAGGGATCTGTCGTTGAATTTCGGCGCCGTCACCGTGCTCGACAGGCTCAATCTCGACATCGATCACGGGGAGTTTCTCGTCCTGCTCGGCTCATCCGGGTGCGGCAAGTCCACGCTGCTCAATTGCATTGCTGGGCTGCTCGACGTCTCCGACGGGCAGATCTTCATCAAGGACCGCAACGTCACCTGGGAGGAGCCGAAGGACCGCGGCATCGGCATGGTGTTCCAGTCCTATGCGCTCTATCCGCAAATGACCGTCGAGAAGAATCTCTCCTTCGGCTTGAAGGTCGCCAAGATCCCGCCGGCCGAAATCGACAAGCGCGTGACGCGTGCCGCGGAGATCCTGCAGATCCAGCCGCTGCTCAAGCGCAAACCCTCGGAGCTCTCCGGCGGTCAGCGGCAGCGTGTGGCGATCGGCCGGGCGCTGGTGCGCGATGTCGACGTCTTCCTGTTCGACGAGCCGCTGTCGAACCTCGACGCCAAGCTTCGCTCCGAACTGCGCGTGGAGATCAAGCGCCTGCATCAGTCGCTGAAGAACACGATGATCTATGTCACCCATGACCAGATCGAAGCGCTGACGCTGGCCGACCGGATCGCCGTCATGAAAAGCGGCGTGATCCAGCAACTCGCCGATCCGATGACGATCTATAACGCCCCGGAGAACCTCTTCGTCGCCGGCTTCATCGGTTCGCCCTCGATGAATTTCTTCCGGGGCGAGGTGGAGGCAAAGGACGGACGCAGCTTCGTTCGGGTCGGAGGCATCGCTTTCGACGTGACCGACTATCCGGCGCACACCAGGCTGCAGCCCGGCCGGAAGGTCGTTCTCGGTCTGCGGCCGGAGCACGTGAAGGTCGATGAGGCGAGGGACGGCGAGCCGGCGCACCAGGCGGTCGTCGACATCGAGGAACCGATGGGGGCCGACAACCTCCTATGGCTGACATTTGCCGGCCAATCCATGTCGGTGCGGATTGCCGGCCAGAGGCGCTACCCGCCGGGCAGCACCGTGCGCCTTACCTTCGACATGGGCGTGGCGTCGATCTTCGACGCCGAGAGTGAAAACCGCCTCTGACGAGCCGAGAAGGGGACCGGGATACAGACTCGGTCCGTATCGATGAAACGGCGCCGGTGCAGGCCGCCCGGTGCACGAATGGATCATGGAAATGCCTTCCGAAACCCCGAACCGCGATTCCATCCGTATCGACCTTTCCGGCGATTGGCTGCTTGCCGCCGCCGACAACAGCCACGCCCTGACGATCGCGCTGCCGGGCGACGTGCACAGCGCGTTGCAGCGAGCCGGCATCATCGCCGATCCCTATCGCGGCCGAAACGAGGCCGATATCCAGTGGGTCGCCCGGAAAGACTGGGTGCTCGAGCGCACCGTCGTCATCGATGCCGACGATCTGAACGGGGGATGGTATCTCGACTTCGAAAGCATCGACACGGTGGCCTCGGTCTACGTCAACGATGAGCGCGTATTGCAGTCCGAGAATTGCTTCCGCCGTTATCGGCCCGACGTATCGGACGCGATCGTCGCCGGCGAGAACCGCATCCGCATCGTGCTCCATTCGGCAATTGCCGAGGGAGCGCGGCGGCAGGCGGCGCAACCCTTCTACGTGCCCTACCATGACGGCAATTCGCCGATCGCCAACGGCAACATGCTGCGCAAGCCGCAATGCCATTTCGGCTGGGACTGGAATATCGCCATCGCGCCGCTCGGGATCTACGGCTCGCTGGCGCTCTGCCGGCTGGAAACGGCTCGCATCGAACATGTCACCACGCGCCAGATGTGGCTGGATGACGGCTGCGTCGATCTGCAGGTGACGGTCCAGCTTTTCGCCCGCGATCCCGGTATCGTGCCGGTCCATTTCATGCTCGACGGCGTGCGCGAACGACTGGATTGCGCGGTCGGCGCCGGGGAAACGCGCCTTACCCATGTCTTCACGGTGCAGGAGCCCAGGCGCTGGTGGCCGGCCGGCAGCGGCGATCAGGCGTTCTCGACCCTCAAGGTGGAGGTGCCCGGCGAAATCGTCACGCGGCAGATCGGCTTCCGCACGATCGAGCTCGTCACCGATAAGGACGAGGCGGGAAGCCGCTTCGCCTTCCGGGTAAACGGCCGGGAGATCTTCTGCCGCGGGGCCAACTGGATACCGGCGGATGCGCTGATGTCGCGCGTCACGCCCGAAAGTGTCGAGGACCTTCTCCGCTCGGCGGTGGACGCGAACATGAACATGATCCGCGTCTGGGGCGGCGGCTTCTATGAGCCCGACTGGTTCTACGATCTTTGCGACCGGCTCGGTCTGCTCGTCTGGCAGGACTTCATGTTCGCCTGCAATCTCTACCCGTCGACGCCGGATTTTCTGGAGAACGTTGCGGCCGAAGTGGACTATCAGGTCAGGCGGCTTTCGACCCATCCGTCCCTCGCGCTCTGGTGCGGCGACAACGAGCTTGTCGGCGCGCTTACCTGGTTCGAGGAGAGCCGCAGGGATCGCGACCGCTATCTGGTCTCCTACGACCGCCTGAACCGGACGGTCGAGGCGTCGATGAAGCAGGCCTGCCCGGAAGCGATCTGGTGGCCGTCCAGCCCCTCCGTCGGATACCTCGATTTCGGCGACGCCTGGCACGCCGACGGGGCCGGCGACATGCACTACTGGTCCGTCTGGCACGAGAACAAGTCCTTCGACAATTACCGCACCGTGCGGCCGCGCTTCTGCTCGGAATTCGGATTCCAGTCCTACACCTCGATGCCGGTCATCCGGCAGTTCGCCGAAACGCGCGACCTCAACATCGCCTCGCCGGTGATGGAGACGCATCAGAAGAATGCCGGCGGCAACGAACGCATCGCCGGCACCATGTTCCGCTACTTCCGGTTCCCCAAGGATTTTCCGAGCTTCGTCTATCTGAGCCAGATCCAGCAGGGCCTGGCGATCCGGACGGCCGTCGACTACTGGCGGTCGCTGAAGCCCCATTGCATGGGCACGCTCTATTGGCAGCTCAACGACACCTGGCCGGTGGCGTCCTGGTCGAGCCTCGACTATGGCGGACATTGGAAGGCGATGCACTACATGGCGCGCCGCTTCTTCCAGCCGGTTGCCGTTGCCGCAATTCCCTCCGCGGATGGGCGGGAAATCGCCTTCTCGATGGTGAACGACACGGCCGAGCCGGTGACGGTCGAGTTGCAGGCGTTCCTGGTTTCGCTCGAGGGCACTCGGCAGCCGCTGCTCGCCGCCGCGGGGACGTGCCCGGCCGATCGCGCGTCGACGCTCGTGACCATCGCCGCGAAGGATATTCCACCCGACACGCTGCTCTTCTGGTCTTTCGAAGCTTCGAACGGGGCAACGGGCGAAGGACACTATGTCCACGGTACCTATAAAGCGCTCGATCTCGTGCCTTCCGGACTGACCATCGAGACGGCGCCTCGGCCGGACGGGGCCTTCGATATCGCCGTAACGGCCGCCGGGCTGGCGCTGCACGTCATGATCGAGGCCGATGTCGAGGGACGCTATTCCGACAATGCCTTCGATCTGACCGCCGGCGAGACGAAATCGATCCGATTCACGCCAAGGCTGCCGGTCGACGCGGGCGTGAGCCCACGCTTCAGCGCCTACGATCTCGAATCCTGCCAGGGAAAAGGGTGAGCCCCATTTTACGCGCACTCCCAGGCAACCGTCCAACGACCACCAGGAGATTTCCATGAAAGACGTCAGCTTCCAGCTCTACAGCGCCCGCAATTTCCCGCCTTTTGCCGAAGTCCTCTCTGCTATCGGCTCCGCGGGCTACACACAGGTGGAAGGCTACGGAGCCCTTTACGCGGCCCTCTCGGATGCGGAGATCGCCGATTTCAAGGCCGGGCTCGATCGTAACGGCCTCTCCATGCCGACCGCGCATTTCGGCCTGGATATGCTGGAGAGCGACGCGCCCCGCGTGCTCGAGATAGCCGAGGCGCTCGGCATTCGCGCTATCTATTGCCCTTACCTGATGCCGGACCAGCGCCCGATGGATGCGGGCGGATGGCGAGCATTCGGGGCACGGCTGCAGGCGGCCGGCAAGCCGTTCCGCGACGCCGGGCTCGATTTCGGCTGGCACAATCACGACTTCGAGTTCCATGCACTCGCCGACGGCTCGGTGCCGCTCGACCAGATTTTCGCCGGCGGCCCGGACCTTTCCTGGGAGGCGGATATCGCCTGGATCGTGCGCGGCGGGGGAGACCCCTTCGCCTGGATCTCGAAATATCCGACCCGCATCACGGCCGTCCATGTCAAGGACATCGCGCCCAAGGGCGAGAATGCGGACGAGGATGGTTGGGCCGACGTCGGGGAGGGAACGCTCGACTGGAAGGCACTGATCCAGGCGCTTTCCAGAACCTCGGCCAAATATTTTGTCGCCGAACACGACAATCCCAGCGACTTCAGGCGTTTCGCCAAGCGCTCGCTGGCTTCGATTCAATCCTACTGATCGACGGAAAACTCCCATGACAAAAGAACTTGGTGTCGGCATCGTCGGATGCGGCAATATCTCCACGACCTATTTCAAGCTTGCTCCACTGTTCAAGGGCATTCGGATCGCCGCCTGTGCCGACATCAATCCGGCGGCGGCGGAAGCACGCGGCGCCGAATTCGACGTGACTGCGCAGAGCATCGATGCACTGCTCGCCAATCCGGAAGTTGACATCGTCGTCAATCTGACGATCCCGGAGGCGCATTTTCCGGTCTCGAAAGCCATTCTGGAAGCCGGCAAGCATGTCTATTCCGAAAAGCCGCTTGTGCTCTCGCTGGAGCAGGGGGAGGAGCTAAGGAGAATTGCCACCGGAAAGGGGCTGACGGTCGGTTGCGCACCGGACACTTTCCTGGGTGGGGCGCACCAGCTTGCCCGCGCCTATATCGACGCCGGCAAGATCGGGCAGGTCACCTCCGGTACATGTCATGTCATGAGCCCGGGCATGGAGATGTGGCATCCGAATCCGGACTTCTTCTTCCTGCCGGGCGGCGGGCCGATTCTCGATCTCGGACCCTATTACATCGCAAACCTGATCAACCTGATCGGACCGGTGAAACGGGTCGGCGCACTCTCCTCCATGGCGAGCACGACGCGGACCATCACCAGCGAACCCAGAAACGGCGAGGTTATCCCGGTCAAGACACCCACCAACATTCACGCCCTGCTCGAGTTCCAGAACGGCGCAACCATCACGCTTTCGGCAAGCTGGGATGTCTGGTCGCATCGTCATGCGAATATGGAGCTTTATGGCACCGAAGGCTCGCTCTTCGTTCCGGATCCGAATTTCTTCGGCGGCACGGTCGAGGCGAGCGGGCGGAATAAGGACATCCAGCCGCTCGAAATGTGGGAACACCCCTTCGCCGTCAACAATTGGGACCATCCGCTCGGCCCGATCGCCAATTATCGGACGGCGGGGCTCGCGGATATGGCGGACGCAATCCTCAAGGGGCGCGATGCCCGCTGCTCGCTGGAACGCACGCTGCACGGTGTCGACGTGATGGTGTCGATCCTCAAATCCGGCGAGGAGGGAAGTTTCGTCACGCTGTCGACAACCTGCACCCAGCCGGCGGCGCTCGGCATTGAAGAGGCGCAGGCATTGCTGCGCTGAGCCGGGTGCCATCCGCCTGCCGCCACCTTCTCCCATTTTGATGGCGAGAAGGGGCCGCCAGGCGGATCAAGGGGCCCTTCATCGATCTGCTGCCCCTTGAGGACCCTCGTGGGGAGGGGTATTCAACGCCACCGAAGCGAACGAGGAACATGAGTCATGGCCTGGAAACCGGCGGAAAACAGATACGAGAAGATGAAGTACAATCGCTGCGGCCGGAGCGGCTTGAAGCTCCCGGCGATTTCGCTCGGTCTTTGGCACCATTTCGGTGGCGACACGCCGCACGACCGCAAGGTGGACATGTGCCGCACGGCCTTCGACCTCGGCATCACCCATTTTGATCTGGCGAATAATTACGGTCCGCCGCCCGGCTCGGCCGAAATCGCCTTCGGCGAGATCATGCGCACCGATTTCGCCGGCCTGCGCGACGAACTCATTATCTCGTCGAAGGCGGGTTATGACATGTGGCCCGGCCCCTATGGCGAGTGGGGCAGCCGGAAATATCTTGTCGCCTCTTGCGACCAGAGCCTCAAACGCATGGGGCTCGATTATGTCGACATCTTCTATTCCCATCGCTTCGATCCGGAAACGCCCCTCGAGGAGACTTGCGGTGCGCTCGATCACATCGTCCGTTCGGGGCGTGCGCTCTATGTCGGCATCTCGTCCTACAACTCGCAGCGTACCCGCGAGGCGGCGGCGATCCTGAAGGAGATGGGCACGCCCTGTCTCATCCACCAGCCGAGCTATTCGATGCTTAACCGTTGGGTCGAGGACGACGGCCTCGTCGACACGCTGGAGGAGCTCGGCATCGGCTCGATCGTCTTTTCGCCGCTCGCGCAGGGCATGCTGACGACGAAGTACCTGAGCGGCATTCCCGAGGACAGCCGCGCCGCGCAGAACCACTTCCTCAAGAAGGATTTCATCCGTCCGGGGATCATCGACAATATCCGCAAGCTGAACGCGATCGCCGAACGGCGCGGCCAGACGCTCGCTCAGATGGCACTCGCCTGGGTGCTGCGCGGCGGCCGCATCACCTCGGCGCTGATCGGCGCCAGCCGTTCCGCACAGATCGTCGATTGCGTCAAGGCGCTGGAAAACGACGCTTTCACATCAGAGGAACTGAGCGAAATCGACCTTTACGCACGCGAGGCCGACGTCAATCTCTGGGCCAGATCCGCCGAGCTCTGAATCGGTTCGAATGCATTGATTTGCCTCGATTTTGGGCAATTTCCAACCGCTTGCGACGTCTTATACAAAAGTCGAAGAAGACGCCGCGACACGGTCGCTGGACATGCATTATCGATTATGTATGGTGCACGTGTGCCGCGGTGCGCGAAGCCTTCGCGGGCTTCGGCGTTGTCGGCACTAACGAGGAGGAAAGAGACCTTGCGACGTCCCGGATGGGCGGACGGGGGCTCGATGGGCAGTGACGCGGCCGATCCGTGTCGCACTGCTCATGGCGGGAACAGGGAGGAACCATGGATCGCCGTTCATTCATCAAACATGCGAGCATCGGCGGCCTGGGTGCGGCTGCTGCATCGACGCTGGCTGCGCCGGCCGTTGCGCAGACCAATCCGAAGGTCACCTGGCGCTTGACGTCGTCCTTCCCGAAATCGCTGGATACGATCTATGGCGGCGCGGAAGTGCTGTCGAAATACGTGTCCGAAGCTACCGACGGAAATTTTCAGATCCAGGTCTTCGCCGCCGGCGAAATCGTCCCGGGCCTGCAGGCAGCGGATGCGGCGGCTGCCGGGACCGTCGAGGCGTGCCATACGGTAGCCTATTATTACTGGGGTAAGGATCCTACCTGGGCGCTGGGCGCTGCCGTGCCCTTCGCACTCAATGCCCGCGGCATGAACGCCTGGCACTATCATGGCGGCGGCATCGACCTCTTCAACGAGTTTCTCGGAACCCAGGGCCTGGTCGGCTTCCCGGGCGGCAATACCGGCGTTCAGATGGGCGGCTGGTTCCGCAAGGAAATCAAGACCGTCGCCGACATGAAGGGCCTGAAGATGCGCGTCGGAGGGTTCGCCGGCAAGGTCATGGAACGCCTCGGCGTCGTTCCGCAGCAGCTCGCCGGCGGCGACATCTATCCGGCTCTCGAAAAAGGCACGATCGACGCGGCCGAATGGGTCGGTCCCTATGACGACGAGAAGCTCGGTTTCTACAAGGTCGCGCCCTATTACTACTATCCCGGCTGGTGGGAAGGCGGTCCGACCGTGCATGCCATGTTCAACAAGGCAGCCTTCGACGGCCTGCCGAAGGCTTATCAGTCGCTCCTGCGGACGGCCTGCCAGGCGACCGACGCGAACATGCTGCAGAAGTACGACTATCTCAACCCGTCCGCGATCAAGCGCCTCGTCGCGGCGGGGGCGAAGCTGAGCCCGTTCAGCCCGGAAATCCTGTCGGCCTGCTTCGACGAGTCCAACAAGGTTTACGCGGAAATGGAAGCGTCGAACGCGCCATTCAAGAAGATCTGGGAATCGATCAAAGCCTTCCGCGCGGAGTATTTCCTCAACGCACAGATTGCGGAATACAACTACGACACCTTCATGATGATCCAGCAGCGGAACGGCAAGATCTGACGCTGCGCTGAGGGGCACTTTTTCGAAATTGCCCCTCATCCCGCTGCCGCGACCTTCTCCCCGTTTGACGGGGAGAAGGGACTAGCTGCAGGTGAGTTGCTTCCCATTAAGCCATTTGAGGACCGGAACATTGCCGCGGGTCCCCTTCGGCCCGCTTGCGTGCAGGCTTTCCGTCGTGGCCTTTTATGAAAGTGCGCCGATCCAGCTCACGCGACCTGCCGCTTCTTTCGAAGGAAGTAAGCCAAGGCTGCAATCAGGACGGTGCCTACGATGAACAGGAATGCGGCGGCAGCAATGGCGGGGCTGATGTTCTCGCGGATCGTGGAGAACATCTGCCGTGCAACGGTTCTCTGGTTGGGACCCGCGACGAACAGGGTCAGCACCACCTCATCCAGCGAGGTCGCAAACGCGAAGACTGCTCCTGAAATGATTCCGGGCATGGCCAAAGGCAGTGTAACCGTCTTGAGGACGACCGTCGGCGACGCCCCGAGGCTGGCCGCAGCGTTTTCAAGGCGACGGTCTATGCCCTGTAGGGCGGCCGTGACGTTCACCACCACGAACGGGATGGCGATCACCGTATGAGCTACGATCACTCCCAAATAGGTATTCGCGAGCCCATACTGGGCGAACATCAACTGCATACCGACGCCCAGCACCACCGCTGGAACCACCATCGGAAGCAGGAACACCGTGCGGAAAAAACCGAACAGGAGCGATACGGATTTTCCGCGAAGCCCAAGCGAGGCGACCGTGCCCAGCACGGTGGCAAGCACCGTCGTTCCTGCTCCGATGATCAGGCTGTTGATAATCGAGCGCCGCCAGGCGTCGGCAGTGAACAATTCATCGAACCACCTCAACGAAAAGTCAGGGATCGGATAGTTGAGGAACACGCTGTCGGTGAAGGCCAGCGGCAGGATCGCAAATAACGGGGCCATGAGAAAGATGACGACGGCCGAGCCGAATATCGCCTTGGACAGGGAAAGCGTCCTCATGCCCTTGCCTCCTCGGATGAGAGCCGCAGGTAGACGACGTAAAGGATGATCGTTGCGGTCAGGAGAACGATCCCGAGCGCGCCTGCCATGCCCCAGTTGGCCGCGCCCGTTGCATAGTAGGCGATCACGGCGCTGATCATCTGATCCTTTGCGCCGCCGATCAGTGCAGGTGTGATGTAATACCCAAGAGCGCTCATGAACACGAGCAGCGATCCGGACACGACGCCTCGCAGGCTGAGTGGCAAAAGCACCGAAAGGAATGATCGGAAAGGTGACGCGCCAAGTGAGGCCGCGGCTGGCATCAGATTCTTGGGAATGCCGATCAAAACACTGAAGATCGGCAATACCATGAAGGGAAGCAGGACATGGGTCATGGCGATGACGACGCCTAACCGATTAAAGATCAAAGGCAATGGCCCGTCCGTCAGGCCGATTGCCTGGAGCGTCATATTGATCAGACCATTGTCTTGCAGAATGATGTACCAGGCGGCCGTTCTGACGAGCAGCGATGTCCAAAGCGGGAGCAGAACCGCTCCAAGCAGGAGTTGACGCCTCCAGCCAGTGGTCGAGGCGGCCACCATCGCGAAGGGCAAGCCGATCAAAACGGTGCAGACGGTCACCATGCCCGCCATGACCATGGTGCGAAGCAGCGTTTCGCGGTTTGCCGAGGTACCGGCCGGCGCGTCGACCACATTGCCATTCTTGTCACGCGTCAGGTCGACAGCCGCAAGAAGATTTCGGTCGGTGACAGGCGAGCTTGCGGCGTCCTGGACTGCAATCCAGAATGCCGGGTCGTTCCATCGCCGATCGACGGAGGTGAGGTCACCGAGGCTAGGGTCATCGGCAACTGCCGTCCTGGTCTTGCTCATCAATGTTCGAAAACCCGACTTCGCGCTGTTCAGCCGTCGAACTAGGTCACCAAACAATTCGTCGTCCTGTATTCCCTGAATGTCTACGACCAGCGCTCTCTGCGCCTCCGCCGGCGGAGCGCTAGAGCGGTCCCATCCGTCGAGGGCAGCAGCTACGGTAGGTAGCGCGCGAGACGCGACGGGATCGGAAACGGCGGTCTTCATCATGGTTCCCAAAGGGACGACGAAAAAGAACAGAAGGAATAGCGCAAGGGGCGCAATCAGGACGAACGATTTGGCATGCTGCAGGAACCGGGAGCGTTGCTTCATGCGACGATCCAGCATTGTTCGGGTGAGAACGAGGCGACCGCCTCATCACCGATCCGAGGCGTGGTTGTTTTCCTGGTAGACTTGATGACGAGAGACCCGTTTGCCGCCTCGACGACGACCTGCAGGTGGTCACCGCGATAGACCACGTCAGACACCCTGACCTTCAATTCATTCCTCGACCCGTCGGAAGAACCGAGTTCGATGCGCTCGGGCCGGACCGAGACTTTCACGTGCTTGCCCGGTTCGTGCTTTGCGGCTGACGCGACCTGGAGTTGCTGGCCGCCATCGACCGCAATACCCAGCAAACCGTTTTCGGACGTCGTCACTTTGCCGCTGAGCAAGTTGGTTTCGCCAATGAATTCGGCGACGAATTGCGTCGTCGGACGGTCATAAATTTCGGAAGGCGTGCCGATCTGCTCGATCTTTCCGTGATTGAAAATGGCGATTCTGTCCGACATCGTCAGCGCTTCGGCCTGATCATGTGTCACGAAAACAATGGTCAGACCCAATCGATGATGGATATTGCGAATGTCCATCTGCATCTGCTCGCGAAGCTTTTTGTCCAGGGCCCCGAGCGGTTCGTCCATAAGGACCACTTCAGGTTCGAAGACGAGCGCTCGCGCCAGCGCTACACGCTGCTGCTGACCGCCCGACAGCTGGATCGGCCGCCTGTCGTGGAACGCCCCGAGTTGGACCATATCGAGAGCCTTGCCGATGCGATCGACGATTTCACCGCGGGACACCCGACGCATCTTGAGCGGAAACGCTACATTCTCCGCAACTGTCATATGGGGAAACAGAGCGTAGTTCTGGAAAACCACGCCCATGTTCCGTCTATGGGGCGGCAGTGCATCGACCCGCTTGCCCCTGACGGAAATTGATCCGCTGGTGGGGGCCTCGAAGCCGGCCAACATCATCAGAAGTGTAGTCTTGCCTGAACCGGATGGTCCGAGCATGCTGACAAACTCGCCCTTCTCGATAGCCAGGTCCAGTTTATCGACGACGGTCATGGCGCCGAACGCTTTGCTGACTTTGTCGAAGTGAATGAATGCGTTGCCCATCGTCACCTACGCAAAATGGAGGAGGGCCACCCCCCAAACGATCAAAGGGTTATGTTGCCCCATCGATCGGGGCAACAGAGCGGCGGTAAATTAACTGAGACGATCGCCTACTGAGCCAGCCAGGCGTTGAAACGCTGGGTGAGCTCTTCCGAGTTGTCTGTCCAGAAGTCTACGTCGAGAGCGACGGCACCATTCAGGTTCTCTTCCGTCGTCGGCAGCTCCTTCTGGAACTGTTCCGGGACGAGCTTGGTCGCACCAAGGTTCGGAAGCCCGTATGCGATATACTCCGGAAGCTTCGCCTGATTTTCGGCCTTGCTCGCGTAGGCGATGAAGTCCATGCCGGCGTCCTTGTTCGGGCTATCCTTCAGGATTACCCAGCTGTCGATTGCATAGACGCTGCCGGGGAAAACGAAACCGAACTTCTTGCCCTCGCTGCGATTGATCCCGCTGATGCGGCCGTTATATGCGGACGTCATGACGACCTGGCCGGAAGATAGCAGCTGGAGTGGTTGTGCCCCAGCGTCCCACCACGTGATATCCGCCTTCAGTTCATCTAGTTTCTTGAATGCGCGATCAACGCCGCCTTCGCCGCTCAGAACGTCGTAAACCTGGTCCGCAGGGACGCCATCTGCCATCAAGGCGAACTCAAGCGCATATTTGGGCCCCTTGCGCAGGCCGCGTTTACCCGGGAATTTCTTCGTATCCCAGAAATCGGCCCAGGTCTTCGGAGCTTCCGCCAGCTTGTCACCATCGTAGGACAGGCCGGTCGACCAGACGATATTGCCGACACCGCAGTCGCTGACGGCCGCCGGGAGATAAGCCTCCTTCCCGCCCATCTTCTGCCAGTCGATCTTTTCGTAGATGCCGTCGGCGCAACCAAGAGCCAACTCTTCGGCTTCGACTTCGACGACATCCCAGTTCGGCACGCCGGCCTTCACCTTGGCCTGCAATACGCCGTATCCGCCCTCCCAGCTTTCATCGAGAACGGGCTTTCCAGTTTCCTTCCCGAATGTCTCGAAGAAGATTTTTCTTTGCGCGTCCTGGAAATTCCCACCCCAGGATACGACCGTCAGGTCGCGTGATTGCGCACCGACGACGCTCGTCGTCAGGACGCTAGAGGCAATGACAGCAGCTTTAAGGATTTTCATCGAGCCCTCCCCATCAGTGTTTTCGACTGCACGATACAAAGCAGTTTTCAGGGGTTTGGGAAGGGCACTAACCGCTCTGGTCACTATTCTCACCACTCGGATCGGGTGACGCCTGCGTCAATAGGTTGGCGGCGTAATCGCGCTCACTATTTCGCTCGGGCCATCGTGGACGTTGCGGAATCGATGCGGAAGCCGACTATCGAAATAGTAGCCGTCACCCGCGCCCAAGATACGCTTCTGGTTGCCCACCGTCACCTCGACGGCTCCGGACAGAACCATGCCGGCCTCCTGTGCCGCATGGGTGAATTCCTCGCCGGTATCTGCGCCGATCGCGTAACGCTCATGGAGCATAAGCATCTGCCTGTTCGGATGGTCCAGACCAATGACGCGGTAGGAAATCGTGTCAGCCTTTCCAATCTCGATGAGGTCGGCCGAGGAATAGAACGGCGTATATGGAAGACTCGATTGCAGGTCGGAAAAGAAGCCGGGCAACGTCGTGCCCAGGGCGTCGAGGACCGCGCCGAGCGTGTCGATCGACGGGCTCATTCGGTCTCGCTCGATCAATGAGATCGTAGAATGTGAAATGCCCGACCGCGCAGCCAGTTCTCTGACACCCAAGTCTCGCCTCCGGCGCAGTTCACGAAGTTTGCTTCCGATTTTCGGCATTCGTCGATTCCTTGATCTGATCGGTTCGCCCCAGCATGGCACCCCCGGCGCGCGCTTCCTACGTCCGGAGATCGTCGGGCGCGCAAAGTGGTGAGAATACTGAACGGGTGGTTTGCGGGCAATTGCCCGTCTGCCGCGGTTCCACGATGCTGAGACACCACCGCACACAGGAGATTTTAATGACATCGCGTCTCGCCGCATTGAATGACAGGTTCATCCAGATCAAGAAGCCTACCCGTGACGCCGTCTCCGACACGGCTCCGGTCGAGAAGACGGTCAAGGATATCATCGCAAATGTGCGTGAGCGTGGTGACGCCGCTGTTCGCGAATACTCCGCAGCCTTCGATAAAGTGGAGCTTGAAAAGTTCGAAGTAAGCGAAGAAGAGAGGCTGAAGGCCGTAGCGGAACTCGATCCGCAGACCCGCGAAGACACCGAATTCGCGATCGCGAACGTCCGCGCCTTTGCCGAAGCTCAGCTCAAGACCATCCTCCCGCTTGAAATCGAGACACTGCCGGGTCTGCACCTCGGCCACCGCGTCATCCCGATCGAAGTCGTGGGGTGCTACGTGCCTGGCGGTCGTTATCCTCTCCTGTCGGCGCCGGTCATGACCATCGTACCGGCTAAGGTCGCCGGCTGCGACCAGGTAATCGCCTGCCTCCCGCCAAACGCACACCCGGCCATGATCGCCGGCTGCCATCTGTCAGGTGCCGATCGCATCTTCCGTGTAGGCGGAGCCCAGGCAATCGCAGCAATGGCATCAGGCACCGAGTCAATCCCGGCGGTCGACAAGATCGTTGGCCCCGGCAACGCATTCGTCAACGAAGCCAAGCGCCAGGTGTTTGGTCAAGTCGGCATCGACCAGCTTGCCGGCCCGAGCGAAATCTTCATCGTCGCCGACGAAACCGGCAACGCTGCTATGATCGCAACCGACCTCCTTGCGCAGGCAGAACACGATGTTCGCACCCGCGTCGGTCTGATCACGACCGACCGCAAGCTCGCGGAAGCTACCCTGGTCGAAGTCGAAAGGCAGTTGCAGGACCTCTCGACTGCCGATGTCGCGTCGGTAGCCTGGAAGGATTATGGGGAGATCACCGTCTGCGAAGACGAAGCAGCGATGATCGCCTATTCAGACTACATCGCAGCCGAGCATCTTCAGGTTCACACCCGTGATCCGCAGGCCACCGCCAAGAAGCTCCGCAACTACGGTTCACTCTTCATCGGCGAACTGGCCAGCGTGGTTTACTCCGACAAGTGCTGCGGCACCAATCACACCCTTCCGACCATGGCCGCTGGCCGGTATACGGGTGGGCTCTGGGTCGGCTCCTACGTCAAAATCTGCACGCATCAATGGTTGGATGAACGCGGCGTTGCCGCGGTCGCTCCTGCCGCTGTACGGCAGAGCGCTACAGAACGGCTCGAAGGCCATCGCCGCGCAGCTGCTCTGAGGCTCAGCCCCCGGCAATTCGCTGCCGATTGATCCGTCCTTCCAAATGGAATGCTGCAAAGAAGCCACCCGGCCGCTGCCGGCTGGCTTCTTTGTATCGGCCAACGGTAAGCCGTCGGCCTGCTTGTGGATCGCACTTCAGTTGAACGACGGCGGTGCGCTGAGATCGGAAGCCGGGTTGTTCTGCTGCGGCGCCGTATTCGGTTGGGCCGGCTGCTGGCCAGCCCCGTCGAGCGGGCTGCCGCTTGGCAGCTGCAAGCCGCCGGGAAGACCGAGGCCGCCGCGGTTGTCGGGCAAGGTCAGGCCGCCTCCGCCGTTGCCGAAGCCCGGAACTTCGATCTTTATCGTCGACGGATCGACGCCGGTGCCGCTGCCTTTGTAATGCAGCACCATCTGCGGGAACATGAGTGTGAGCGCAATCATGATGATCTGTATGCCGACGAAAGGCACTGCGCCCCAATAGATCTGCCCCGTCGTCACCGGCTCCATCTTCTTGCCGGTCACCTTGTCGAGATAGGGCACCCGGGCTGCGACTGAGCGCAGGTAGAAGAGTGCGAAACCGAAGGGCGGATGCATGAAGCTCGTCTGCATGTTGATGCCGAGCAGCACGCCGAACCAGATCAGATCGATGCCCAGCTTGTCGGCCGCCGGTGCGAGCAGCGGCACGATGATGAAAGCGAGCTCGAAGAAATCGAGGAAGAACGCCAGGAAGAAGACGAGCACGTTGACGGCGATCAGGAAACCGATCTCGCCGCCCGGGAGCGCGGTCAGCAGATGTTCCACCCAGAGGTGTCCGTTGACGCCGTAGAAGGTGAGCGAAAAGACCCGGGCGCCGATCAGGATGAACAGCACGAAGGCGGAGAGCCGTGTCGTGGAGGCGAGCGCGGCGCGGACGACCTCCATGTTCAGCCGGCCCTTGGCCGCAGCCATGACAAGGGCACCGACGGCTCCCATGGCTCCGCCTTCGGTCGGGGTGGCGATGCCGAGGAATATGGTGCCGAGAACCAGGAAGATCAGGGCCAGCGGCGGGATCAGCACGATGATCACCTGCTGGGCCAGACGCGAAAGCGCGTTGATCTTGAGCGCCCTGTCGGCGAGGGCGACCAGATAGATGAATATGGTACCCACCGTCGCTCCGAGGATGTCCGCGTTTTCACCCTGTGTCGGCGAAAGATAGACGTGTGCCGCATAGGCGATTGCGCAGGCGACCAGGAGCGCGATCGCAAGCGAGGTGACGCCGGACCCGAGGGTGCGCGCTTCCAAAGGCAGCGCCGGCATGGAGTGCCGCTTCACGAAGGTCATCAGCAGGATGTAGCCCATATAGAGCCCGGTCAGAACGAGACCGGGGATGAGGGCGCCGGCATACATGTCGCCGACCGAGCGGCCGAGCTGGTCGGCAAGAACGATCAGCACGAGCGACGGCGGGATGATCTGCGCGAGCGTGCCGGATGCAGCAATGACGCCGGTGGCGATGCGGCGGTCATAGCCGTAGCGCAGCATGATCGGCAGCGAGATCAGACCCATGGCGATCACGGAAGCCGCAACGACGCCGGTGGTGGCCGCAAGAAGCGCGCCCACGAAGATGACAGCGTAGGCAAGCCCCCCGCGCACGGGACCGAAGAGCTGGCCGATCGTGTCGAGAAGATCCTCGGCCATGCCCGACCGTTCGAGCACTATGCCCATGAAGGTGAAGAAGGGGATGGCGAGAAGCGTGTCGTTCGACATGACCCCCCAGAACCGTTCCGGCAGTGCGTTCAGCAGGGGCCAGGAAAGATTGATGGAATCCGACAAGGGCGCGAGTTCGACGCCGATGATGAAGAAGAGGAGACCGTTGGCGGCAAGCGAGAAGGCGACCGGATATCCGAGCAGCAGGAACACGATCAGCGACACGAACATGATCGGCGCCAGGTTTTCAGCGACGAACTCGATCATGAGCGGGCCTCCGGCGATACCGTGTCATCGAGCGGTGCATGAGCCGGAACGTAAGGCGTCGGATCGTCCATGTTTCCGGTCATGATCGCGATCTTCTTGATGATTTCGGATACGCCCTGCAGGGCGAGAAGAACGAAGCCGATCAGCAGGATCGCTTTCGCCGGCCATAGGATGAGCCCGCCGGCGCTCGAGGAAAGTTCGCCCGAAACATAGGACATCCGTACGTAGGGCACGAGGTAATACAGCATGAGAAGCACGAAGGGCATCAGGAAGAAGACGTGTCCGAAGAGGTCGATCCAGTGCTGCACGCGGCGCGAGAACATTCCGTAGACGACATCGATGCGGATGTGCTCGTTCTGGCTCAGCGTGTAGGCGGCAGCGAACATGAAGGCGGCGCCGAAGAGATACCACTGCGCCTCCAGCCATGCATTGGACGACATGTTGAACACTTTTCGGATGACGGCGTTGCCGGCGCTCACGAGCACGGCCACCAGAATAAGCCAAGAGACCGCCTTGCCGATCTTTTCGGTAATGGCGTCGATCAATCGGCTGAAGCCGAGTAACGGTTTCATCGAGTTCCTCCCCGCAATGGTTTTTGTTTTTTTGCCAAGCACAGGCAGAGTGCCCATTTCAAGCCTGCTTTCAAGTGCGATGGCCGATTTTCCGGGATAGGGGCGGGGTCTCAGACGAAAGTCGAATACCGTCCACCGGCGAATGATCAAAACTTAGGCACGCAGGCGCGCTTCCCGCCGATGTTCCGCCGCAGCTTTCGTGGAAAATGAAGCCCGCGCAGGGGATTTCAGGCGATTCGACAGGTGGCAATCTGCCGGGATGCCGGTCTGGGAACGCTGCGCGAAAGGTCTTGAAAAGACGGTGAGCTTGGGGCTGGATGCGGCACCGCGAAGAGGGAGATGCAAGAGATGAACGCGACGATCCGGAACCCGATCCTGCCCGGTTTCAATCCGGACCCGTCTATCTGTCGGGTCGGCGAAGACTATTACATCGCGACCTCGACATTCGAATGGTACCCCGGCGTGCAGATTCACCATTCGCGCGATCTCGTGAACTGGCGACTCGTGCGCCGTCCGCTCGAACGCGCAAGTCAGCTCGACATGCGCGGCAACCCCGACAGTTGCGGCGTATGGGCTCCGTGCCTCTCCTATTGCGACGGGCTGTTCTGGCTCGTCTATACCGACGTCAAACGCCTGGACGGCAACTTCAAGGATGCCCACAACTACATCGTGACGGCGGAAGCGGTCGAGGCCACCTGGTCCGATCCGGTCTATGTCAATTCGTCGGGATTCGATCCGTCGCTCTTCCATGACGACGATGGCCGCAAATGGTTTCTCAACATGAAGTGGAACCACCGCTCCGAAAGCTTCGGCGGTTCGCCCAAAAGCCCCGCTTTCGACGGTATCCTGCTGCAGGAATGGGACGAGCGAACCCGCAAGCTCGTAGGCCCGGCGAAGAACATCTTCGCCGGCAGTCCGCTCGGCCTCGTCGAAGGGCCGCATCTCTTCAGACGCGACGGTTGGTATTACCTGACTGTCGCCGAGGGAGGAACAGGTTACGACCACGCCGTGGGCATGGCGCGGTCCCGCACCATCGACGGACCTTACGAGATGCACCCGAATGTTCATCTCATCACATCCAAGGGTCACCCGGAGGCGGCTCTGCAACGCGCGGGGCACGGGCAATATGTCGAGACGCCGGACGGCCAAGCCTATCATACGCATCTTTGCGGCCGGCCGCTGCCGCCGCAGCGACGCTGCACGCTCGGCCGCGAGACTGCGCTGCAGAAATGCGTCTGGCGGGAGGACGGATGGCTCTATCTCGAAAATGGCGGCCCGGTTCCCGAGGTGACCGTGCCCGCGCCGGGAGCCGCAGGAACCGTCGCTGAGCGTGTCCTTTTTGAAACGGACTTCGACGAGCAGGTGCTTCCGCCGGAGTTCCAGTGGCTGCGCACCCCGGTCCCGGAGCGGATATTCTCGTTAACCGCCCGGACCGGGCATCTCCGGCTCTTCGGCCGCGAGAGCATCGGCAGCTGGTTCGAGCAGGCGCTGGTGGCGCGGCGGCAGGAACATCATTCCTTCCGCGTGGAAGCCGTCGTCGATTTCGCTCCTGACACCTATCAGCAGGTCGCGGGTCTCACGCATTATTATAACCGGCACAAGTTCCATGCCCTCGGCGTCACACGGCACGAAACCCTCGGACGTACCCTCACCGTACTCTCCTGTCCGGGCGATTTTCCGAACGGGCGGTTGACCTATCCGGTCGGCAGCGGGATCGCCGTACCCGACGGTCCAATTCATCTCGCCATGGAGGTGAGAGACAACGATCTCCAGTTCTTTTGGCGAGGGGCGGACCAGGCACAATGGCTGACCATCGGGCCGGTGCTCGACGCCGGCGTGATTTCGGACGAAGGTGGGCGCGGCGAGCACGGTTCCTTCACGGGGGCGTTCGCCGGCATCTTCGCTTTCGATATCTCGGGTTGCGCGATGCCTGCCGATTTCGACCGGTTCCGTTACCAGGCGCTTAGCGTTTGAATGCGGAAAGTTTATGAGAGAGCTCTTATAAGCATCGGTAATCATTACTTATTTGTAATGTCAGGCTTCATATTCGGTTCAGGAAGGAAGGCTTAGTTTCGGGGGGTAATAACGAAAGGAAAACCCCATGAAACGCCTTCTGATCGCGCTCGTCGCCAGCTCGTTCCTCGCCACTCCGATGGCGCTTGCTCAGCCGGCCGGCTCCTTCGAGCTTGCGCAGGCGCATGATCGCAATCGCCACAGGCACATCGATCGTCATGTCGAGAAACGTGTCGACCGACACGTCGAGAAGCATGTCGAAAAGCGCGTGATCGTCAAAAAGCACCGCTGGGCGCGCGGCCACAGGCTGAGCCCGTCCGAGCGGCGCCACATGGCCTATGTCCGCGACTACCGTCGCTACAAGCTGCGGCCGCCGCCACGGGGCCAGCAATGGGTGCGCGTCGACAATGACTTTCTGCTGATCAGCCTCGCAACGGGCGTGATCGCAGGCCTCGCATCGGCCTATTGACCTTGCGTGTTCCTTTTTAAGGACCCCGATTTTTCCCTCATCCCTGTGACGAGCACAGGGATGAGGCGAGCAAACAAGCGGCGGCGGTGGCCCGAATCTCAACAGGCCTTAGCTCGCCGAAGATAGGCATTCCTTCAGCGAGACGCCGATGTTTTCCATCATCTGGAAGTAGAGATCCGGTCCGGCCTCGAGGGTGCCGGCTTCCGGATCGAGCGTGCCGGATTTCGCCGGCGTGCCTTCGATGACGACACTGACGAGCTTGGGCTCGAACTGCGGCTCGGCGAAGACGCAGGTCGCGCCCAATTCCTTGATCTTCGCGCGGATCTCGGAGAGCCGTTCCGCGCCGGGCAGCACTTCCGGGCTGACGGTGATCGAACCGGCGACGCGCACCTTGTAGCGGTTCTCGAAATACTGATAGGCATCGTGGAAGACTACGAAAGGCTTGTCCTTGATTGCAGCCACCGTCTCGGCGAGACCCTTGTCGAGAGCGTCGATCCGCTCGTTGAACCTCTCCAGATTGGCCTTGTAGGTGGCGGCGTTGGACGGATCGGCCGCGGCCAAAGTCTTCTCGATCTCCGTCGCCATGGCCTTGGCGTTCATCGGATCGAGCCACATATGCATGTCGAATTCGCCTTCTGCATGATGATGATCGTCATGCTTATCGGCATGCTCGGCACCGTCCGCTTCGCCGGCATGGGCATCGCCATGATCTTCGTGGCCGGCTTCCCCGCCGTGCCCCTCTTCCCCGTGATCATGCCCCTCGAAGGCGCCGCCCTCGCGGAACTTCAGCTTCTCCAGCCCGGGAGCCTCGCCGAGTTCGACCACCTGGGCACCTGTGCCGAGCGTATCAAGCGGCTTGTCGAGGAAAGCCTCCAGGCCTGGTCCGACCCAGAACACGACCTTTGCCGCCTGCAGTGCCGCGGCGTTCGACGGCTTCATGGTGTAGGTATGAGGGGAGGCGCCGCCCTCGACGATGAGCGAGGGTTCGCCGACGCCCTGCATGATCGAGGCGACCAGCGAATGGACCGGCTTGATCGAGACGACCACATTGGGCGCCTCCGCAAATGCGGGGGAGGCAAGGAGAAGCGTCGAGGCGAACAGGAGGGCAGTCGTCGAATTCATCGTTTTCTCCGAATTGTCCGGTTGCTGCAGCCGGCGTTTACGGCCGGACATTGCTTGAAACGGCGTTGTTATGTTATTACATCAATTGCGTTATGCTATAACGTGTGCGATAGCCAGTGGCAACCACCAGCCGGAACTTTTTGATGTTGAACTTCCGATCACCAGAAACGACGCCCTTGGTCAGCCTCGCCAATGCCGGAGTGCGGCGAAACGGCAGATGGCTGGTGCGCGGCGTCGATTTTTCGATCAGCCGCGGCGAGATCGTCACCCTCATAGGGCCGAACGGTTCGGGAAAATCGACGACGGCGAAGACGGCGATCGGGGTTCTCAAGCCAGATGAGGGACACGTCGACCGGCTCGCAGGGCTGAAGGTCGGCTATGTGCCGCAGAAGCTTGCCGTCGACTGGACGCTGCCGCTGACGGTGGAGCGGCTGATGACGCTGACGGGCCCGCTCAAGGGGCGAGAGATCGAAGAGTCGCTCGCAGCGACGGGCATGCTGCACATGGCGAAGGCCGAGGTGCAGCACCTTTCGGGTGGCGAGTTCCAGCGGGCGCTGCTTGCCCGGGCGATCGCCCGCAAACCCGACCTGCTGGTCCTGGACGAGCCGGTGCAGGGAGTCGATTTTTCCGGGGAGATAGCCCTCTACGAATTGATCAAGCAGATCCGCAACCGCACCGGCTGCGGTATCCTGCTCATTTCCCACGATCTCCATATCGTCATGGCGGAAACCGATACGGTCGTCTGTCTCAACGGCCACGTCTGCTGTCGCGGAACGCCGCAGGTGGTGAGCCAGAGTCCGGAATATCTCAAACTCTTCGGCCGCCGGGCCGCCGGCGCGCTTGCGGTTTACAGTCATCACCACGACCATACGCACCTCCCGGACGGGCGGGTGCTGCATGCCGACGGCAGCATCACCGAAAGCTGCTTCCCGGACGACGGCCACCATCATGACGAAGAGGCCGACAACATTCACGATCACGATCCGGACTGCGGCTGCGGCCATCACGCGCGGCTCCAGGGTTACGGGACGGAGAAGCGCGATGCTTGACGATTTCTTCATTCGCGCGCTCGTCGCCGGAATTGGCATCGCCATGGTCGCGGGGCCGCTCGGTTGCTTCGTCATCTGGCGTCGCATGGCCTATTTCGGCGATACGATGGCACATTCGGCGCTGCTCGGGGTGGCACTCTCGCTGCTCATGGACCTCAACCTCATGGTAAGCGTGTTTATCGTCGCTTCCGTCGTCTCGGTGCTGCTTCTCTTCCTGCAGAAGCGCGGCGCGCTCTCCACCGACGCGCTGCTCGGCATTCTCTCGCACTCGGCGCTGTCGATCGGCCTCGTCATCGTCGCCTTCATGACCTGGGTCCGGATCGACCTCGTCGGCTTCCTCTTCGGCGACATCCTCGCGGTATCCCGCGCCGATATCGACATCGTCTGGGGCGGTGGCATTCTGGTGATCTTCGCACTGGTCTATCTCTGGCGGCCGTTGCTCGCATCGACCGTCAATCCGGAGCTGGCCGAAGCGGAAGGCCTCGAGCCCGAGAGGGCGCGGTTCTTCTTCATGCTGCTGATGGCTCTGGTGATTGCGATCGCCATGAAGATCGTCGGCATCCTGCTGATCACCTCGCTGCTGATCATACCGGCGGCAACCGCCCGTCGCTTCGCCTCGTCTCCGGAAGTCATGGCTGTCTACGCCTCGCTGATCGGCGCGGTCGCCGTTGCCGGCGGGCTTTTCGGCTCGCTTCACTGGGATACGCCGTCGGGACCGTCGATCGTGGTTGCCGCGCTGGTCCTTTTCGTGCTGAGTCTGTTGCCGGTCGGCCGCCGGATCGAGAGCGCCCCGCATACTTCGGATGGAGGACATCACTGATGGTTACGCCCCAACTGACCAAGAACCAGTCGCTGGTGATGGGGGCGCTGGCCCATTCGGACGGTCCGATGAGCGCCTACACCATTCTCGACAAGCTGCGCGACAATGGCTTTCGCGCACCGCTGCAGGTCTATCGCGCGCTCGACAAGCTGCTCGAATACGGGCTGGTTCATCGGCTGGAGAGCCTCAACGCCTTCGTGGCCTGCAGCTGCCCGCATGAACACGAGCACGACCACGGTGTCACGGCCTTCACCATCTGCGAAGGCTGCGGCCAGGTGACCGAGTTTCATGACGAGGTGATCGAGGATCGGCTTTCCACGCTCGTGCGCGCGCAGGAGTTCAAGACCGAGAAGACGACGATCGAGATCCGCGGACACTGCAAGAGCTGCGCGTGAGGCCGCGTATCAATCCAGCAGCGTAAGTTGGGCGGCGTAACGCTGCCAATTCTTCACATAATGTTCGGCCGAACGCTTCAATCCTTCGACGGCGGCGTCATCGAGGGTCCGCACCATCTTGGCCGGGGCGCCGACGATGAGTGAATTGTCGGGGAATTCCTTCCCCTCGGTGACCAGCGCGTTGGCGCCGACGAGGCAATTGCGGCCGATCTTCGCGCCGTTCAATATCGTCGCTCCCATGCCGATCAGCGAATTGTCGCCGATGGTGCAGCCGTGAACGATAGCCCGGTGACCGATGGTGCAGCCTTCGCCTATGGAAACCGGGTGACCGGGATCGACATGGATGATGACGGCCTCCTGGATGTTCGTGCGCGCGCCGATGCGGATCGGCTCGTTGTCGCCGCGCAGCGTCGCGCCGAACCAGATGCCGACGTCCTCGCCGAGCTCAACCTGCCCGATGATGGTTGCGTCCGGCGCCACCCAGTAGCTGCCTTCGGTCGGCGTCTGCGGTCTGAGCGGTCCTAGAGCGTAAAGCGGCATGGCGGCTGCGTCCTTTGGTCGAAGGCGGTGAATTTCGCCCTTCCGTTTCTCAAACGATGTTGACGGAGATAGCGCCGATCCCGTCGATGCCGCAGGCTACGACATCGCCTTGCGTGACGGCACCCACACCTGACGGCGTTCCGGTCATGATGATGTCGCCCGGCGCGAGAGTGAAGAGGCGGGAAAGCTCGGCGATGATCTCGGGCACCTTCCAGATCATCTGGTCGAGGTCGCCCTGTTGGCGCAGTTCGCCATTGACCTTGAGCCATATATTGCCGCTTGCGGGATGACCGATCGCGGTGACGGGGACGATCGCGGAAACCGGCGCGGAATGCTCGAACGCCTTGGCGGCCGTCCACGGCTTGCCCGCCTTCTTGGCTTCCGCCTGCAGATCCCGGCGGGTGAAGTCGATGCCGACGGCATAACCGAAGATGTGATCGGCTGCCTGCTCGACGGGAATATCCGCGCCCCCGGTGCGCATGGCGACGACCAGCTCAACCTCGTGATGAACGTCGGAAGAGCGCGTCGGATAGGGAAAATCCTCGCCCGGCGGCAGAAGATTGTCGGCGTTTTTCTGAAAGAAGAAGGGCGCCTCACGGTCCGGGTCGTGACCCATCTCGCGGGCGTGGGCCGCATAGTTGCGGCCGACACAATAGACCCGGCGCACCGGAAACCCGACGGAGCTGCCGGAGATCGGCAGCAGGACGAGGGGCGGGGGTGTCAGGGCTGTCTGCATGATCGTCCGGCTCCATCATTCGGTCTCGGTCTGGCCCGAGCGGTTCGTTCGCAGAAATCGACGCACCAGCACCGCCCCCTAGGTCAGGGCGACGCCGAAGCGAATCTGGAGAGAAGGACGTTAGCAGCCGGACGGGCTGCTGCAATAGGCAGGGCGTGAGAATGATGCCGGAGCCGTGCTCTCGGGGTCAGGCGCAGCGCGCATAGGCCTCGAGTTGGTCACGCGTGAGGAAGCGGCCGTCGGACCGCGAATTGAGTTCCGGATGACTGTATTCGAGGCTTGGTACCTGGGGAAGCTCAAGGGCCTGGCGCACGGTCATGATGCCGATTTCCTTCCGGCCGCTTTCGCGCCTCATGCTGACTTCGACGATACGATAGAGATTACGCTCTCTCATCATAGCTCTCCCGTATTATTTCTTATGTCCCTCTTTTGATGGGACCTTAAACATTCGATATTGGTTTTTGTAAGACGGAATAGAATATAACGCCGGCAGATGAAGCCTTCACGACAGAAATCGGGCGAATTCGCGAAGTTTTCACACTCATTTCGAGGCTGGACGGCGCGATTGCAAAGATCGCATTCTCATATTCGCGGATTAACACACGGGAACGGTTATATTAGAGGTTTCTTTGTTTTTCAAGCCGACCGGCCGGGTGTGACCGAATATTGCGCCGCACAAGAATTGTATTACCAATACACGGGGTCCAACTGGAGGCGCCCAGCATCGATCCACCCAGGCGGAAAATCCTCGCCAATCAGCCATCGTCATCGACAACCTCTATAACCGCAAGCGCAAAGGATCGATCAGTGTTGCGGTCGGTTGCCCGGCATATCGTGAGCTAAGGCCTATTGAAATTCGGGCAGCCCGCCGCCGCCTGTTTGATTTCCTCATTCCTGTGCTTGTCACAGGAATCCAGCCAGACCAAGTCCTTGGGCTGAAAGAACGTTTCCCGCGCCGCAGACGCGGCGCTGCTCTCATCCCTGTGACGAGCACTGTTGGGGTGGACGGCTCCCAACGGCATCGCAATGTGCCAGAGTGAGTCGTTAAGATCTCAATCGAGGGAGACCGTCCGT
>NZ_JBQEMS010000019.1:0-110942 GCF_052044265.1 Sinorhizobium sp. 22678 | reverse complement strand
GCCATCAGTTTCATGCCGACGCCGAAGGCGTAGACGAGATAACGGACAGCAAAGTCCTTGGTGAAGGAGGATCCGCCAAGCCCGAGCATGATCATGCCGGCAAGCAGGCCGACATACATCTCGACCATGACCGAGACGAAAATTGCTGCGACCAGCGAGAAGCAGATGACGACGACACCCATCGCCAACACGGCAGCAATCGCCAATGCATTGTCCTCAAATACGCCGAATTGTGCTTGCTGCGACATTTGCGAGGCAACCCGAATTCCGGCGTCGAAGACTTCAGCAGGCGACGCCGATCCGCCGCCGGCGCCAATCTGGAAGAGGCTGTCGACGACCGCTCGCGCAAAGGTCGGCCCTTGAGTGAGAACGAAGGCGAAGAAGCCAATGAACATGATCCGCCGAACAAGCTCCGCGAACCAGCTATCGAGCGATGCAGCCTGAAGCGCCAGCCAGACGGCGGCAATGCCCACCTCAATGGTCGCCAGGATCCAGAAAAGAGATTTTGCAGCATCCATGATGGTGGTTTCCCACCCCTTCGCGGCGGTCGAGACCTGATTTTCCAGTTCGGTCAGGACTTGTCCCTGTTGGGCGAAGGCTGGCGCTGCAAAGACGAGGCAAAGGAAGCCTGCGATCAGGAGTGACCGTTCAAGATTAGATCTCACCATCTTGGACGCATCTCCTGGCCATCCTTGATCGGCGGCAGTTCTTTGTTCGAGCCGAAGAATTTCTCCCTGACGGCGCGTCGTTCTTCAGTGAGCGGGGGCTTCGTGGTGTCTCTGGATTTGACAATCAGCACCGTCGCCGCAGATGAAACAGCGGCAACAACCACAAGGAAGGCGATGGCGACGGCGCGGTTCACCAGCGGGGCTCCATCTTCTGACCTGCCGGGATGGTCTTGACTTCGGCGTTGAAGAATTTCTCCCGCCGGGCCTGGGCCAGGTCCTTGTCGGTTTGTTCGGTCTGAAGCCACGTCCCCATCATCGTCATCTGCTGGGAGACGAGACCGCGCAGCTTCTGCATCTGCGCCACCTGTTGCGCGGCGATTTGGTGACCCACTTGCAGGGCCTTCATCTGGCCATCTGATGTCTCGGACATCGACCGTAGTGAGGACATCGTACTTTCCTCGCTGTCGAACTGGTCGGCCGTCAGGTTCGCTGCCTTCAGCGTGCTGGCGATGGTTTCGCGGTTAGTGTCGGACCAGGTCTGGTAACTCGACGAGAATTTCTCGGTGTTGGGCAGATTGGTCCTAAGGCTCGAATAGCTTTGGAAGCGCTGCTGCAGCACGTCATCGGCGTTGCCCATGGAAAACGAAATGCTCTGGCCCTGGTCGACGATGCTGCGGAGATGATTGAGGTCGCTTTCTACCTGTCCCCACATATGCGACGGGAGGGTCGCGGTGTTTTGCAGCAAGTTTTGGTAGATGTTGAGCTGCGTTTCGATCTGCTGTGCCAACTGGCTGATCTGGGTGAGCTGGTTCTGGATTTGCTCGCCGGATTGGCCAACAAGGGAAACGAGCTCGCCATTGTTGAGGACCTGCGTCCACTCGGTCGCAGCGCCGGTGGCGGTTCCGGCCTCGGCGGGCTTTGCTTCGCCGGTAGCCACCACGAACGCCGCCAGACCAGCGAGCAATCTATTCGAAGTTAAGCAACGATGCGGCATCGTGGACTCCTTTCATTTGAAGCCAGTGGATCGGCCAGTCGCGGCCGTGTTCGGAATAGAGGGCGCGGATGCGCTTGAGGTCTTCCTTGCCGGATGCGCCGACGAAGCTAAGCGCCAGCGGCCCGAGCGCCATATCGAACAGCCGTCGGCCTTCAGGAGTGACGACGTAGTATTCGCGCTTGGGAATCGCGTTCGAGACGATCTCGATCTGCCGCTCGTTGAATCCGATCCGGTCGTAGAACTCGCGAGTTCCAGGCTCTCTGGCGGCACCATTCGGAAGGCAGATCTTTGTTGGGCAGGATTCCTTCAGCACGTCGATGATCCCGGAGCGTTCGGCGTCGGAGATCGACTGTGTGGCGAGCACGACGGCGCAGTTGGCCTTACGCAGCACTTTCAGCCATTCGCGTATCTTGCTGCGGAACACTGGATGGCCGAGCATCAGCCAGGCCTCATCCAGCACGATCAGGCTGGGAGCGCCATCGAGGCGCTTCTCGATCCGCCGGAACAGATAAGTCAGTACGGGCACGAGATTGCGTTCGCCCATGTTCATCAGTTGTTCTATCTCAAAGGTCTGGAAGGCACCGAGCGTCAGACCGTCTTCCTCGGCGTCGAGAAGCTGTCCCATTGGACCATCAACGGTATAGTGATGCAGCGCGTCTTTGATTTCACGCATCTGCACCCCACTTGCGAAGTCGGACAACGATCTTCCGGGCGCGCTGACCATCAACCCGATCTGGCGGGAAATTGCATTGCGATGATCGGGGGTGATGGTTACGCCTTGCAGGTCCACCAGCATCTCGATCCATTCCGTGGCCCAGGCCCGATCGGTTTCGCTGGAGAGGTCCGAAAGCGGGCAAAAGGCCAGCGCCTTTCCTTTTTCTTCAGAGCCGCCACCAATCTCATAGTGATCGCCGCCAGTGGCGAGCGTCAGGGGCAGGAGCGAGTTTCCCTTGTCAAAGGCAAAGATCTGGGCGCGTTCGTAGCGTCGAAACTGCGCCGCGATTAGTGCCAGAAGCGTCGACTTGCCCGATCCGGTCGGTCCGAAAATGAGAGTGTGACCAACGTCGTCGACATGAAGATTCAGCCGAAACGGTGTCGACCCACTCGCGACCTGCATGAGCGGTGGCGAGTCCGGCGGGTAAAAAGGGCACGGTGCAACGGGGTTGCCCGACCAAACAGAGTTCAGTGGGATGAGGTCGGCGAGATTGCTGGTATTGATCAGCGGCTCGCGCACATTTGCGTACCAATTGCCTGGAAGGCTTCCGAGATAGGCGTCGGTTGCGTTGAGTGTTTCGATCCTCGCTCCGAAGCCTTCGGCCTGTATTAGCCTGCGTACCGCCTCCGCCTCCTCCTGCAAGGCTTCGCGATCACCGTCGAATAGAACGATAACCGGGGTGTAATACCCATAGGCGACCAACTGCGAGGAGGCTTGCGCGATAGCGTCCTCGGTCTCGGCCACCATGCTCATGGCGTCCTGATCGATCGAACGACTTTGCGTCTGGAATAGCTGGTCAAAGAACGGCCGGACCTTTTGCTGCCATTTCTTGCGGGTGCGCTCGAGCTTTTGCCGCGCCTCCTCCGCATCGAGGAAGATGAAACGCGATGACCAGCGATAGCTTAGCGGCATCAGATCAAGGCTGTGGAGAATCCCCGGCCAGCTCTCTGCCGGCAGTCCGTCGATCGCCACCACACCCAGGTAGCGGCTTTCCACCTTTGGCGTTAGCCCATGCTTGAGCTCGGCTGTCGCGATCCAGTCGAGATACATGGGAGCATCCGGCAGCCGGATTGGATGGTTTTCGCCCGTAACACAGAAGCGAACGAATTGCAGCAGTTCGTCATAGCGAGCGACCCTCTCCCCGCCCCTCTCGACGACCTCGCGCGTTCCCATTCGCCGGATCGAAAGGGTGTTGGCAAAATACTGCTCAATCTCCCGGACAGCGTTCTTGAAGATGAACAGCACCGTGTCGGCATAGGTCTTCTTGCGGCTCTCCTCGTCCGAGTAGATGTATCTGCTGAGGGCCGTCTTTTTGGGCTCCAGGGGCCGATAGGTGAGGATAAGAGCGTGCTTGCTCTCGAAATGCCGCTGATCTCGCGCAAAATGCGCCCGGCGCTCGGCATCAATCGCCCGGGTGACCGGGTCCGGGAAGTGGCACCCGTCCTCAGACGGATAGTCAACCGTCGGAATACGGATCGCTTCGACCTGGATCATCCACCCGTTTCCAAGACGCGACAGAATGGCGTTGATCTGTCGCGATAGCTCATTGCGTTCCAGATCGGTGGCACTTTCGGTGTCGGGCCCAGCAAAGTACCAGCCAGCCATGAGGCTGCCGTCCTTCAATAGCAGGACGCCATCGTCAACCAGACCGGCATAGGGGACGAGATCCGCGAAGGATGGTCCGGTTGCCCGGAACCCTTTGAGAGCGACCATGCAAACCTCCTCAATACCGCCGCCACGGCGAGGTGGTCGCCTTGTAGTAGGGCTTGTAAGAAATGTGCCGGAAGTAGACCTGACGCATCAGCGGGTCCGCCTTTGCCATCATTCTCAAGAGCCCGACGATGACGATCCAGACGGCAACCCCGAAGAGCGCGGAATATATTGTCAAGACCACAAAGATCAGGATGACCGCGGCGAGACCTGTGAGCAGGACCAGTTCCCGGTCCGCGCCCATCAGCAGATTCGGACGCGAAAGTGCACGGTGGATGCGGTTGTGTTTTAGACGGGACAGGGACTCAACCATGAGCCCCCTCCCCTACTCTGCTTCGGCTGAAGAATGTGGTTCGCTCGTCCGATGCTCCAATCGAGGCGCCCGTCGCGCCGAACAGGCCGATGATGTTGGTGGCACCGAGCAGGATGCCCGCCACCAGCACGATATACACCAGCCGTCGCGCGAAGTCGTTCAGTTCTCCCCCAAAGATGAGCATGCCGCCAGCAATTGCGACCGCTGCAAGTGCAATAGCTCCCGCGACCGGCCCGGTGATCGACTCCTGGATTTGCTGCAGCGGCCCTTCCCAGGGAAGACTGCCGCCCGAACTGGCGAGCGCCGGCGCGACGCAGGCGAGAACGATGTGCGCCGCAAGGAGTGCGACGGCGATGACGGCATTTCTACGCGACATTGCGCGCCTCCTTCTCTTCTGTAAGCTGGTCGGATTCGATTTCGTACTGGCCGCCCGCGAAGCGCTCGACCTGAATGACGTCGCGGACGCGCCGCCCGCGCGGGGTCCGTTCTATGGAGACGACGAGATCGACCGCTTCTCCGATCACCTCATGCATCGGCTGCTGGCTGGCTTCGGCGGTCAGCTGCTCGAGACGGCGGAGCGCCGACATCGCTGTATTTGAATGGATAGTCGCCACGCCACCCGGATGGCCGGTGTTCCACGCCTTGAGTAGTGTGAGCGCAGCGCCGTCGCGGACTTCACCGACCACGATTCTGTCGGGCCGCAGCCGCATGGTGCTCTTCAGCAGCCGCGCCATGTCAACGGTATCGCTGGTGTGGAGAAGGACGGCGTTCTGGGCCCCGCATTGAATCTCTGCGGTGTCCTCAAGAATGACGAGCCGGTCTTCTGGTGCGCTCTTCACAATCTCGTCGATGACAGCATTCGCGAGCGTCGTTTTGCCGGAGCCAGTTCCCCCGGATATGATGATGTTGAGCCTGGAGGAAATCGCGCTGCGGATCGTCGATGCCTGGTACTCTGTCATCACGCCGGAGCGCACATACTCGTCGAGCGGGATAAGACGCGACGCACGACGACGAATAGTGAAGGCAGGCTTGGCGACCACCGGCGGCAAAAGACCTTCAAAGCGGTGGCCACCGATCGGCAGCTCTCCGGAGATGATCGGCTGTTCCGTGTCCACCTCTGACTGAAGCGCATGGGCAACGGTACCGATCACCATTTCCGCCGCGGCCGACGACATCTCACCGGCCGGCGCGACGCCGTGGCCGAGCCGCTCGATGAAGAGCTTTCCGTCCGGATTGAGCATGATCTCGACGACCGTTGCATCGTCCAGCGCCACGCAGAGATGATCGCCGAGCGCCTCCTGAAGTTTGCGGACAAGCCGAGGGTGAGAGCGAAGCTGGTTCACCGATTTCTCCTTACGCTGCCTTGCAGAGGGGGGTGCATTCAGATCGGTAGTTAGATGGGCGGAGTTTTTGAAATGTGCCGGCGTCGGCGGGTAGGATGCCCGCCACGGCCATCGTTACGCCGATCTTCTTCGGCTCCCCCAACCGCTGCAGCGGCCAGCCAACACGAGCGAGGATCCGCTCGAAGCGGAGATCGGTCACCGTGACGATTTCGGTGAAGCCATTCGCCATGCACCATTCAATGATGCCTGCGAACATCGTCAGCGTTGCCTCATGTACCGAGCCGGCTCCCTTGCCCTCCCCGAGACTAGTGTCGACGCAGAAGCGGGAGCTTTCGATCATCGCGGAGTGCGCGTTGAGCTGGCCATTCGGAAGTAGCGAGGAAAAGACGTCCGTCACCATGGTCGGGCCAAGCGCCGGAAGCAGCCTCGCGCACCCTGCCACGTCACCGTTGTTCGAAATTGCGAGGATGTAGGTTGGCATCAGCGCGTCAAAAGCGTCTGACTCCCGACCGTCAATAACGTCAACGTCCCAGCCCAACCGGGCGGAAAAGATCCGGGCGCGCAATTGGTGATGCATGTGGAGGAGCCGGGCTTCTTCGTCATTCCGTGGCTTCGAGATCGCGAGAATCTGCATGAATTTCTCCGTCGTTGTTGGTCGGCGGTGAAATCAGCACGGATCGGAATCGGTTGGCAGTTGTAGAATCCTACAAAGCCAAGCCGAGATAAGCGGGCAATGCGGAAAGGGCTTGGTCATTCGGATGGGGATATCGCTGCCTTCGCTCGCACCGCGCCGAGCCGCCTCAATGGGGGTGACGGCCGAGTGTCAGCATGGGCGACCCTGTTACAACTCGGTTCGAGGCTCGGTTGGCTGCCAAATGCTTATTCTGCGGGTCTCTGGCATTAAGAAGATGGCGAGCACGAAACACACGGCAGGAACGGCAATTGGGTAGATCAGCGCGTACCCGATACTACCTGTCGCTGCGAAGGCCGCCGAGGTTATGAACGGCACCAGTCCGCCACCCCAGCCGTTTCCGATGTGATACGGCACTGATACCGACGTGTACCGAATCCTACCGGGAAAATATTCCGCCAGAAACGCCCCAACCGGTCCGTAGACCATGCCGACATAGCAAACGAGGATGAAGATGATGAAGATTGCGATCGGATAGTTGATGCTCCCAGGCTGCGTGACCGCACCGAGCCACAAATACAGCGGGTAATAGGTGAGCGCGGCGAGCAGCATTCCTCCCAGGATCACTGGCTTGCGGCCGATTATGTCGGAAAGCCAGCCAAAGAGGATTAGGCTCGGCGTTGCAAGAAGCAATGCCGCTCCGACGATGTAGGCGGAGTTCAGCGGATCCACTTTGGAGACCTGCTGCAGAAAGTACAACGCCCAGAACTGTCCGCTGTACCAGACCACGCCCTGTCCAATAAGCACGATGGTGGCGATCCCCACATATTTAATGTTGGAGCTGAGAAACGCTTCCCTCCAGGGATTTTGGGTCATTTGCCCCTTGGCCTTGATCTCCTGGAAGATTGGTGTCTCCTGGAGCTGGAGCCGAATGTAGATCGCGATGCCTACAAGCAGGAACGACACCAGGAATGGAACGCGCCACGCCCATGCGTCGAAAGCTTCACTGCCAAAATAGGTTCGCGCCGCGATGATCACCGCCAGCGACACCACGATCCCGAGAGTCGGGGAAGTCTGAAGCCAGCCTGTATAGTAGCCGCGGCGTTCGTCGGGGACGTGCTCGGCGACGTAGGTGATGGCGCCGCCATACTCGCCGCCCAAGCACAAGCCCTGGATCATCCGCAAGCTGAAAAGAAGGAAGGCAGCGGTCAGACCGATCGACTCATAGGTGGGGATTAGACCGATCGCACCGGTGCCTAACCCCATTCCCGTCAGCGTGATGAGGAATGTGTATTTGCGGCCGACCCTATCGCCCATCCAGCCGAAGAGGAAAGCGCCAAGTGGGCGGATCAGGAATCCTGCCGTGAAGAGCGCAATCGTACTCAGCAGCGCCGCAACCGGGTGTGATTGCTCGAAGAACTTGACGGACAGAACCGCAGCCAAGCTCCCGAAGATATAGAAGTCATACCATTCGATGATGTTTCCAACCGATGCGGCAACGATCACGCGGCGGAAATCCGTCGGGACTTGAACAGCCATGTTGCTTCCTCCCGTTTCAAGACATGGCTCTCAGTAATTTCCTATAGTTTACCACGAAAATCGCTTGGCCAAAATCGAGCAGTGCTCGCGAAACGCGGCATCGAGCCACCAGGATTAGCATTGAAGACGAAGGAGGGCCCCGTGAAACAACACTCCCGCTTGGCGATGCCGAGCCGCTCTTTTAGAGTTCCAGGGTGCGGGCGTCATTCTAAGCGCTTTGCTCACCAATTTCCGCTCTCCACTGGTGGCGGACCGAGGAAGCGTCCGCCCTTCGAAAGCCGGCTCTGAATCCTGTGCCTTGAATGGAGCCCAACCGAAGACTTCGAATGCTTCGGCAAGCTTGCCTCATACGCTCTTACCGCTAGTTATTCGCTTGACCAGGAGATGAGTGCGGTGATGATGGCGTTGTCGCGTAGAGGCCTCTTGCTGGCGGCTGCTATCTCGGCCGCTACTGCGCGCATGTCATTCACGTTGGCAGGGGAAACGGCTGTGGCGAAAAAGGTCGTGCTTCTGGGCGATTCGGTGTTCGACAACGGGGCTTACGTCGCCGGCGGGGCAGACGTCCTGCAGCATCTTGTGCGTCGGCTGCCGGCGGGGTGGTCTGCCTCTTTACTTGCCGCTGACGGCAGTCTGATGGAGGATGTGCGTCTGCAACTGCAGCGCCTACCGACCGATGCCACCCACCTGGTAGCAAGCGTGGGCGGCAACGATGCACTCCGCGTTTCCGAGGTCTTAAACGCTCCCTCGCGGTCGGTCGGCGACGCACTGCTCAGGCTCGCGGCCGTAAGAGAGCAGTTCTGCTCAAGCTATTTCGATATCCTAGATACCGTACTAGCCGCCAAACTTCCGACGGCCATCTGCACGATTTACGACGTACGCTACGCCGACCCCGACCAAAGGCGTGTTGCGGTCACGGCCCTCTCGATCCTTAATGACTGCATTACTCGTGCAGCCGCCGAGCGAGGGGTTGCGCTAATCGACCTCCGCGTTATCTGCGACGAGGATAGCGATTTCGCCAATGCCATCGAACCGTCCGAGAAGGGCGGCGGCAAAATCGCTTCCGCCATCGTCTCGTTTGTTGCCCCGAATCCATCACCAGGTGGACGCGGCGAACTAATTGTACGCTGATTTCGACATCGAGCCCAATTCGGCGAATTGGGCTGCGGCTTGGCTCGGCTTAGACGCCGCGGGTCCTTGCGCTCACTCTGCTCGCAACTTCGCAGCGCCGGCACGCTCGTGACCGGACGAGGTAGCGGGGTGTACTTTGGCTCAACGCGTCCTACCGCCAACCTTGTGACAAGCCCCCTGAATGAACTTGAGTTGCGCGCGCGACCGACCCGAAAGCGCTAAAACTCAGCCACTTTGCCCCAGGCGGAGCCTGTAAGACGCTCCGGTTTGTAGGGAATAGGGTCGACAAGGGGCGTTTGTCCGGTGATGACATCTGCGATCAGATGACCGGCACCCGGGCCGATTCCGAAGCCATGTCCGCTGAAACCGGCCGCGAGAATGAAGCCGGGAATGTTGGGGACCTCGCCGATGGCCGGCACACCGTCGGGCGTGCTGTCGATATAGCCGGCCCATCTTGAGGCGATTTTCGCCTTTGCGAGACCTGGCAGTAAGTTCCGGGCCCGGCGGAGAACTTCGGAAATCGTGCCCTCGTCGACAGCCGGATCGAGAATACGCATGTGTTCCATCGGTGTGCGCTCATCGAGCCGCCAGCGTCTGAGCGTTTCATGTCCCGAGCGCCAGCCCTCGACCCCGCCCGGTGCCAGATTCCGCCAGCGGCGGGCAAACATCGGTACGAAATATCTCGCGAACCGGAGTTGCTGTGCCGTAACGTCGACCCTGGCGCGGCCGCTGATCGCCAGGGTGTAACCGCCATCGGCACGCCGTGTCGTGGAGACCTCCGTCGTGTGGAGAGCATCCGGCAGGCCCTCGACAGGTTCGACGGACAGAATCGACGACCGGACCGAAGCCTGGGGGAAGCGCACACCCAGGTTGTTGCAGAATGACGAGGCCCAAGCGCCACCGGCAAGGACGGCGACCTTTGTCCGGATTGTCCCTTTCTCGGTGATAACGGCGGAGAGTCGGCCGCCACTCGTCTCAATGCCGCGAGCTGCGCAATTCTGGAGTACAACGCCGCCCGCGCTGATGATCGCGCGCGCCACCGCAGGCGCTGCCTTGGACGGATCCGCGGTGCCGTCAGACGAAGAAAAGACACCGCCTTTCCACGGCTTCCCCGTGGCTTTGCCACGCTCGGTCGCCTCCGTGGAAGATAGCATGAAGGTGGTCACACCCGCCGTGCGGGCGAAGTCCCGCCAGCGAGCCCAGCCCTCCAACTCCCTCTCGTTGTTGGAGAGATAGAGAAGCCCGCAGCGTCGGAAGCCGGTGTCCTCTCCGGTCTCGGCGGCGAACCGATCCCAGAGATTAAGGCTCTTGGTGGAGAGTGGAAGTTCGCGGGCATCGCGGTTCTGTTGCCGGCACCACCCCCAATTGCGGCTCGATTGCTCGGCGCCAATAAGCCCCTTTTCAACGAGAACTACCTTGAGACCGCGGCAAACGAGATAGTAGGCCGTAAAGACGCCGACGATGCCGCCCCCGATCACGACCACATCTGCGGCTTGGGGCTGGGAGTCCGTGGTTTCTACGAGAACGAGCGGGGCAGGCATGGTCATCTCCGTTGAGGCAAATCCATACTATTGCGGGCTCCGCCAAAGTGGCGCGCTGAATCCAGCGTTCAACGGAATAATGTTCTGCAATCGATGGCAAGTATAACCATTTATGCTGGCTGGATGTTTCCAAGCGAAAATGGACAAGGTGGGAAGCTGTGTTATGCTCTCTGGCATAATCTGCTGAAAGGCGGGCCCGAAACGGCCCCGGGGAGACCGCGTGAAGCTCGACCGCATCGACATCAAGATTCTCTATGAATTGCAGAAGAACGGCCGGATCACCAATGTCGAGCTCGCCGAATTAGTTCATCTATCGCCGAGCCCTTGTCTGATGCGGGTGAAAAAACTGCAGTCGGAGGGCTATATCGACGGCTATTCCGCCCATATTAACACCGCCAAACTCGGTCAGACTATAACGGTATTCACCGAAATCACCTTGAAGAACCACCGGCAGGTTGATTTCGCACGCTTCCTGTCGACTGCCGAAAAGATTGATTCGGTCATCGAATGCCACCTGGTTTCAGGTGGGTACGACTATCTGATCAAGTTCGTCACCAGCGGCATCGCCGAATATCAGGAGATCATGGAGCGTCTCATCGACATGGATATCGGCATCGACCGATATTTCAGTTACGTCGTGTTGAAATCGCCGATCGTCAAATCGCACCTGCCGCTGACCAGCCTATTTCCCCTGTGAGCCGGCAAAAGCCAGCAAAGTTCGAGTGGCGCCTCCCGAGCAAGGCTTTTCCGAGCTGCCGGAAGTAAACAACTCGCTCCCGCATCAAGCCATGACCAACCTGACGTCACTGTCTTCCATCGTCTGGTCGAGTGTCTTCCGGGTGCGGGCGACAATCGCATCGATATCGCCATCTGTGCAACAAAGCGGCGGCGCATAGCCCAGCACGCCATTGCCGAAGGCGCGGATGATGAGGCCGTTGTCCCACGCCCGGTCGAAAATCCGACGGGAAGGATCGGCCGTGGCCGGAAGCGGCGTCTTCTTCGTCTTGTCGGTGACGAGCTCGATCGCCGCCAGCATGCCGCGGCCCCTGATGTCGCCTACGAGCGGATGGTCGGCAAGGCCCTGCAGCCCCTCCATTAGGCGCTTGCCGGCCTTGCGGCCATTTTCCAGAAGCCCGCCCTCGTAGAGGCGCAAAACCTCGAGCGCCACCGCGGCACTCACTGGGTGGGCTGAATAGGTATAGCCATGCCCCACCAGGGAAGTGCCAGCGCCGTCTGCGATCGTGCTATACACGCGCTCGGTCATGAAGACCGCGCCCATCGGCACATAGCCCGAGGTCAGGCCCTTGGCGACTGTCAGGAAATCGGGAACGACTTCGTCTTCGCTGCAGGCGAAGAGCGGGCCGGTGCGGCCGAAACCGGTGATCACTTCGTCGGCGATGAACAGGATATCCAGTTCGTGGCAGAGGTCGCGCATCGCCTTCATCCAGCCCCTGGGCGGCACCAGTACGCCGCCCGAGCCCTGGATCGGTTCAGCATAAAATGCCGCCACCCGCTCCGCGCCGATCTCCTCCACTTTCTGCCGCAACGCCTGTTTCGAGGCAGCGATGATCGCTTGCGGATCGGGGCCCACGGGATTGCGGTAAGTGTAATGCGAGGGGATCTTGTGCTGCCAGTCGAAGGGGATGCCGAAGCCGGCATGGAAGGCCGGAAGAGCCGTCAGCCCGGCGCCGACCGTCGAAGAGCCATGATAGCCCTGTTCGAGCGATATGAACTGGTCTTTCTGCGGGGTACCCTTGGCGTGATAGTAATAGCGGATGAACCGGACAGTGCTGTCGATCGCGTCGGATCCGCCGAGGGTGAAATAGACATGATTGAGATCGCCAGGGGCCCGCTCGGCAAGCGCCGCGGCAAGACGGATCCCCGGCTCGGCGCCGAGGCCAAAATAAGCGGTAGCGTACGGCAGTTCCCGCATCTGCCGCGCGGCAGCCTCGACGATGCTGTCATGACCGTAACCGGCATTCACGCACCAGAGGCCCGCGAAACCGTCGATGAGCTGGCGCCCGGACATGTCGGTCACGGTCGCACCAGAAGCAGAGGACAGGACGCGTACGCCGAGCTTTTCGTGGGTACGATAGGAGGCGACCGGATGTACGAGATGGGCGCGGTCGAGTTCGATAAGGGAGTTGCTGAGCATCTTTGTCTCCGATTCAGCCGAAAGCCTGATTGGCCAGGGCAAAGGTTTTTACACGGGGAGAAGGATTGACTTGGCCGCCGCGCTGCATTGCCGTCGCTCCGCCGACATGGATAAGTCCACGTTCGGCCAACCACTGCGACAAGCCCAAGTCCTTGGGTGTGTCGATGCGAAGAAATCTGTCGCCTCGAGCCGCTATTTGGAACAAAATGAGCTTTTTGGCATCATCGGCATTCTCCGCCACCACGGGACCGATGACCTCACCGCGGCCGAATGGGCGCGTCGCCGAGAAACCTGCGACGTGTCCGTCGCGCCGGATCACCGCAAACCGCCCGACATCCTTCATATAGAAAATCAGCTTGCTGCGATCATCGCCGAAGGCTGCCCTGTCCAGGGCAGCTATTTGCGGGAGATCGCCGGATTGCATCCATTCGACATCGATCGGCGCTTCAACGGCCGCACAGATGCCCTGACATTGCAGAATATCTCCAACTTGGCGAAAGCCCATCTTCTCATAAAGCGGCAGGCCTTCCTGGGTCGCAACCAGTCTGCATGGCACTCCGTGAGCACCATCAAGACCCGCTTCCATCAGTCGGCGGCCGAGGCCACGTCCGCGTATGGCTTCAGCAACGATGACCATATTTATCGTGGCGCAGCCTCCGAAGACTGTCGTGAGTGTAGTGCCGACGACCTTTTCATTCTCCAGCACGACGACGCCTGTGCTCATTGCAAGTGCCGTTTCCCAATCCTCCAGCCTGTGTGGCCAACCGGCCTGTCGCGAAAGCGCCAACGCGCCTTCGAGATGTTCGGTACCAAACGGAACGATGTCGAGTTGGGTCATATGCATTGCCTGGATCCCTGCTTCTTCACAGGGAAGAATAACGTCGCCTGAAAAGAAGATCGTCCCGACAACCGGAGACGGGCGACATCTTTGACCGTGTTGGCGAGCGCTCACCGCATCTTATGCTGATAGCAAATCTTCGAATGGCTCGGTGCCACAACGGCTGGCGGGCGCAACTCTCTGCCAAATATCGAGGAAATACGAAAGATTCTGCTTCGCATCGTGGCATCTGCGGCCAGTTGCTCTGCATAGCCCCCGGTAGAATGACCTATATCGAAGGCGCCTCGGCATAACCAAGGACCACTCGATGATACGATACCGACCGAATGCACTACCTTAAATTACTGGAGTGTTCTCCTCTCATGTTCATGTCGGCACTCCTTTTCCAGAACAAACTTGATCGTAGACGCGAGCCGATCAACGGCTATGTCGAGATCAAGAGCATGGCAGACCATTCCGGCGTTGTCGGCCTCTAGCGGAGCAAGGCGATGAAGTTCGAATCCTACTGGCACGACACCGCCCCGAAATTCGCAGGCGCCTGCAGTGGCCCCGTCGAAGGCCATTATGATGTTGCCGTGATCGGCGGCGGCTTCACCGGCTTGGCCGCAGCACGGCAGCTCGCGAAGTCCGGCGCGCGCGTGGCCGTGCTGGAGGCGAACCATATCGGATGGGGTGCATCCGGCCGCAACGGCGGGCATCTCAACAACGGGCTTGCCCACAGCTTCATCGCCGCCAAGGCAGAGCTTGGAAAAGAACGCGCGGTGGCGCTTTATCGAGCTCTCGACGACTCCATCGATACGATCGAGAAAATCGTTGCTGAGGAAGCCATCGATTGCGACTTCCGGCGCGCGGGGAAGCTGAAGCTCGCTTCAAAGCCTCAGCATTTCGAGGCGATCGCCCGCAATTTCGAAGCGGTGCATCGTGAGGTCGATCCGGATACCGCCCTGCTGACGCCGGATGATCTCAGGACCGAGGTCGGCTCTCCCTTCCATGGCGCAATGCTCTCAAAGAAGAGCGCGATGATGCATATGGGCCGATATGTCGTTGGATTGGCCAAGGCGGCAGCACGGCATGGCGCGACGATATTGGAAGACGCCCATGTGACGCGCCACACCATATCGGGCCCGAAGCACCGACTGGAGACGGCCCGAGGTGAGGTGACCGCCGACCATGTCCTAGTCGCAACCGGCGCCTATACGTCCGGGGCCTCCTTCAACTATTTCCGGCGCCGCATCATCCCGGTCGGCAGTTTCCTCATCGCGACCCGGCCTTTGACCTCGGCGGAAGTGGCAGCCACGATGCCGGGCAACCGCACCTGCACCACCTCGATGAACATCGGCAACTATTTCCGCCTGTCGCCCGACAACCGGCTGATCTTCGGCGGGCGCGCCCGCTTTGCCGCGACGTCGGACCAGCGCTCCGACGCAAAGAGCGGCGCCATATTGCGCGCCAGCCTCGCCCAGATCTTCCCGCATCTTGCCCATGTGGAGATCGACTATTGCTGGGGCGGCCTGGTGGATATGACCAAGGACCGCTATCCCCGCGCGGGCTATGTCGACGGCGTGTGGTATGCGATGGGCTATTCGGGCCATGGGGCACAGCTCTCGACGCATCTCGGGATAATCATGGCCGACGCCATGCTGGGCAAGGCTGACCGGAACCCGCTCAAGGGCCTTGAATGGCCTGCTGTGCCCGGTCATTTCGGCAAGCCCTGGTTCCTGCCGCTGGTCGGGCTCTACTACAAGACCCTCGACCGATTTCAGTAAGGCGGCCCTCCTCCCCTGCCGCCAATTGGGGCGCGGATCTCTCGATCCGCGCCTTCTTTTTCACCGCTGGAATGGATGGAAGCACTGCAAGCAAGGATGCAGCTCAAAGCCAAGTTGGGGGCGCTTGAGCACTTGAGTGGCTCCTCAGAGAAGGCGTTCGAGCACTGCCTTCGCAATCGTCTCAGTCATATGCCTTCCGGGAATGGTGCCAATCCCGGCCTTCGTCGTCGCTTCGATCGCCGCCATGACGCGCGCCGCGGCGGCACGCTCGCCGAGATGGTCGAGCATCATCGCGCCCGACCAGATGGCGGCGATCGGGTTGGCGATACCGAGATACGCGATGTCGGGTGCTGAGCCATGGACCGGCTCGAACATGGAAGGCGCGGTGCGATCGGGATTGATATTGGCCGAGGCCGCAAAGCCGAGCCCGCCCTGGATGGCGGCGCCGAGATCGGTGAGGATATCGCCGAACAGGTTGGAGGCGACGACGACGTCGAGCGTGTCCGGTGCCATGACTATGCGCGCCGCCATCGCGTCGATATGATAGCTCGTCACCTCGACGTCGCGATATTCAGCGGCTAGGCTCCGGGTCATCTCGTCCCAGAACACCATGGTATATCTTTGGGCATTGGATTTGGTGACCGAGGCCAGCTTGCCGCGTCGCGCGCGCGCTTGCTCGAAACCGAAGCGCAGGATGCGTTCGACGCCTTTGCGGGTGAAGATGGCGGTCTCTATAGCCACCTCGTCGGCCGTTCCTTGATGAATGCGCCCGCCCGCGCCGGAATATTCGCCTTCGGTATTCTCGCGGATGCAGAGTATGTCGAAGTTGTCGCTCTTCAGCGGGCCGGAGGCGCCGGGCAAGAGCCGGTGCGGGCGGATATTGGCATATTGGGTGAAGGCCTTGCGGATCGGCAACAGCAGCCCGTGCAGCGACACGGAATCCGGCACCTCCGCCGGCCAGCCGACGGCACCAAGCAGGATGGCATCGAAGCGTCTGAGCGTTTCTATGCCGTTTGCCGGCATCATGGCCCCTGTTTGCTTGTAGAAGTCGCAGGACCACGGGAAGGTCGTCCCCTCAAGTGTAAAGCCCGATGCCTTGGCGGTCGCCTGGAGGACGTCCCAGGCGGCCTCAGTGACTGGTTTGCCGATGCCGTCGCCCGGCAGTAGCGCGATCGAGTAGGTCTTCATGTGTGATCCTGGAGGTTGATGAGCACGCTCTTGCTCTTGCGGTTGGCGTGATAGGCTTCGCGGCCGAGGTCCTTGCCGATGCCGGAACGCTTGTAGCCACCGGTCGGCAGGATATGGTCTCGGGAGCGGCTGTAGCGATTGACCCAAACAGTGCCGGCCTGCAGCCGTCGCGTCATGCGGATGGAACGCGAGAGATCGCAAGTGAAAAGTCCCGCCGCCAGCCCGTATGTCGGGTGGTCGGCGAGTGCGAGGGCCTCCTCTTCATCCGTGAAGCTCTGCACAGTCAGCACTGGGCCGAAGATTTCCTCCGTGACGGCCGGGGAGGTCTGGTCGACGTTCGACAGCAGGGTTGGGCCGTAGAAATAGCCGTCAGTTTCGAGGCGTTTGCCACCGGCCAGGCATTCGGCTCCAGCCTGACGCGCCGCCTGCACGATGGCATCGATACGGGTGATCTGGCGCTCGGAAATGATCGGCGAATAGTCGCTCGTCTCGTCCCAGGTCGGGCCGGGTCGGATTGTCGCCATTTGTGACAAGATCGCCTCAATCAGCGGCTCCATTACGGATTGCTCGACGATGATGCGCGAACCCGCGACGCAGGCCTGGCCGGCATTGACGAGGATGCTGTTGGCGATGGCATTGGCGGCAAGCGTCAGGTCGGCATCGGCAAAGACGATCTGCGGGCTTTTGCCGCCGAGCTCGAGCGTCATTGGCTTTACGCCCGTCCTCGCGATATTCGCCATGATGGCTGACCCGGCCGCAGTCGATCCGGTGAAGCTGATTTTCGCGATATCCGGATGACCGGTCATCGCCTGGCCGGTGGTCTGCCCGTCGCCGAGCACGATATTGATGAGGCCCGCCGGAATGCCGGCCCGAACGGCTAGTTCGGCGAGGTAAAGCGTCGAGAACGGCGTCATCTCCGAGGGCTTCAATACAATGGCATTGCCAGCGGCAAGTGCGGGCCCCAGTTTCCAGCCCGCCATGGAGAGCGGAAAATTCCACGGCGTGATAGCGCCGACGACGCCATAGGGCTCGGTCAGGATCATGCCGAGGCACGAGTCATCGGTCGGGACGAGATCGCTGCCTTCCTTGTCAGCGAATTCGGCGAAGAAGCGTATCTGCTCGGCGGTGACCGCGACATCGCCCCCAATGAGCTGGCCGATCGGGCGCGTGGAGGAGACGGCTTCCAGCCGGGCAAGGGTTTCGCCTTCGGACTCGATCAGGTCCGCCCAGCGATGCATGGCATTGGTGCGTTCGCGCGGGCGGCGGGTGGACCAGCTGCTTTCGCGGAGCGCCGTCTTGGCAGCGGATACGGCTTCGTCGACAAGGCCGTCATCGGCTACGGGGCACTCGGCATAGACGACGGCATCGGAGGGGCGGCGCATGGGCAACCCACCCCCGGCATCGATGTAGCGCCCGCCGATGAAATGGCCTTTCGGCAACTGAATTGTGTCTGGATCAAAGCTCAGAGCCATGGCCGTGTCCTTGGATGATATTGGCGAGGCCACACGAGGCCTACTATTCCACTCAACAGGCTCGTGCGGTCCTCATAAAAAGTGGTCGACGGTGCGGTTACATCACCGTCACATAGATCTTCCTGACCGTTTCGATGGTGCGCCAAGTGCCGGTGAAGCCCGGCTTCATGACAAAACTGTCGCCCGCTTTGTATCTAACCGGCTCGCCTTCATCCGGTGTGAGCTCAACGACGCCTTGAAGGATATGGCAGAACTCGAAGGTCTCGCCCTTGATCGAGCGGGTGAGACCCGGCGTTGCTTCCCAGACCCCGGTATGGACGAGCCCATCGCGCGCCACATCCTGGGCCCACGTCTTGAACGAGGGATCGCCAGAGATCAGCCGCTCGGGGAGCGGTTTGGATTCGCGCGGGGCCTCTGTGCTGTTCGGGTCGATGGTCTTGAGAAGGGACATGATTTCTCCTTGCTGTCCTGCTGTGGTTCAGTACCCGCGGCTGCGATCGACCAGTCCGATCGGGACGAGGCCGGCGCGATGGCGCTTGACGTTCTCGATGACCGCACGGGCCGCGGTGTCCGGCTGTGTCACGCTGGCGATGTGCGGCGTGAGCATGATCTTGGGGTGCCGCCAGAACGGATGTTCGGGCGGCAGAGGTTCCGGCTCGGTGACGTCGATCACCGCCCCGGACAATTGATGCCTATCGAGCGCATCTATGAGGGCATCATGATCTAGCTGTGCGCCACGACCGACATGAACGAGCGATGCGCCGGGCGAAAGGGCCGCAAAGAGCTGCGCATCGAGAATGCCGCGGGTCTCCCCCGTGAGCGGGAGAAGGCAGACCAGAATGTCAGTCTCCCCAAGAAAGGACGGCAGCGACTCGGCGCCATAATGACAGCGCACTCCGTCGATCCGGCGTGGGGAACGGCTCCACCCGGACAGCGGAAAGCCGAATGGCGTCAGCCGCTCGATGACCGCTTGCCCGAGCATCCCGAGACCGAGCACGCCGATCCGGCGGTCTGCCGCCTGCCGGGCGGGCAGGGCTTGCCATCTGCTTTCGGACTGCTGCGCAAGATATGCCTTGAGATTGCGGTGAAGCGATAATACGGCAAGCGTCACATATTCCTGCATCATGCGCACGATGCCGTCTTCGACCATCCGGACGAGCTTGACCTCAGTCGGAAGGGTCTCGATCCGGAATTGATCGACGCCGGCACCGATCGAAAAGACGATTTCGAGATTTTTGAAGCGGTCGAGATCCGGCGGTAAGGTCCATGTCAGGACGTAACGGACATCATCAGGATCAACCTGCGTCAAATCCATAATGAAGGGGAGATCGGGAAGGTCGCGGGCGAAGGCTTCGGCGAAGATGCGCCCTCTCTCTCGATCGGAATTGAACCAGAACGCCATTTGTATGCCTCAGCTTCGGAGTGTTTCAGCGAGTCGCTCGATCATTGTCTGACACGCAACGAGTTCGTCGGTGCGAATGAATTCGTCGGCGCGATGGGCCCGGGCGATATCGCCCGGGCCGCAGATGATCGCGTCGATGCCGGCCGCCTGATAAAGCCCGGCTTCGGTGCCGTAGCTTACGGCGGCAAGCGTTTCGATACCGGTCAGTTGTTCCATCAGCCTAGCAAGTGGCGCATCGGCGGCGAGCGACAACGCGGGGTAGCAGCTCAGAAGATCCCACTTTGTTTCAAAGCCTCGCTGCGCAAGCGCGACTGCGGCAAGCCTTACCGGCTCGAGGAGATCGGCGGGTGTCGCTCCCGTGATCGCCCGGGCCTCGATTTCCGCCGTGAGGAAATCCGGAATGATGTTCACTGCTTGCCCGCCAGACACAGTTCCGACCTGGAGCGAGGAATAGGGTGGCTCAAAGCTTGGGTCCAATCGGCTGCTCCGGAGTGCCTCTCCCGTACGAACGGCGGCAAGCAGGACGCAGGCGAAGGCATGGATCGCATTTAGACCCTGATCGGGCCGCGACGAATGACCGGATCGTCCGCGAATCTCAACTCTTGCAGCGGCCTTTCCCTTATGGGCGCGGATCGCACGCATGCCACTGGGCTCGCCGATGATCGCTCCGATCGGCTTAGCGCAAAGGTCAGGCAACTGGCGGATCAGATGGGGCACACCCCGACAGCCGGCTTCCTCGTCATAGGAAAATGCAAAGTGTAGGGGGCGTGCGAGCGGCATTTCCACGACCGCGGGGAGTGCGGCCAATGCTGCAGCGAGAAAGCCCTTCATGTCGCTCGTCCCCCGGCCGAAGAGCAAATCGCCATCGGACCTCAGCGTGAACGGATCGGATGTCCAGTTCGACTCCAGGGCGGGAACGACATCCATATGTCCAGAGAGAATGTAGCCGGGCACATGATTGGGGCCGACCGTTGCGAAGAGGTTGGCGCGATCGCCTTCCGGTCCCCGCAGTACCGTCACCCTGGCACCGCAGCCTTCGGCAAAATCCCTGATCCATGCAACGATTCCGTCATTCGGCGTGCCGACGACGGAGGGAAAACCGACCAGCCGGTCGAGTATTTCCTTGGCGTTCATCGCAGGTCTCCTTGACGTAAGCTTCCAGCCGCGCTCTGATCTCCACAATATCGCCAACTGGGGCCATATCCTGCCGAACGCTCCGTCCGGATTAGCAAAATCTATCGAATCGCCGTATTCCGAAGCAGGATGTTTCGTGCGGGCGCACCCCCGCGCCAACGGCGGGCGATCTGCTTGACTAGCGACTCCGCTGCCTGCAATCGCGACCATTGCGGTGCGAATTCCGTGCGGATACAACTGGGATCATGGAGGGGTTATTCCGAGCCGGTCTTGTATATATCGGCAAGATCCGGCAGGTCCCAATTGCCACCGGTCAGAACCGCACAAACCTTTTCATCCGACCTGATTTTTATGGAGCCCGCGAGCAGTGCTCCGATGCCGATCGAAGCCGCGGGTTCGGCGATCAGCTTGGCGTCCTTAGCAAGTGCGCGCATGCCTGCGATGATGTGCTCGTCTTCGACGAGAATGATTTCATCGACGTATTTCTCAATTATTGGATACGGGTTCTGACCTGGAACGCTAATTCTCAGGCCATCGGCAATCGTGTTCTTCAGAGGCAACGAGGTGCGCTGCCTGTTGATCCGACTATGATAATATTTCGGCGTCAGAGCAGGCTCAGCACCGATGACCCGAACCGACGGTTTGGTTTCTTTGATGGCGGTCGCAATTCCCGAGATTAGCCCTCCACCGCCCAAGGGAACAATGACCGTGTCCACGTCCTCCAGATCGTCCAAAATTTCACACCCGATCGTTCCCTGGCCGGCCATAACAATGGGATCCTCAAAACCGTGGATGGTCGCATAGTTGTTTTCTTGCGCGATCTCGTAGACCTTTTTCCACCTGGCGGCGGTGTCGCCGTCAAAGAGGACCACCTCCGCGCCGAGTGCTTCCGTATTGGCAATCTTAATCTTGGGGGTTGTTGTCGGGAGCACCAGGATGACTTTCACGCCCAGCATCCGGGCCGCATAGGAGAGCCCCTGAGCATGGTTGCCAGAGGAACTGGCTATGACGCCGTTTGCCATCGCCTCCCTTGGCAGGGAAAGTGTCTTGTTTAGAGCGCCACGAATTTTGAAGGCTCCGGTAATCTGAAGCGTTTCGGGTTTGAGATAAAGCTCGCAGCCAACAGCTTGCTCGATCTTCTCTGCACGCAGCAACGGAGTGTGTCTGATGTGGGGCGCCAATCGTTGGCGGGCTTCTTGAATGTCCTGAATAGTGGGATGGTTTAACATGATGCTGCTCGCCTTAGTAGGTTGCGTTCCCTCGAGGCACAGGATGGTCTAGGTCGAAGATTGATTAATCTTCCGGGTCAGATCGCAAGATAACGTAATCGTCCCGCTGGGACCTTCCAGCTCTTTAAGAATAAGCCGTGACCGAGGTCAGGATTCGAAGAATTCGAAGAAGGTCCCGACGCTTCTTTCTATCGCGTTGCTATAGATCTTCGACGCGGTCGTATTGTCTTGGATGGCCATTCCTGTGGAGTCGAAAATCGTCACTTCTTGATCGTTTTCCCTTCCTGGCTTTTTGCCGAGCAATATCTCTCCAATTTCGCCATGGATCCCGTCCTTGGTGATGATATGCTTGTCGAGCGGATGCCATGTTTCGCCCTTGTCGCTGCACTGCGCGATCGAGTCCACGACGACTTTGGCACTCCTGAATATCTCTGGATCCAGTTCCTGTTTGCCACGTTGATCCGTACCGATGGCGACGATATGCGTTCCGGGTCTTATCCAATCGGCTTCCACGAGCGAGCCCTTCCCGCGTGTCGTCGTAACGAGGATGTCGGCCTGCTCGACCGCATCCTTCTTGGAACGCGCGATGACGACCGGAATGCCGAATTCGTTTTCGATATCGATTTTGAAGCGGGAGAGCGTATCCGCGCTATTGTCCCAAGCATGGATCTCTTCGATACTCATGACCTCCCGGATCGCTCGGATCTGCATTCTGGCCTGATTTCCAGTCCCGATCGACGTGATTCTGCGAGCATCTTTCCTCGCCAGCACCTGTACGGAAACAGCCCCCGCAGCGCCGGTTCTCAAGCCCGTGATCAGGCTGCCGTCCATAACGCAGATCAACGCGCCATTTCTGGCGTCGAACAGCAGAATGGTCCCCATCCCGTTAGGTACGCCAAATACAGTCGGATTGTCGACGAACCCTCCCGAAGACGTCTTCATTGAAATAAGTTCATTGCCTTTGTAGTAGCCGAGCTTGAAATCGATTTCGCTACCGGGCGACGGGAGATGCATTCCTATATAATCGGGTTGCTCCACCTGATCACTGTTGAAGGCTTTGTATGCCTCCTCGACGGCACCGATGACGTCCTTCATGCTGATCAATCTGCTGACTTCTTCTTTCTTGAGAAGCAGGGTTTTCACGAACTTTCTCCCGTCATTGGCACGAAGGTAAAACGTTAGGTTGGGCCCGCGAACTTAAGCCAGCCCGCCGATATGGAAGCTCTTCATCTCCAGGTATTCCTCAATGCCTGCCTGAGCGCCTTCGCGTCCGAGACCAGATTGCTTAACGCCGCCGAAGGGAGCCACTTCGGTCGAGATCGCACCAGTGTTGAGGCCGATCATACCGAATTCCAGCGCCTCGCCCACGCGCCAGGAGCGCTTCAGGCTCTCTGTGTAGAAATAGGCCGCGAGGCCAAACGGTGTCCCGTTGGCAATCGCAATCGCCTCCTCTTCCGTCTCGAAACGGAACAACGGGGCAACAGGGCCGAAGGTCTCTTCGGTGGCCAGTAGCATGTCGGTCGTTGCGCCGGTGAGGACTATCGGCGTTGCATATTGCTTACCGTCCACCAACGAGCGGCCGCGAGCCGCAATCTGAGCACCCTTTGCAAGCGCATCTTCAACGTGACGATCAATTTTCTCTATGGCCGCAGTGTTGATCATCGGACCTATGTCGATGCCGGCCTCGATTCCAGGGCCGACTTTCATGGCTTTGACCCTGGCGCCGAGCTTCTCGGCAAAGACGTCATAGACGCCGGTCTGCACCAGGATGCGGTTGGCGCAAACGCAGGTCTGGCCGCCATTGCGGAACTTCGAGGCGATGGCGCCCTCCACGGCGAGGTCAAGATCGGCATCATTGAAGACGATGAAGGGCGCGTTTCCGCCGAGCTCGAGGCTCAACCGCTTCACGCTGTCCGCGGCGCCGCGCATCAGGAGCGAACCGACCCGCGTGGAGCCGGTGAAGGAGATCTTCCGCACCGTTTCGTTCGCCATCATTTCATTGCCGATCTCGGTCGGCATGCCGGTGACGATGTTGATTACGCCGGCGGGAATGCCCGCACGCTCGGCAAGGACACCGAGGGCGAGTGCCGAAAGCGGCGTGAATTCCGAAGGCTTGATGACAACGGTGCATCCGGCCGCCAGGGCGGGCGCGACCTTGCGGGTGATCATGGCATTGGGGAAGTTCCAAGGTGTGACGATCGCGCAGACGCCGACCGCCTCCTTCAGTACGACGATCCGGCGATCTGCCGTAGGCGACGGAATAGTGTGGCCACCGATGCGACGGGCTTCCTCGGCAAACCATTTAACGAAGGAAGCACCATAGCGAATCTCGACGCGTGCTTCATCGAGCGGCTTGCCCTGCTCGAGCGTGAGGAGCGTAGCAAGATCCTCGAGGTTCTCGATCATCAGCGCATGCCAGCGCTCAAGCAGGGCGGCGCGCTCGGCGTGGGTCTTCTTCTTCCATGTCGCGAATGCCTTGGCTGCCGCGTCGATCGCAGCACGTGTCTCAGCCTGCCCCATATCTGGGACGGTACCTACGGACGCCTGAGTGGCCGGGTCGATGACATCAATCGTCTTTGAAGAGGTGGCTCCCACCCAAGAGCCGTCGATGAGACCGGCTTGCCGAAATAGGTCCTTATCGTTCAACTGATGCATGCTGTTTCTCCCTTCGATCAGTCATTACTTTAATGCCATGCTTCTTCGTTCCATCCCGAGGGCCGTCAGCCCGGCCGAACGCCGAGATGGACGGACGGCAGCTGCAGCGGTCGGAGGACGATTTGATGAAGCCGTCGTCCTGTTCGACATAATCCTAGCGAGGAACGGAAAGCAGAATGCGTCGGCCTGGGCTGCCTGGACGAAACAAAATGATGTGGTTGGCTGCTCAGCAGTCGTTTATTCGGAGCGCATTCTAACGGGAGCAGACTCACAATCTGAAGAGCACCGCCGGCGTCAACGGCGTGCTCGATAGAATGCTATTCGATCCTGGATCCGGTAACCTTGGATGATGGCAGGCATGAACCAAGGATTGCCACTGTAGAGAGGAATTGACGCGGGCGGCCGAAAATCGAAAGCCGAACGGGCCTGCTCTGTGTGACCCAGAAGTTTGTGAGCAGCGCGCGTTCCCACCCACGGCGCCCAGACCACGCCTGAACCGCAGAAGCCAGTCGCGTAAACGACCCCTTCCCGCTCGAATATCCTGGGAAGCATGTCGCGATGCATGGCAACGTTGCCAAACCAAGTGTGGGACAATTTGACGTTTTCCAGCTCCGGAAACAGGTTGACGAGGCCGTTACGCAGATAGAGCTTGGGCTCAATCGGATCGCCCCTTCGTGAGCTGTCGCGGCCGCCGAGTAGAATGCGCTTTCCGTCCGGCGTGGGCCGGTAATAGAATCCAAGCTTACGGCCTTCCGTCATCGTCATCTGCTTCGGCATCAAGCGCGCCATGACATCTGGTGCAAGCTCTTCCGTTACGATGATGCGGCTTCGGACCGGCACCAGCCGGCGACGCAGATAGGGCACTGCGCCGTCTGTGTACCCGTCCGTGCAGACGAGAACTTGGCGAGCCCGCACCGTGCCTGCGGAGGTCGAAACCAGGAAGGCCGAACCATCCCGTTCGATAGAGCTCACACGAGTTCCAGAATGGACGGTCAACCCGGAAGCAAGCGCCACGCGCAACAATTCGGCATGGAATTTAGCCGGGTGCAGTCCACCGATATCCATTCGCACCATGCCGCCGCGATAGAAGTCGGTGCCGATATATTTGCCTTGTTCGCGGTAGGGTACACCATATGCTTCAATGCCGAGCTTTTTCGCCAGGACGTCAGCGCTCCGGGCCGTCTTCTCATAATCTTCGAATCCGACGACGCCTTTGAATTGACCCACAAGCCGGAAATCGCAGTCTAGCCCTTCAGTTTTGATCAGGTTGTAGACGAATTCACGTGCGATCTTGCCCTCGGTCTCGATCGCGATCGCCTTCTCTTCGCCAAATCGCCGAGTGATTGTCGCGTAATCCGGACGAATGCTTCCGCTTGTGATCCCCCCATTGCGGGAAGACGCACCCTCGCCGGGATTCATTGCGTCAAACGCAGCTACCGACCTGCCTGCGCGCGCGAGAGTCAGGCCCGCGGACAGCCCGGTATAACCTGCGCCGACGATCAAGACATCCAGGTTCTTGGCCAGCGACTGCTTCGGCAAGGGTCTTACAGGCGCCGCCTCCCACCAATATGGAGTATCCTTTTCGGCAATCTTATATTCTTTCATGAGCTCTGCTCTTTCGCTGTTTTGACCCGAGCCGGGAAGGACAAAGTTGTCAGCTGTGGTCGCCCCGCACATCAAGCGCGTCACGCAGACCATCTCCGATAAAATTGAAACTGGTGACGGCGATGGTGATTGCCGCGCCCGGAATGATCGCCAGCCAAGGCGCGGTCCCGAGATACTGCTGTGCCCCATTCAACATGTTGCCCCAGCTCGGAAGCGGCGGCTGGATGCCGTAACCCAGGAAGCTGATATACGCCTCCATCAGGATGGCCCGGGCGATGGTCAGGGTCGATGCAACAATGATCGGACCAATCGCATTCGGGAGGATTTCTCGAAACATGATATGCTTAGCGCTCAATCCCAGCATCCGTCCGGCCTGAACGAATTCCCGTTCGCGGAGCGAGCGAACCTCGGCCTCGACGATGCGCGCCACTTCCATCCAGCTGCTGGCGGCGATAACAACGGTGATCATGATCGCGCTTGGTTTGAGTGCCGCGGCAAGCGCAAGCACGAGGAAGATCGAAGGGAAGGCGAGGAAACCGTCCACTGTGCGCATCAGCGCCGCCCCGATCCAGCCGCCGCGATATCCCGCGATCACGCCAACGATGGTCCCGACCAGAGTGGACAGGAGCATTGCGGAAAAGCCGACGAGCAGCGAGATACGGCCGGCCATGAACAGTCGCGCCGCGATATCCCGGCCAAGAGGGTCGGTTCCGAGGTAATGATGACCAGTGAACGGACCAGCGAAGCGCGCACGCAGGTCGATATAAAGGGAGTCATAGGGGAGAATGTACGGTCCAAGCACGCATGCGAGCGTCAGAGCCACGATCATCGCCATCCCCAGCAGTGCGAGATGATGGCTCATGAAGCGGCGTGCAGCGCGGCTGTTCCACCAACGGTCCGACCCGGGATTTGCAGCAATAGCGGTCATAACGAGTGTCTCCTGTTGGGCGTGATGCGCTTAACTCATCCGAATGCGGGGATCGATGATCGCCACGGCGATGTCCGCGATCAGATTGCCCAGGATGACAAGTATGGCGGAGAACATCAGTAGTCCCATCACCACCGGATAATCGCTATATCCGAGACTATCGAGAAACAACCGGCCCATTCCCGGCCAGGTAAATACGGTCTCGGTAACGAGCGCCCCCGTAAGGATGCTGGGAAGCTGCATGCCCGCAAGCGTTATCATGGGCAGCAGGGCATTGCCGACGACGTGCTTCATAAGGATCCTGCGTTCACTCAACCCCTTGGCACGGGCGGTCTTCACAAATTCCTGGCTGATAGCATCAAGCGTCGCGGTCCGCATATAGCGGCTCCAAATCGCCACATGGACCAGAGCAAGTACGATACTCGGGAGGATCAGATGGTGCAGATAGTTCAGAAGGGAGCCATCGCCGACCGTGTACATGTTGCCGGCAGGCAGCCAACCCAGTTGCAGCGAAAAAACATAGATACCCAGCAATCCGAACCAGAAGGTCGGAATTGATAGTGCCACCATGGCGCCCACGGTGGCCAGATAGTCAAACGCCGAATAGCGGTGCGTGGCGCCACGGATACCAATCCAGGTGCCGATTGCGATCGCTATCACTGTGGACGAACCCATCAACAACAGGGTCGCAAAAAGGTGACGGCCGATGACGCTCAACACCGTTGCCCCATCCCGGAACGAGTGCCCCCAATCGCCCTGCAGCAGGCGCCAGGCCCAGTCCAGGTACTGCATCCAAAGAGGGCGGTTCAGCCCAAGCTGTTCCTTGAGGCGGTCGAGATCTTCTTGGGTCATTCCGGGGTCGAGGCCGTACTGCGCCAACGGGCCTCCCGGTATCAGATTCAGGATGGTGAATCCGATGATTGAAACTATCACCAGTAGGATGAGACTCTGGTAAAGCCGGTTAAGTAGGAAGCCGCGCATTCAACTCTCCTCATGACATCGCCAATGGATGGGCCGCCGCCGCTACTCGTGACGGCGGCTCCGGAGATCAGCTCTTCCAATGCCATCCGGCGGCATGCCAGGATGCGACGCGCGTGTTGGCATTCGGCTTGAAGCCCTCGAGTCCTCCCTTACGGCCGAACACGTTGGTGTACGCAAACAACGGCAGGAACGGCAGGTCTTGCCGGACGATTTCCTGCACGCGGAAGTAAATTGCCCTTCGCTCTTCGGGATCAAACGTACGGACACCCTTTTCGAGCAGCGCGTCGACCTCCGGGTTGGAGTACTGGCCGGTATTTGATCCTTTTCCGCCTTTCGCGACAATCGCGCGCGTGTGCAGGCGGTTCGTCACGTCGGGGTCCGCCGCGATGACATAGGTCACACCGGAAATTGCGGAGTCGAACTGCGATTTGAGCCAGAAATCGCCCCACATCACTGCTCCTGGCAGATTCGATATGGTCATCTCGACCCCGATTTCAGCAAATGTCTGCTGCAGAAATTGCTGCACTTGTTCACGCAGATTGTTACCTGCCGTTGTTGCATTGGAAAACGACAAGCGAACGCCGTCCTTGGCGCGCACTCCATCCGATCCCGGCACCCAGCCTGCTTCGTCGAGGATTTGACGCGCCCGGTCCAGGTTGTACTCCTGCGCCGGCAGGTTCGGATTGTAGTAGTAGGATTGCTGCGGCATGAAGGTTTCGGTGAGGTTACCTACGCCATAATAGATCGCGTCTATGATCGCTTTTCTGTCCATAGCGGCGTAGAGCGCCTGTCGCACTGCCGGATCCTTGAATTGCGGCTTTTCAAGGTTGAGGTAAATCGACTCGACTGACGCCCCCGATTCCAGAGTAACCACGCGATCCGGCAAGTTACTGGCTTCCGCGTAATGATCGGCGGTAATGTAAGCTTGGTCGACAAGGTCGACGTCGCCGCTCTTGAATTGGGTGTAGAGCACCGTCATGTCCGGAATATATTTGAAAACGAGCCGCTCGAGATAAGGACCTTCCCCGAAATAGTCAGCGTTCGCGACGAGTTCGATATGATCGCCGGCGATGCGTTGCGCCCACTTGAATGCTCCAGTGCCAATAGGCGCCTGATTGAAGCCGGCGGCGTTCGGATCTGCCTCCTTCTCGAGAAGGTGCCTCGGAACAATGAAGGTCTCGGCGAGAAACGACAAGTAGGGCGCGAAAACGGACTCCATCCGCCAGGTGATCTCCGTGGGTGAGACCACCTTGATATCACGCACTAATGAATGGCCGCTCGTACGCCATGCTCGGAACTTGGGGTTGGTGATGAGTTCGAGAGTGAACTTCACATCTTCCGCTGTAAAGGGCTCACCATCATGCCAGCGGACGTCGTCGCGCAGACGAATGCGCCACTGCAGGCCGTCCTGCGAGATACCGCCATTCTTTTGGCTTGGTACTTCGGCCGCGAGATTGGGCTGGAGAACGCCCTCGGGGTCCATTCGAAAGAGCGCATCAAACACCGAGAAATGCACGGCGTCGTCGACTTCGGTATGCGCCATCAGCGGATTGAAGACAGTGGGTTCCTGTGAAAGCCCGACGACGACCCGACCGGTCGGTTTTGCAGGGGCGGTCTGGCCAAAGGCCGGCGACACCAGGAGGTTTGGCGCGACAAGCCCTGCCAGCCCTCCAGCTGCCATCATGCGCAGGGTCTCGCGTCGCGAATAGGTCTGTTTAGTCGTTTCAACCTTGGTCATGATGTCTCCTCCCTAGTGGACATGTTTGGATTGGCATTCAGGAATTAGCGGCGGTAGCCGGGGCGGTCTTCAGACGCTCTCCGGGAATGGCTGCGACCAACTCGCGCGTGTAGGCGGATTGCGGATTGAGGAATATCTGCGAGGGCGGACCGCGCTCGACGATCCGGCCCTTCTGCATTACTGCGATCTCGTCAGAAATCTGGCTTGCCACCCGCAGATCGTGGGTGATGAAGATCATGGCCACGCCGGTTTCTCGCTGAATTTGGTCCAGAAGTTTCAGGATCTGGGCCTGGATCGACACATCGAGGGCAGATACGGCCTCGTCGGCGATGAGAAGGCTCGGCTTGAACATCAATGCCCGCGCTATACCGATGCGCTGGCGCTGCCCACCGGAAAATTCGTGCGGATAGCGACCGAAGGCACCTGCATCGAGTCCCACATGGGACAGCAGCGCCCTCGCCTCCTCCCGGGCCTGGGCATAGGGCGTCCCGTGGGCGACGGGGCCGACCGTCAGAATCTGCCCGATCGTCGAACGCGGATTCAAGGATGCAAACGGATCCTGGAAGATCATCTGGATCCGCGGCCGCAAAGGGCGGAAAACCACTTCGGACAGCTTGGCGATATCGTGGCCGTCAAACAGTATCCGTCCACCGTCACTGTCCATCAGCTTGATGAGCAACCTCCCGAGCGAGGACTTGCCCGAGCCGCTCTCTCCGACGATTCCCAATGTGCGGCCAGGCGCCAGGTCGAACGATACATCGTTCACGGCGGTAACGATCCGCTTCTTGCCGAAAAACACACCGCTGCTTCGATAGGTCTTGACCAGACCTTCGACCTTCATGATTGGCTTGGCGGGAGCCGCGTCCTCGTGTGCACGATCCCTGCCGCTGAGGCGGGGGACAGCTGCAACCAAGCGCTGCGTATAGGGATGGCGGGGTGCCTTCAGCACCTGTTCCGCACTTCCTTGCTCTACGATATGGCCCTTTTCCATTACCACCACGCTGTCGGCGATCTCTGCGACAACCCCAAAATCGTGGGTGATGAACATCACACTCATGCCCTTGCGCCGCTGGATGTCGCGGATCAGTTTCAGGATCTGGGCTTGGGTGGTTACATCCAGAGCGGTCGTTGGCTCGTCCGCAATCAGGATCTTAGGCTCGAGTGCCAGAGCCATCGCGATCATAACCCGCTGGCGCTGCCCACCAGACAGTCGGAACGGGTACTGGTGGTACATCAATTCCGGGTCCGGCAATCCCACCTCTGTCAGCAGTTCAATAGCACGGATCCGGCGCGACGCGGGCGTTCCGACATTGTGCGCTGCCATGACTTCGGTGACCTGCTCGCCGACTGTCATCAGCGGATTCAAGGCCGAAAGCGGGTCCTGGAAGATCATGGAAACGACACGACCGCGCAGATCCCTGAGCTGTTCGGGAGAAGCCCCCACGATAGCCGTGCCTTCGAGATGAATCGCGCCTGCCGCCACCGGTATCACCTTGGGTAGTAGGCCCATGATCGTGTTGGCTGTCACCGATTTGCCCGAACCGGACTCGCCGATGATGCACAAGATCTCTCCGCGCTTTAGATTGAATGAGATATTCTCTACGGCGAAAGCCCGCTCCATCCCTTTCGGGAGGCTGATACTCAGGCCGCGCACAGAGAGCGCCACCTCGTCCGCGCCCAAAGTCTGGATGCTGGCGATCATCGAGTTATCCTCCTATTCACCGCAACGATGCGGCAGTTGCAACGCCCCTGCGGGGAACGGCGTATGCTGTAGTTATCCACGCACTGACCCAGACTGCCGAGCTCTTACCGAAACATGCACCAGCGGCAGCTCTGCGTCTCCTCCAGGCGTGACGCCGTTTGATCGTCACTACTTTCTTCGCGGTGTCGCCGTGTCTTGCAAAGGAGATCCCGCCTGGCAGACCCTTTGCCATCGCACGTCATGCCATGACCGAATGAGGCTAGTATCGACTTCTCCTGCCGAAGGAGTCACCGAATTACGCTTCCGCAACAGCACGAAATTCCAAAATGGTTGGCGCCTTCAGAATTTCTTGACGCTCTTCGGAGACCAAGCAGAGCTGATTTATGAACTATTTCAAAGTCATCAGAAACCAGCGCCCGTTGTTAGAGAGCAGGTCGTGCCAAGACGGACCTCAATGTTGAGTTTGAACAGTTGCTTTTCCCGACAGCCCGGCCCGACCCCTGTCGGACTACTCTGATCTGTGCCGGCCAACCGGCAGTCAGTCGAACTTCTCTGTACCTAAGTTTCGCAAAGTTGCGTTGTCATCGGTGCGATGCTACGTGAAGCAAATCGGGGCACAGGGTTCCTCCTGCCCGGCACCCGTATTTCGGGAGAAGATTTCGAACGCCAAGGGCAAATCAGTGAAAGATGCCGAGCCTAGTGTGCAATCATGAGCTGATCGACCCTCGGCGGCTGCAGAGTTGCCAAGGTCGTTGCACTTGTTGAACCGGCGAAGGAGCTCAAAGTCAAATGCCGAATTCAGTTCGACTTAAGTCATTCGAATTGGTGGCACGGGACATCAATGAGATCGATGTCGGCTCGCTCCACGCCTTAACCGTGGCCGTGGGTTGGCCACACCGTCCCAAAGACTGGGATTGGCTTCGCCAGTTCGGCCGGGGCATCGCGGTAGTCGACAGCATCGGCCGGGTTTTCGGAAGCGCCATGTGGTTCCCCTATGGCCAAGACGTTGCGATGATCGGCCTGGTGATCACCACCCCGCGCTCGCAGGCTCAGGGTAATGCGCGTTGGCTCATGGAGCAGGTATTCGAAGAATGCCGCGGCAGAAATCTGTATCTCAATTCAACTCGCGCGGCACACAACCTGTATGTCTCGCTGGGTTTTGCAAACGAGGCGACGGTATGGATGCACCAAGGAACGGTTGCTTCCTCCCTACCCAACTTGCCCGCCCCGAACGGTGATTTGATCGAGGCGGGGATTGATGCACTCCCGCAGATCATCGAACTTGATACCCAGGCCTTCGGTTGGAAGCGAGAGGAGCTGATCTCGGCACTAGCCCCGATTTCCACCATCCAATCCCTCTGCCGGGATGGGAAGATCGTTGGCTATTCTATATGCCGGGAGTTCGGCCGCGGCCATGTGATCGGCCCCGTGGTAGCAAGCAATGACGATGACGCGCTTCAGCTTATTGCCGTCCATCTACGGAACCTGAAAGGGCAGTTCGCGCGTGTCGACACGCGGGAAACAGGACCATTGGTCAACTTTCTTCGCGCGAGTGACTTTCGAGTGGCCGAACGAGTAACGACTATGTCGCGGGGCCGACTCCTTTTGAACCGCAAGGCCGGCGAGCCTTGGGTTTATGGCTTAGCTGGTCACGCACTCGGGTGAACCGCAGCCCGTCCCCTGATGACGGGCTCGATAGCTTTGGTCGGCTCATACACACAGGAAGCCTTTTCAGAGCAGCCTCGGCTTGTCAGCTCTTGCGTCGCCCCCCGCCTCGGCCTGCCGACGCTCGAAATGGCGGCTTTCGAAGCCACTTAGGTATTCCCGCCAACCCCGTCTCGCCAACTGCCATGAGAGGCAGACCGCAATGCTCTATTCGGCTTCCAACACAACGCTGCCAAAACCAGCGCACGCGAACGGCTGCCTTCGGTGGAGCAACAGCTGAACTCAGGACACGACCAAGTGCGAGACGCGGCGCCAGCAAAAGGTTGTGCGGGATTTGCTGCAACCGAAGAGACTTCTGCTGAAAGACGAAGCATTCCGGAACATTCTTCCAAACAACTGCAACTATGCTTCGTCCATGCCGTAGAGTTCACAGGAGCCAAGGATATGGATCGCTTCAGGCCAAAATACGTAACATTCGACTGCCATGGTACGCTAATCAACTTTCAAATGGCGGAAGCCGCTCGTGATCTGTTCGGTCATCTTCTGGATGGGCCGAGCATGGACGAATTCATCAGGAACTTCCAAGCGTACCGCATCGATGAGGTATTGCAGGACTGGAAGCCCTATGCCGACGTTGTTCACAACGCGTTGGAGCGCACGTGCCGCCGCAACAAGGTTGCATTCAGGCCCGAAGACGCCGAAATCATCTACAACCGCGTACCGACCTGGGGACCGCATCCGGATGTGCCCGAGGGCCTAGCCAAATTAGCCAAGGAAATCCCGCTGGTCATTCTCACAAACTCCATGGTGGCCCAGATCCCGTCGAATGTGGCAAAGCTAGGCGCGCCGTTTCATGCCGTCTACACCGCAGAAGAAGCGGGAGCTTACAAACCCCACCTCAAGGCGTTCGAATATATGTTCGACATGTTGGGATGCGGACCGGAAGACATCACGCACGTTTCGTCGTCTTTCCGTCACGACCTCATGTCCGCCTATGACCTGGGTATCAAAAGCAAGGTGTGGGTCAACCGCGGCCATGAGCCGGCCAACCCCTATTATGAATACACCGAGATCCGCGATATTTCGCAGCTGCCCGGCGTTTTCGGGCTCTGACTTGAGATAAGGCAACAGCGGTTCAGGGACGAAAACGCGCGCGGGCCACTGAGCTATGCTGGAGTGCCTGCTCTGAGCTAGTCAGATTAGATCAGGGTATCCAACTACGCAGCCCGAAAAGCACCATGAACGGACGAGGATCTTCAAATTGGGCGATCTTAGTGGACTTGCTGCTGATCAGGAACTAGGCCGGCGCAACAGCTCTGCGGCTCCGGCCTCCCGTCACCTACCGCATGCTGCAGCGTCGACAGAAGCCTATTTTCGTGCCGCAACCGCCATTCTGTCCTCGCCGCCAGACGAGTCAGAAGCCGACATTTCGGCGACATTGCGCAAGCGGCACTACGGACTGGAAGGATCGACCGCGGTCTTATCCTCCGAGGTCGAGCGCACTGTACAGGTCTCCCTGTCCGACGGCCGCCAATTGATCCTGAAGACGTCGGCACGACAAGAGGCGGTCGACAGCTTCCGTTTCCAAAGTGCCGCTTTGGCTGCACTGCAAGGAAGCGGGGGATTTGCTGCACCCACAGTGATCCCTACCAGTAGCGGCGCGTTGATGTTTGAGGAAGAGGGTCTAAGTGGTTACCTGCAGACCCGAATCGAGGGCGTGTCTCTGCACCAGGAGACGCCGACTCCTGATCTCCTCTTTCGAACTGGAAACGCCCTCGGCCAGATGGACCTAGCCCTTGCGCAAGTCAATATACCCGCAGCCCACCGCCCCATTCTCTGGCATATAGGGTGCTGGCCGCGATTGATGGAACTGGAGGAACACCTACCTTCTGGAAGCGTTGCCGAAAGCGTTCGGACCGCAATGGCGGAGTACATGAGGTTCGTCGAGCCGCAGATCTCGAACCTGGAGTGGCAGGTCGCGCACAACGATCCCAGCCCGTTCAACACAATTGTTACCCGCCACGGCTTGGGTTTCATCGATTTCGGCGATGGCTGCTGGAGCCCCAGGATACAGGACCTGGCTATCGCGGCGAGTCACCTCGTGACAGATCCGGCGCTTCCTTTGGGCGGAGCCGAACATCTCATTTCGGGCTATGCCTCGGTCGTCCCACTTTCCGCCTTGGAAGCAAGACTGCTGATCGGACTCATGCGCGCACGACAAAGCGCACTGATACTGGTCAATTACTGGCGCTCCCACCTCTTTCCGGCAGACGCGCAATACATCAAAAAGAATGTGGCTCGTGCCGAGCGCGGGCTAACTATTCTGGCGCCTCTTTCCACTGCATCAGGTGAGGCCGCAGTCCTCGCGGCAGCGTCACAGCCATCGCCGTAACTCTTAGACAGGCAGGAACACATGTCCACAGACCTTATGCCCAATGCTACAGACCCGGCGAGTCTGATCTCCCAGCGCGCGAGGCCGAGCTGATTGCCCGTCGTGATGCAGTTCTGGGAGCATCTTATCGACTGCAGTACCGACGGCCCGTGCACTTCGTTCGCGGCGAAGGCATGTGGCTCTACGATCCCGACGGGCGAGCCTATCTTGACTTCTACAATAACGTTCCTTCCCTCGGCCATTGCCACCCGGAAGTAAACGCGGCAATGGCCGAGCAAGCGGCCCGAATAAGCGCTAATACGCGTTATCTAGAACCAAGACTTGTCAACTATGCCGAGCGGTTGGTTGATACCTTCCCCGAGGAGCTAGACCGGGTGGTCTTTACTTGCACGGGGAGTGAATCCAACGATCTGGCCCTGCGTATCGCACGACTTGTGAGCGGCGGCGAAGGCGTGATCGTTTCCTCTTATGCCTATCACGGCACAAGCGCGGCCGTCGCCGCGGTTTCGCCAAACTTGGGCGATGCCGTCAAGCTCAGCCCATTCGTGCGCATGGTACCGCTTCCCGGTCCAGCGGGCGTGCCAGAATCCCAGGCTGCGGACTTTTTCGAGGCACAGATCCGTTCCGCCATTTCGGATCTGAACCGTCGTGGCATAGGCGTTGCGGCCCTGCTTATCGACAGTATTTTTTCCAGCGACGGCGTATGGGTGGATCCTCCCGGCTTCGTTGCCGGCGGAGCTGCAGCGGCACGGGACGCAGGCGGCCTCGTCATCGCCGACGAAGTTCAGCCGGGCTTCGGGCGAACTGGCGCTCATATGTGGGGCTTCGAGCGGCACGGGATCGTTCCGGATCTTGTAACCCTCGGCAAGCCAATGGGTAACGGGTTTCCAATTGGCGCGGTCGTTGGTCGCAAAGCCCCAATGGAGCGCTTTGGTGCAACCGCTCGCTACTCGAACACCTTTGCCGGAAACACTGTTGGAATAGCGACGGCGGACGCCGTGCTGACGATCCTGCAACGTGACCAAATCCCTGAAAATGCGCTTGCCATGAGCCAGCGGCTACGAGCCGGGCTGACGGAATTGGCAAAGCAGCATACGAGCGTTCGTGCAATCCGCAATGCCGGTCTCTTCTTTGGCGTAGACATCGGGTCCGAAAGCATACCGGCCCCGCGTCGGCGTGCAATGGCTTTGGACGTGGTGAATGCAATGCGGGATGATGGCGTGCTTATCAGCACGACAGGAGCCAATGAGGATGCGCTCAAGGTGCGCCCTCCACTCGTTTGCAAAACCGAGCACGTAGACCTCTTCCTAGCAGCTATGAAACGCGCACTCATCAAGGTCGCCTGGTACACGAAGCCCGACGGCTTGTGCGGAGCCACCTGACAGCGTCACACCAAAATCGTAAGCCGCAAGTCGAGGCCAATCCAGGCGGCGAAACCTGGGCATGCTCGCGTCGTGAACTGCAGCTCAAGTCCGCCAAGATCGGAGCGGCTGAATAAAGACACGCAGAACGGAAGGCAGAGGCGCCAAGATCGCGCCTCTGCCGCTTCCGTCATCCAAATCGCGCGGGGCGTGCGCAACTTCTCTTGAGCCCGCAGCGGCGCCGGACCGCTGCTGCAATGGCGATTGGACTACAGATCGAGCTTCGCGTCACCAGCGTCGCCTGCGTACGATTATTCACGATCTGCCACGGCGAACGAATTCTGATCGTCGTCGATGTCGTGGGCGGCACAGCGCTCTCAGCGCCTGCGAGCCGGACCTCACAATGGTTGGCGGCACCCGTATCGACCTGCCCCCAACCGGGTCGCTGCCGACGGCACGATGGTGTCGGCAAAGGACTGAACGGCCCATGCCTTCATGCGGAAATGGCTTGAGGTTCTAGGCACCGAGATCTACCACATCTGATACCAGTCCGGCACACCTTCGTGTGCCCTTCTTTCGCAGCAGTTTCGCCGCTCGCTAAACCGCCCCAGGGTTCCAACCGCGCCCTCTGTTGCCAAACATTTCGTATCCGTCCTTCGTGACGGCGAGCGTATCCTCGAGCTTGATGAAACCGCGCTGCGGATGGAGCATCGTCGTCTCGACGGAAATGACCATGCCTGCCTCCAGGGGCCGATCCGCATCTACGCCTTCGTAAGCGACGGGGTGGTTGGTCATCAGGAACGGTGCTTCGTGGCTGATGAGCCCCATGCCGTGGCAGAAGAAGTCGGTAAAGTCGGCCGAAGGCGAGCTTCTCAAAGCCTCTTCCGCCGAAGCAATCATCTCACTGCCTCTCGCCCCGGCCTTGATCCTGGCAAAGGCTGCCTGCTGGATCGCATCGACTTCAGCTAGCAAGTCCTCGAGCTCCGCATCGGGCTCGCCGAGCACGCCCATCCGGCAAAGGTCACCGATATAGCCCTGGTAGTTGCCGCCGGAATCAATCGAAAGCACCTCACCCTTCGCCCATGCCTGCGGAGAGGCCGCACGGTTGTGACTAGCACCCAGGGTCAGCAGGCAATACTCGAAATACAGTCCGCGATTGGTCTCTTCTCGCCTGAGCCGTTCAATGATCTCGCCCTTGGTGGATCCCTCTCGTGCAGCCGCGATGGTGGCGAGCATTGAATCAGTGATCAGTTCGGAGGCAACCTTGAGCTTCTCCAGCTCTTGCGGTGTCTTGATCGAGCGCAGTCGCTCGAGCGTATGCGTCGCCTCCACGAAACGCGCACCTTCAAGGCGAGAAGCCAACAGATCCCGCGCATCGGCCGGCAGGAAGGGCGGTTCGATGCCGATGCGAGCACCCGACTTACCGATCTTTCTCAGATGCTCGACCGCAAGCGCTGCTGCGTCGAGTGTACCCCATGTCGCCGTATGAACGGCGGGTGTCCAGAAAGGGTTGTTCTGGTGTTCTCCCCCTTCCATGCGGTTGCCAATATACGCCGAGTGATCGGGGGAGCCCTTCTCATAAACGACGATCGGCAGATAGCGGCTGTGGCCAATCGCATCCATTGCGGCGAAGAAGATGAACTTGTAACCGCCCAGCAGGTACTGCGTGTTGTGCTTGGATGTGGCGAGCAGAACGTCGATGCCCGCCTCCTCCATGAGCTTGTCGAGTTTCGCCGCATCGAAGGGGGGCCCCGCCGCTAGCGTTTGTCTTGGGCTGATGTCCACGGAATTTCTCCCACAAAGCCGTTGTCGTGCGCCCTTAAGTACCGGGCGGGATTAGACGGAAATCCGGCAGCTCCCGAAGCGCACGCTCAGGGCCTGCCGGTGAATAGACCACGAAAAGCTGCATCGGGCCGGGACCCGTGTTCCTTGTCGAGTGGAACCGGCTTTCCGGTACATAGATAGTGCAACCGGGTCCAACCCTCTGCGTCACCGGATCGCCGTTCTCGTCCTCCACCATCTGCTCGCCCTCTCCCGAGATGACGAAAATGATCTCTTCCGCTCCCGGATGATTGTGACGCGCATGCCCTTCGCCGCTCGGCAAATCCACCACACCGCCCGAGAAGCGCTCGGCCCCGTTCACCTCCGGCGCGACCGTCAGCGCAAGCCGGCCCCAGTCGAAGCCGAAACTGTCAACATCAATCGGGTAGAGAAAATATTTGTCCTTTGCCATGCCGCGGCCTCCTCCGCATCCTGCTCGCTTCAAACCACCGTACTGATGGCAAGCGCCTTGAACTCTTCCGTCTGCTTGCGGATCGCCGCCTCGGCAGGCAGGCGTTCCATGGAACTTGCGCCATAAAAGCCATTGCAGCCTGGGCAACGATCCAGGATGTACCCTGCGTCCTCCGGCATCGAAATCGGCCCCCCGTGGCAGAGCACAATGACGTCCTTGCGTACCGAGCGCGCGGCCGCCGCTATCGCGTCGATTTCGCTCGCGCAGTCGTCGAGCGAGATCGCGGAAGTGGCGCCGATCGCACCTCCCGTGGTAACGCCCATATGAGCGACAACGACGTCTGCACCCGCCTTCGTCATCGCGATCGCTTCTTCCTCGTTGAAGACATAGGGTGTCGTCAGCAGGTCGAGCCGGTGGGCCTCGGCGATCATGTCCACCTCGAGACCATAGCCCATCCCCGTCTCCTCAAAGCTCCGCCGCATCCGTCCATCGAAGAGGCCGATGGTGGGGAAATTCTGTACGCCGGAAAAGCCCATGGCCTTCAGTTCCGCGAGAAACTGGGGCATGAAAACGAATGGGTCGGTACCATTGACGCCGGCGAGTACCGGTGTCGCCCTGACGACCGGCAGCACCTCCAAGGCCATTTCCTTCACGATCTCATTGGCATTTCCATAGGCGAGCAGACCGGCCGCCGAGCCGCGGCCCGCCATTCGGTAACGGCCGGAGTTATAGATGATGATGAGGTCGATGCCCCCGGCCTCCTCGGCCTTGGCCGAAATCCCCGTTCCGGCCCCACCTCCGATGATCGGCTTGCCGGCGGCGATCATGCCGTGGAACTTTTCAAGAATGGTCTTGCGGGGGATTAGTGGCATCGGTGTCTCTTTCAGAGTTGGCAATGTCTCGGTACGCGGCGACTGCGGCCTCGGCGAACTGCGGATCGTTGATGTGGAGCGGAAGGCGTTCGATGCGGCGCCGGTCATTTGTATCGACGGTGGCTTCCAATGCCTCGAAGAGCGCCGCATCCGCCCCAGGATCGAAGAAGGCGCCGCCCTCGATATCCAGTGCCGACACGCCTCGCTCCGGGATGAGGAACCGGAGAGGTCCGCTGCAGAGGTTCAGCTTTGCGCCAATCCACCTTCCGATCGCTGCGCATTCCTCCGGAGTCGTGCGCATGAGCGTGACGTTTGGATTGTGGCGGTACAAGAGCCGGCCGGAATATCGCTCCGGCACCGTCTCTGGCGCCCAGAAATTGACCATATCCAAAGCCCCGACGGAGCCAACATAGGGCAATTCGGTGCGCGCAATTGCGCCGAAACGATCCTCGGTCGCCGGCAACACGCCGCCGAAGAGAAGATCGCACACCTCCGTCGTCGTGATGTCGAGCACACCCGATAGAAGCCCGCTGTCCGCAAGCTTCTCCATTGCTCGTCCACCGGTGCCTGTAGCGTGGAAAACCAAACAGTCCTGGTCGGCCTTCAGTCGTTCAACGATGGCAGTCACACAGGGCGTCGTCACGCCGAACATGGTCAGGCCGAGAGCGGGCTTCGCGGCCGTTTCGTCTGCCGGCCTGTTCGCCATGGCGGTAATCGCCTCTGCCGCATTTTTTAAGATCACGCGGCTCACGCGGTTGAGCCCGGCCATGTCGGTAACCGACGGCATCATGATGATGTCTGAGACGTCAACATAAGGTGCCACGTCGCCGGACGCGAGCGTCGAGACCATGACCTTCGGTAGCCCGAGCGGCAGCCTGCGCATGCCGGCGGTGATGATCGACGTCCCGCCGCCGCCACCCATGCCCACCACGCCGGCGACGTCGTCCCTGGCGGGAAGGAACCTCGCAAAGGCCTCGCCCATCGCAGCGATCGCTGTTCCCCGGTCGTGGCCGGAAAGCACCGCGGCGACACCGCCCGGATGGGCCGCGGCCACGGTTTCGGCGGAAATGTCCACCATAACCTTGGGCCGACGCGTGCCGACATCGACCAAAACAGGCTGGCCGCCCGCGGCCTCGACGCAGGACGCAAGATAAACGAGTTCCTCCCCCTTCGTGTCGGCCGTGCCGACGACGTAGATGCGCTTCATCTCTCCTCCCCGGCGACCCTGGCCCTCCTCTGCCTTGAAGGCCGCCTTATTCCGACCGGTTTGTCGGCACTTGCAAAATTATGAGATGCGCGTATCGTAAAGATATGGATGTCTCACGTCAACACAGCGAATTCGCCGCACGCGCTGAACGCGGTCCCCGAGCCCGCACACGCAAACTCATGTTGGATACCGCCACACGGTTGATGCAGTCCGGTATAACTCCCTCGGTGAGTGAGGTGGCGGAAGCCGCCGGAGTTTCGCGCGCCACTGCCTACCGATACTTTCCGAGCCAGGCGGCGCTGGTTCATGCGGTGGTGCACGAGGCGCTCGGCCCGATCCTCGACTGGAGATCCGAGGCGCCCGATACGCTCACCCGCGTTGGCGATCTGCTCGCAACTGCCATGCCGCGCATCGACGAGTTCGAAGCGACGTTCAAGGCTGCACTGAAGCTCTCGCTCGATCAGTGGGCGCAGCGGCAGGCAGGCACGCTTGGTAACGAACCACAGCTCACGCGAGGGCACCGCGTCGAGCTCCTTCGACAAGTCACCGTGCCACTCGAGGGCAAGGTGCCGGCTGAGGCCCGCGAGCAGTTGGCTCAGGCGCTCTCGCTTGTTTTCGGTGTCGAGGTGCTGGTCGTGCTTAAGGATATTTGGGGCCTCTCGTCCGAACGTGCGCAAGCGGTTGCAGAATGGGCGGCGGCAGCCTTGGTCGAGGCGGCGGTCCGGGATGCGCAATCCGCGACATGATCTCGCGCATTCTCGTTGACTCGAGAAACTGGTTTGACCAATTTAGATAATGCGCGTGCATGACGACTTATGGACAACTCATTCCTGGTTGAACTGGGGTAAGGCATGCAGGTTAAATTCCATAACAAGTCCGGCAGTGGGAGCGGTGGCCTGCGGCAATGACGAAGAAACAGTAACCTTGACGCTCGTTAGCTTTGGTACTACCAGATTGGCGCTGCATTCGCTTGGGCTTGATCTGTCCCAGGCCGCAAGGGTCGGAGGAGGACCCGCCGCAGAAACGCCAATCAGGAGGATTTGACAGACGAACCGCCGTGGAAAAGGCGGGGCGGGATACACAAAAGGGGAGGAATATTATGCGCAAGACAGTGGCCGGTCTGGTGGCTGGTATCAGCTTTATGTTCGCCTGCGGGACTTCCGCGCAATCACAAGAACTGACGATTTTCTGGGCCGAATGGGACCCGGCAAACTATCTCCAGGAGCTTGTTAACGAATACGAGGCCGAGACCGGCGTGAAGGTCACGGTCGAAACGACCCCATGGGCGGACTTTCAAACGAAGGCCTTTACCGAATTCAACGCCAAGGGCTCGGCCTATGACATGGTCGTCGGCGACTCACAGTGGATCGGCGCCGCATCCGAGGCCGGCCACTACGTCGATCTCACCGAGTTCTTCAACCAGCACAAGCTAAACGAGGTGATGGCTCCCGCCACGGTGAAGTACTACTCGGAGTATCCTGCGAACTCCGGCAAGTACTGGTCGATCCCCGCCGAGGGTGACGCTGTCGGGTGGTCATACCGCAAGGATTGGTTCGAGGACCCGAAGGAGATGGAAGCCTTCAAGGCGAAGTATGGCTATGACCTCGCTCCGCCCAAGGACTGGAAGCAGTTGCGCGACATCGCCGAGTTCTTCCATCGTCCGGACCAGAAGCGCTACGGCATCGCGATCTACACCGACAACTCCTATGACGGCCTCGTTATGGGCGTGGAGAACGCCATCTTCTCTTTCGGAGGAGAACTCGGAGACTACAGCACCTACAAGGTCGACGGGATCATCAATTCGGAGAAGAACGTCAAGGCTCTGGAAGCCTACCGCGAGCTTTACGGTTTTACGCCCCCGGGCTGGGCAAAGTCCTTCTTCGTCGAGAACAACCAGGCGATCACCGAAAATCTGGCGGCGATGAGCATGAACTATTTCGCCTTCTTCCCGGCCCTGGTCAATGAAGCATCAAACCCGAACGCGAAGGTCACCGGCTTCTTTGCCAACCCGGCCGGCCCGGAGGGCGACCAGTACGCCGCGCTCGGCGGCCAGGGCATCTCCATCGTCTCCTATTCGGAAAACAAGGAAGAGGCGGTGAAGTTCCTTGAGTGGTTCGTCAAGGACGAGACACAGAAGCGCTGGGCCGAGCTCGGCGGTTACACGGCAAGCGCTAAGGTATTGGAGTCCGAAGAGTTCCAAAACGCGACGCCCTACAACAAGGCCTTCTACGAGACCATGTTCAGAGTGAAGGACTTCTGGGCAACGCCGGAATATGCCGAGCTGCTGATCCAGATGAACCAACGCATTTATCCCTATGTGACGGCGGGCCAGGGTACAGCAAAGGAGGCGCTCGACGCTCTCGCCAAGGACTGGAACGCGACCTTCAAGAAGTACGGCCGCCAATAAGTAAGACACTGCGGGAGGGTGCCCGGCTCCCTCCCGTTCAACTTGGCACCGGACAGGGCTCGCACCGGACGCGGCGACGCGCTCAGGCAATACGCGACAGATGGAACAAGTGCGCCCGGCGTCGGGCTCTGGGAGGAGGAGCACATTGGCCACCGTGGTTATGACATCGCTGGATTCGAAGTCGCGCGCGGCTTCGCGCGGCCTGAGCGACATCAAAATTCGCAATCTTTTCATTATTCCGACGATCCTGTTCCTGATCGTCTTCAACATCTTCCCGTTGATCTATTCGCTCGGCTATTCTTTCACCGACTTTCGTGCTTCGACGAACGCGCCGGCCACCTTCGTCGGCCTGCAGAACTACCGGGAACTGTTAAACGACCCCTTCATCTGGGCGAACTTCGCCATTACGGCGAAATACGTGATCGTGTCGGTTACCGGTCAGGTTGTCGTCGGTTTCGGCACGGCGATGCTGCTCAACCGTGAAATCCCCTTCAAGGGTCTCATCACGACACTGCTTCTGCTGCCGATGATGTTGTCGATGGCGGTGGTCGGGCTCTTCTGGAAACTACTCTACGATCCTTCCTTCGGCATCATCAACTACGCGCTCGGCCTCGGCTCTTTTGAGTGGCTGGCGAATCCCGAAATGGCACTCTACGCCGTCGCAATCACCGACATCTGGATGTGGTCACCCTTCGTGATGTTGCTCTCGCTCGCAGGTCTCTCGGCCGTACCGGGGCACCTTTACGAGGCGGCTGCCATTGACCGAGCGGGACCGTTCTACACGTTCTTCCGTATCACTCTGCCGCTCGTTGCGCCGATACTCATGATCGCAATCATCTTTCGCACGATGGAGGCTTTCAAGACTTTCGATCTCGCCTATATTCTCACCAGCCAACCGACCACGGAGGTGATCTCGATCCGCCTCTACAAGATGGCGTTTCAGGAATGGCAGACCGGGCGGTCCTGCGCACTCGCCTACATCGTGCTGATCATGGTGCTCGCGATCACCAACATTTACGTCAAATATCTCAACAGGGTGAAGGAGCGCTGAGATGGCGGCTGTCCAAACTCGCTCCGAGCGCGCGCTGAACCGGGTAGCGATCGCCGCCGTGCTCGTAATCACGCTGCTGTTCCTCGCACCGATCTATTGGATTACGTCTACGGCCTTCAAACCGCGCAACCTCGCGACTACCATCCCTCCGACGGTCATCTTCGAGCCAGAGATCTCGCCGTTCGTCAAGCTCTTCACCAAGCGCTCTCAATTGCGGTCAGCACCGGAGCCCGAAGACTATGCTGCCGCTCCCTGGTGGGAACGGCTGGTCTTCGACGGGGGGGAAAAGGTCGTGCGTTCGGGACGCGGTGAGGTGCAGTTATCCGGCTACCCCAACCGCTTCATGAATTCGCTCATCGTGGCGATCACCTCTACGGTGCTCGCCGTCGGAATGGGCACCTTCACGGCCTACGGCTTCTCGCGTTTCAAAGTGAAGGGCGAAGCGGACCTGTTGTTCTTCATTTTATCGACACGCATGCTGCCGCCCGTGGTCGTGGCGATCCCCATGTTCCTGATGTACCGGGCTGTCGGGCTGAACGACACTCACTGGGGTCTTATCATCCTCTACACCGCCTTCAATCTGTCCTTCTCGGTCTGGCTGATGAAGGGCTTCATCGACGAGATTCCGAAGGAATACGAGGAAGCGGCGCTCGTCGACGGCTACACGCGCTTGGAAGCCTTCTTCAAGATTGTGCTGCCAGAGGCCGCCACAGGGATTGCCGCGACCGCCGTCTTTTGCTTCATCACAGCGTGGAATGAATATGCTTTGGCGCTGATCATGACGAACCGGCGCGCGCAAACGGCACCGCCCTTCATCCCAAGCCAGGTCGGCTCTGGCCTTCCGGATTGGACCGTCATCGCCGCAGGTACCTTCCTGTTCCTGCTACCGGTCGCAATCTTCACCTTCCTGCTCAGGAACCATCTCCTGCGCGGCATGAGCTTCGGAGCGATCCGCAAATGACGTTTCGTGCCATAAATCAGAAGTATCTGGCGCCAGGCGCGCAGCTCCTGATGATATTCGGGATCATCGCGCTGTGCCAGCCGTGGAACCTGTTCCTTCATCGCTATGGACTGACAATGACGTTAGTTGGGCTGATCGCCTTCATGATCACGTCGAAGGTCCCGCCGGAACAGAAAGCTGACGAGAGCAGGCCATGACGCAGATTGAATTACGTGGGATTGAGAAGCACTTTGGTGCCGTTCAGGTCATCAAGGACCTCAATCTCACCATCGCCGACAACGAGTTCATTGTTCTGCTTGGCCAGTCCGGCTGCGGCAAGACGACCACTCTACGCGCGATTGCCGGGCTCGAAACGATCGATGAAGGCGACATCCTCATAGACGGTCAGCCGGTGCAGCACATAAAGGCGTCGCACCGAGACATCGCCTTTGTGTTCCAGTCCTTCTCGCTCTACCCGCACATGACGGTCTTCGAGAACATCGCCTTCCCGCTCCGCGCCACGCGCAGCAACCCTACGGATATCGAGCGCGAGGTTCAGGCGGTTGCAAAAACGCTCCAGATCACCCATCTGCTCACCAAAAAGCCCTCCGCTCTTTCCGGCGGCGACATGCAGCGCGTGGCGATCGGTCGGGCACTCGTCCGGCGTCCCAAGGCAATGCTTATGGATGAGCCGATCGGCGCGCTTGACGCGAAGCTCCGCGAAGAGATGCGCGCTGAAATCAAGCGACTTCACATCAAACAGGGCTCGACAACCATCTACGTCACCCACGACCAGGTCGAGGCGATGTCCCTCGCCGACCGCATTGTCGTTATGCACGAAGGTGTGCTGCAGCAAGTCGGCAGCCCTCATGAGGTCTACGCTCGTCCTGCCAACATGTTCGTCGCGCAGTTTGTCGGGAGTCCGGTAATGAACATGTCTGACGTGACGGTTTCCGAGGACGCGGGGCATGCGCGCCTCGTGGTGGAAGGTACTCCAACGTACTTCGATTTTCCGTCGAGTCTCACGGCCCAGCTCGCCGTCGCTGGGGCTCGAAACGGAAATCTCACCCTCGGCGTACGACCTGAAGGGGTTCTCGTGTCGAGGGAAGCACGTGAGGGCTTCGTGCCCGTCGAGGCACATATCATCGAACCGCTCGGCTCGCATGACATCATAGACCTGCGGGTTGGCGATCAGATGCTGCGCGCGCGGACCAAAAGTGGTTTCGTACCCCGACCCGGCGAGGCCATCTGGGCTCGAATAGATCCGGCTCAGGCGCATTTCTTCGACAGCTCGACTGGCACATCTTTCGGGATCAGGCTCTGATGGCGCATATCGAACTCAAAGGCATCACCAAGACCTTCGGTACCCACACCGCCCTGAGGGATCTCAGTTTCGAAATTGCCGACGGAGAGTTTTTCGTGCTGCTCGGCGAGACGGGCGCCGGCAAGACGACGACCCTCAGGCTGATTGCCGGGCTCGAAAAGCCGACGGGCGGACAGATCTTCATCGACGGTGAGGACGTCGCCGACTGGGGCGCCGCCGAGCGCGACGTGGCGCTTGTGCTGCAGCAGTATTCGCTCTATCCGCGCTATACCGTCCGCGAGAATCTCGAATTTCCGCTGAAATCTCGCATCCGGCGTGTCGAACCGGTCGAAATCAAGGAGCGTGTCGCCCGTGTCGCGAGGACGCTCCGAATTGAGGATCTGCTCGACCGAAAGACGGACCGCCTATCGGGTGGCGAGATGCAGCGCGTATCGATCGGCCGAGCCATCGTGCGCAAACCGCGCGTCTTTCTGATGGACGAGCCCCTTTCCGCCCTCGACGCCAAACTGCGCGAGGCGCTGCGCACTGAACTCAAGAATCTTCAGATGAATCTCGGCGCGACCTTTCTCTTCGTCACCCACGATCAGATCGAAGCCATGTCGATGGGCGACAAGATCGGCGTACTCAACAACGGCCAGCTCGTTCAGACAGGCACCCCACAGGAAATCTATCGCAATCCAGTCAACACGTTCGTTGCACGTGCAGTCGGATCGCCGCCGATGAACCTGATCTCCGGCAAGCTCGCGGCCAGCGAGGCTATCGCGGACGAAGGCTACCGCTTGCCTTTTGACGCCGCGCTAGGCGCTGCGCTCGACGGACGGCCCCTGACCTTCGGCATCCGCCCTGAGGATCTTTTTCTCGAAAGCGGCGCACCCGGCGAGGCCCGCGTGCACGACGTCGAGAACCATGGCGTCGAAAAGATCATCACGCTTCGTACAGGCAACCACTTCTTGCAAGCGACGGTGCCAGCTCAGACCGACCTCGAGATCGAGGAGTCTGTTCGCTTCTCCTGGAATGCGGAAAAGGTCGTGCTCTTCGACGGCGGAAGCGGGATGAGCCTGCGCCATCCTGGCCGAGGCGTCATTGACGACAAAAAACCGAGTCCATCCTGGACGTGACTTCCCGCCCGTCTGCCCGTCATTCACATAACCACCAGGACGCGTCCATCGGAATGGGCGAAGCCCTACGCAGGGAACCGCCGCCTGTATTGTTCCACGACCTCAGGGTTGCGGAGATTAACGGGCAATCCCCCTTCCATGACGCGGATAGCTTCGGCCGCAGCTCCTATTCCCATGCGCATCATGCTTTGGTCGGTGATGCCGGCGAGATGAGGCGTCACGATCACATTGTCCAGCCGGAAGTAGGGATGCTCGGACGGGAGAGGCTGTGTAGAGAACACGTCAAGGGCAGCGCCGCCGATACGCCCCATCTCGAGCGCCTCGATCAACGCACCATCATCCACGACCGGACCGCGCGACACGTTGACGAGGATCGCGCCCGGCTTCATGCGCGCAATTCGCTCGCGGCTTAGAAGCCCGGTCGTCTCGGGCGTGAGCGGGCAACAGAGAACGACAATATCAACCGTCGAAACCAGATCGTCGACTGAGAGAAACCTGACACCGTTCGGCAGGCTTTCCGGCGAGCGGCTGTTCGCAACGACCTCCAGCTGGAACCCGTACTTCGCGATCCGGAAGACCGCCTTTCCCACATTGCCCATACCGATGACGCCCATGATGCGGCCAGCGAGATCAAGTGCTCGGTCGCAGTGGGCTCGCCCAGCACTCCAACCCATGTTTCTTAAATCGCGGTCCATAGGACGGAACTGGCGCAGCAACGCAAGCGTCACCATGAAGACGTGCTCCGCAACGGTCGGTGCGTTGACGGCCGGCACGTTGGCGATAAGCACACCGGCGGCCGTGGCCGCGTCATAGGGAATCATGTCGAGCCCCGCACCGTGCCGGACTACGGCGCGCAGGGCCGGTACATTTCCGAAGAAGGCCGGCGGTATCGGCGCGCGCACGATGACAATCTCCGCGCCCTCACCTTCACGAAGCAACGTCTCTGGATCGGGGGCGGACGCGACGCGGAGATCACCCGCCGCCTTCAGCATAGCTTCGGCGTCGGGGTGCAGGCGATGGGTCGAGAAAATGAAACTCATCGTCCTCCTCATTGCCGACCGGGGACTACTCCGCGGCTGTCGCAGGCCCGCCGATGAGGCCCTTCCAATAACTTTCCGCGCCCTGAAGATGCGCGTTCATCAAAGCTTGGGCGAGATTGCCATCGCGCTCGAGCAGCGCCTCGTAGATACGGATATGTTCTTCATGCGAGCGGCGGCTGCGAGCGATATCAGCGAAGTAGATAGGCAATCGCTGTTCGCCCATCGTGTAATAGACGCTGCAGATCCGGTGGAACACGCTGTTCTTCGTCGCCCGCACGATCTCCAGATGAAAGTCCCTGTCTTCGCGCGCGAGGCCCTCGCCTGCAGCGATCTTCGCCTCGGAAGCGGCGAGAATTTCGCGCAGCCGTTCGTAGTTCTCCTCCGTCGCCCGCGCGCAGGCGAGCTCCGCAGCCTTGATTTCGTGGATCTTGCGGAGTTCCACCGTCTCGTAGATCACGATCGGGTCCAGTGGCACGCCAGCGCGCGCGAAGAGTGCTATGGCCTCGACACTCGCCTCCGTCGTCGTCAGATAGATACCCGACTTTGGCCGACGCTCCACAATGCGCATGGCTTCCAGGATTGCCAGAGCCTCCCGAAGCTGCCCCCGGCTGACGGCGAAGTGCTCGGCGAGCTCCCGCTCCGAGGGTGTTCGCCCACTGCCGCTCGAAGTTGAAAATAGATGGGCCGCCAAGTCCGAAAGCAGATTGTTTTCTTTCATGATCACAGTCTTTGCGCATAAGTCTCCAGGACGCGCTCCTTTATCGTAAACCCCAAGCCGGGTTTATCGGGAATCTCTAGCATCCCGTCTCTCACGGCGACAGTCTCCTCGACGAGGTCGTGGATCATCGGATTTGCGCCGACCGAGTATTCGATGACGAAGCTTGCCGGGGAGGCCGCGCAGATGTGCAGACCAGCGAAGAAGCACGGAGCACCGGCCCACAAGTGCGGGGCAAGACGGAGGTTGAAGGCACTGGCGATCGCGCCGATGCGCATGGCCTCCGTAATGCCACCGCAGAACGCCGGATCGGGCTGGAAAATATCGGCTGATCGCAGCACCGCAAGGTCGCGGAAAGCGAAGCGAGTGGCCTCGCTCTCGCCGGCTGCGATCGGCACGTTTCCAGCGGCGCGCACTTCCGCCATGCCGGCCTTATCGTCTGCGATCACCGGCTCCTCGAACCAGGCAAGATCGCAATCCCGGACAAGCTGGATGAAACGTTTCGCGTCGGCAACCGTATAGGTGCCATGCGCATCGACCATGATATCCACCGAGAAGCCAAGCGTCTTGCGGGCAGCACGCACGCGGGCCGCCGAGACATGCGGTGCGCGGTCCATCGCGCCGACCCTCATCTTGACCGCCTTGAAACCGCCACTGGCAAGGTAGGACTCCAGTTGGGCGCCGATCTTTTCGGCACTTTCCCACCCGCCGGAAGCATATGCAGGCAGCCGATCCGCTTTACGTCCGCCGAGCAGCTTCCATACCGGCACGCCCAGCGATTTGCCAAGGATGTCCCACAATGCGATGTCGACGGCACTGATCGCGGCAACCGAGAGGCCCCGGCGTGAGAGCTCCGGCATAGCATGACCTGACACGGCCGCCGTCTCGTGGCGCACGCCATTGTAGAGCATCTCCCAGATGGCGGAGATATCGGCGGCGTCGCGACCGACGAGCCTCGGACCCACCTCATAGTTGAGCATGTGCACGAGGGTGCCGTAAGTACCCGCGCTGCCCGCAGCATTCTTGCCCTCGCCCCACCCCACGATTCCGTCATCTGTTTCTATGCGCAGGATCGCCGCGTCGAAGGTTGTCAGGCGACCAAAATCGCTGCGATGCTGCCGATTGGCTTCGATAGGTATGCGAACCCACCAGGCTTGGACGGTCTTGATACGCATTTCGCCTCCCAACCCCGCAGCACGCCGGCCGCAGGGCATACTCGGGACCCCTCCCTCACTTGATCAGCGGCAGGATGGTCTCTGCGGTGATCCGCATCTGGTCATCGTAGAACTTCTCGGTCAGCAAGCTCGATCCGTGGTCCTGAATGAATTTGAGCTGCTCCGGGGGGATATCGACCGGATTGCGCTCGACCATATCGCGGTATTTCGCCGCTGGCGTGCGGTCTACCGGAGCCACGAACTCATTGGTGAGCGCGCCGTCGTATCCGATCTCTTTCAAAGTGGCGACGATCTTCGGCCAGTCGAGATGACCGAGGCCCGCCGCAAAGCGGTTGTTGTCCGCCACATGGAAATCGAAAAGCCGGTTTCCGGCAAGCCTGATCGCGTCGTATATGTCCTCCTCCTCGATGTTGAGGTGAAAAGCATCGAGGCAAACGCCGCAATCGGGATCAACTGCGTCGGCTAGCGCGAGCGCTTGGGCAGCGCGGTTGAAGAGATAAGTCTCGAACCGGTTGAGCGGTTCAATCGCCAGCCGGATGCCCTTTCCCCGGGCGTGGGCGAAGCACTCCTTCGTCGCATCCACGACCCACTGCCATTCTTCCTCCTCGGTGCCATCCGGAACAACCTTGCCCACGGTCGCAGGTACAAGGGTGACGATCTCGCCTTCGAGCTCACTCACCATCGTTATAACACTCTTCACGTAATCCACCGACTTTGCTCGCTGGCCCTCATCCTTGGCTGCGAGGTTGCGCTCGCCGAGCGTTAGCGTCACCGCGCCCCAGCAGCGAATGCCGTGTTCTTTGAGCAGTGCGCGCGTGTCCTTGATGTCATACTGGGCCGGCTCGCCTGAAATCTCGATGCTCTCGTAGCCGTACTTCTTGATGCGTTTCAGCGTGACGGCGAGAGGCTCCGCCCGCATCCAGTTGTGCGTCGAAAGGTGCATAAACTCCTCCCAAAACCATCGTTACTGCCGCGGCACTCGAGGGTGCCGGGGCATCTCCTCCACCCCGACCGAGCCTATTCTGGTTTGGCCAATTATGCTTCGTAGAAGATCTATCCCAAATTACCTCTGCCGGCAAGCCGCTTGCGTAACCTCACATTTCTGGGCTTTCATACAAGTGCGCGGCGTATCGTAGCGCTTCTGTCCGAAATCATTGACGTTGCTAACTTGACCGGATCGCCGCTTTTGGTATTACCAGATTGCGATCGGCGTGGGCGGCGTTACCGCGGCAGTGAGAAACGGGAGGATGGAACCATGAAGATCGGTATGTGCATGTTTCTGTGGACGACGAGCGTCGGCCGGAAACATGAAAGGCTACTCCGGGACATCAGGGCGACCGGCTTCGACGGGGTAGAGATACCGATCTTCGAGGGCGCTCCGGACGAGTACCGCCGCCTCGGCGCATTGCTCGATCGCATAGGTCTGGAGCGCACCGCAGTGTCTGCCATGAGCGACCCTTCCATGAACCTGATTTCGCCTGACAATGCGACACGCAAGCGCGGCATCGCTTACATGCAATGGGCTATCGACTGCGCGGCCGCCCTCGGCGCGCACACGTTAAGCGGTCCACTGCATTCTACGCTCGGCCAGTTCTCCGGTACCGGGCCCACCGCCGCAGAACTGAGGCGGTCCATCTCCTCGCAGCGCACGATCGGCGATCATGCCGCTCAGCGCGGTGTCACCGTTGCGCTTGAGGCGCTGAACCGCTTCGAGTGTTATCTCGTCAACACAATGGACGACCTTGCTGCCCATATTGATGCGATCGGGCATCCGAATATTCGGGCCATGTACGACACCTTCCACAGCAATATCGAAGAAGCCGACCCCGTAGGGGCCTTCACCCGCAATGCGGACCGCATTGTTCATGTCCACATCTCGGAGAACGACCGCGGGGTGCCGGGCCGTGGCAACATTCCATGGCCGGAGACCTTCAAGGAAATCCGTGCGAGCGGCTATGACGGCTGGCTGACAATCGAGGCCTTCGGCCGCGCATTGAAAGACCTCGCGGCCGCAACCAAGGTCTGGCGCGATTTCTCCGAGACCCCCGAAGAGGTCTACCGGGATGGATACCGTCACATCCGGGACGGATGGGAGGCAGCGGCCTGACAGACCCGGCCTTCCGGACTACATCCTAGAAGCTCCAGTTGAAATAGCCTGTGTGGCGCCGCTCACCAACGCCTGGTTTTGCTAAGCTTGAGCCGGAGCTACCGGCATCTAAGCCCCCAACCCCTTCGCAACCATGCCATGGTGTCTTCAGGTGACCTCGAACCGCTCAAGCATTTTCTTGAGCTGCAGGTTCTGTCTCTGAAGTTGTTCGGCCAACAGCCGCTTAAGCCGCTTGTTTTCAGCATCAAGGGCGGCCACTTCGTCGAACGAGATCGGATCCGCGGCAGTCTTGGAATCCTCGAGTGCCGCCATTGAGCTATGCGTAGTCGCGTGGGTAGGGCGCCGGCCGACGCGCTTTCGAGGTGTGCGTTTTGATGTTGTTGTCGGCTGCGATGTCTGCTGGCTGTCCTGCACTTGCGCAACAGCTTCGGTAGCCGGGCAATCGGACTCATGCTGCTTCGCGAATTCAATTTCCGTACCGTCGGCCGACCCTGGCGCTGCTTGGTCAGAAATGTCATCGCCTGCGGGTTCGTTCGCGAAATTTCCAGTCACGGGAGCAGTTGGAGCCGCGTCATCTGCTTCAGGAGTTTCCGGTGCTTCATCTGACTTGAAAAGATGCGGCACCTTGTCTTCTACTTCGCGGGCCACTGCCTTAAGGTCAGTGTCCCCCCAGATGGAATTCGTCCGAGTTTTTGACTGTCGCCGCCCCGATTTGAATTCGACAACGAAACTCCGCTGTGGCGTTTTCATATACTCTCTCGATCCCTGAGTGCCTTAAAAAGAACAACGCCGATCGGCGCTACTGTTGGCGGACAAATACAGCTCCTCCCGGCACACTTCAACTGCCCGGCACCCGAAGCGGGCGCCGCGTCCTTCGCGTCGCCAACTTCGCAGCTTACGTGCGTGCCACTAGCCGTCCAAGGGGGCCATTTGCGGCCATGCCCGGTCTATCGAGAAATTATTTCCGGCGTACCGCAGGACCGGATGGCCGCTGAAGAACCAACGCCTGTAATTTTAAGTCAATCCAACTCAAGTCTTTTGCGCAGTTCGGCGTTTTCCGCCCGCAGCTTCTCCGCCAGTAGCTTGCGGAGCCTTTGGTTTTCCTCTTCGAGTTGGACAAGGTCTGCCAACTCATCGCCGGCCGGCACGGGCCTGGTGCCCTTAATACCCTTAGTGTCGTTTTGCTTGACGGCCTTCGCAGCGCCTTTCCAATGATAGTAGGTTTGCTCCGATATGCCGGCGCTCTTGATAGCGTCTTTGAGGGTACTGTTGCCTTGGACTTGCGTCTCAATCAGCTTGAGCTTCTCGCTCTTCTCCTGTTCGCTATACCTCCTGGGTCTCGCGGCCAACGCCTTGGATGAAGCTTGCACTGGTTCGGCAGCCGTCTTTGGACGCCGTGCCGACCTCTGCTTCTTGGTCGTCGGTGCTTTCACTTCTGCGTTCGCCGCTTCAGTTGCAGCAATCTGTCCCGTGTTACTTTCGTCAGCCATCAACAATTTCCTCCTGTGGTCATTGCCTGTTTTCTGCTGAGAGCACCACAGAGTCAACTCAAGCAAAAGAGTTCTGCTTTACGGATGGTTGATATTGGGCTCATGCCTGCAGTGTGTCGATCAACGGCGAGTAAAGGCTACGAGCTGTCGTCTCAATGACGTGACTCGGAGCGTCGTTACGCTCACGAAACATCGAAGCGCTCGAGCATCTTCTTGAGCTGAACGTTCTGCAGACGAAGCTTTTGAGCGAGCTGACTCCTCAGCATTTTGATTTCTGCATCGAGTGTTGCCACTTCATCAAAGAACAGATCCCGTGAAGACGGGAGTTGCATGCTTCGACGATCCGGTGCGGTGACAGGGGTCTGTGCAGCCACCTGCGCATTGGCTTTCTCCCCACGTTCTCGTCGTTTAATCCGTGCTTTCGTTTGCGACTTTGTGCTTACCGCGTATTTTCGTACCAACGAAGGCTCTTCGCCAACCGTATTGTCAGCTTCACGACGCGCCGGTGCGTGAGCTTGTGCATCATCGATCGGCGGTCTTATTATCTGCGCAACACTGTCACCACCTTTCGCCTCATCGGATGCACTCGAATCTTGATCAACTAGATTCGAACTGGGTAGAAGTGCGGACACATGTTCCACTTCGCTCTCGAGGACCTTGGGATCGGTGTCATTGCCAGTCGAACTGTCCTGCGCTTTTGCCGACGCTCGACGCGACGTCAGTTGGGCAATGAATTTCCATGGTGATTTCATAGTGATCCAACCTTGAGCACGCCGGACGGTGATCCTGCTGCCGCTGTCCCTTCCTCACGCCTTTCGAGACTGCACCGCCATCGCGGTAACGAGCCTACGCAAACTGCTTGCCGTGGCATGCTCGTCAATGCCATGCCGATCAGGCCTTGTATCGATGAAACGCCGTCAGCCTTTTTAGGGGTGGGTCGCCTCTTCCCATTGATCTCCGATTTGAGGAAGCGAGCTCCGCGGCACGCTGCTCCTCGTCGATTTCAATCCACCACGATTTCGGGCGTCCGTCGCCATCCGACCAGCGATATCCCCAAGCTTTAGATGATTTTTCATGTCGAACCGGCTGTGTTCGGCGAAGATGCGCACGCGCGAGCGCTGACTTGTCTTGAGAAGCACGCGATAGTTGCCGCTCTCCTCCGGCAACTGGGCCATGCTCTCGTCACCGAGCCGACTCCGCTCCCGCAGCTTCAGAGGCGGGGCAGCTTCACAAATCCATCATCGCCTACCTCACACGCGTGGGGCCTTGCGGCCACCATACAGGCGAAGGCATTCCTCGCAGTTGCAGCTGATGCCGCATTCCCAATGTCGGCGGTCAAGCGACAACGACCTTCGAAGATACCGGCGCCTCTTGGCGGAACGTTTTCGAGCCTAATTTATTGGACAACTGCAGCGGAGTGACGTTGATGCCAGAGGAGGTGCCTTTGAAACGGACCAAACCGGAATCGAAGACAAGCAAGCGGCGATCGCCGCCTAAAAGGCCCATCGAAAACACAGACGGCAAAGACGACAAGGTCGTCAGCGATCCTCATCCAGGCTCCGTATCGGATGGAACCCACCCGGAAGCAAGCGAGGAGAAGGGTTGAACTCCTGGGTTCTGACGCCGCTATTGCCTTGTCGCGTCCCGCTTGCCGGAACGGGCGACGTCGAAAACTGCAGCGAGACGTAGCTGGCCTGGCACCATCGTATGGCCGACGGAGATGGGTCGCCCTGGGTGCAGGCGCATTACGTGTCCGGCATGCCAGTGGATGGCCGCACCTCACCATGACCGAGCGACGCAACATATCCCGCGAGGCGTCTTGCACGAAACCACCGAGACATGCGCAGAGGAGAGCCCGGACATGATCGGTTCCCAGCGGCAACATGGGTGGGGAAGGAGTCCGAACGGCGCTGCGAACGTTTCGAGCGGCGATTTCCTTTTCGCCTGATCCTGTGCTTGCCGATCAACTAGCCCTTGCAGGGCCAAGCCTCGCGCAACGCCACAGGCACGAGCAAAGCGCCTGCCCTGTGTCTCTCCTCTGGATAGTTACTGACCCATTTGCAGACGACGTCGCGAACGTCCCCGTATGTCGCGGCTTCTGATAGGCAATAGTCAATCGGAGGACCTACCGTCGCATACGCATCGATAACTCCTTCGATGTAGGCCAGCGCGACGGCAGGATCATTCTCGCATCACCGCTCAATGTCGATGCCATTCGACGCTTCGGCGTCGGATGCAGCAGCCATCAGAATGCCAGCCGATGCAAGAGCGGCGATCTTCATCGTATTCTCGGTTGCACCAAAGAAGCGCAAGTCCTTCTTTGGAACGCCGATTTCGGCGCTATAGAATAGCCGATCGAAATGGCTGGAGAAACCCAGTTCGTCCCACAGGTACGCCGCTCTATAGTGCTCTTGGCCGGTCGCAACGAAGATTTGGGCTCTGCCGCGCTCACGGAGCTCCCGAGCTATTCCGAATACATCGGGATCGAGCCTGGAGTCCTTCTCGAACCAGTAACGCACAAAGTCGTCGACACCCCCTTGTAACCGACATCGGGAAGAATGGCCGCCAAGGCCTGCTTCAGGTCACGGCGTCCGGTGACGCATTCAAACATCGGCGAAGCGGATCGATTGCCGGGCGTGCCAAAGAACAAGATCTGGAAAGCGTCACGGTCGACGCCCAGGTCGACCTCGATTGTTTCATCCCACGGCTTGCGACGGGCAATATCGGCATGCCAGCCATCAATCAGCACGCCATCGACATCAAAGAAGACCTTCACTTGACCTCCATTCGCCCGCGACTGTTGGAATTCCCGATGCTCGCCTCTGGCAGCGAACTCGTTCTCCAAGCGGAGTCATAATCGACCAGCAGTTGACGTTGCGCTTTAAACCCAGCATCGCGGACGCTTCTCATCGGGGGCCACGAGAAATTGCAGCGCTTTACGATCACTACCCGTTGAAGTACACCAGCCATGAAGTACGCTGCAACTCACAATTTTATCCGCGCTGGGCCCATTCCAGCAACCGAAGCTCATGAGGACGCATGCCACGATCACAGTCGCGCCCCTACGCAATCTCGGACTTGCGTGATCAGCCGGGCTTCTGCCCTACGATTGCAGATCGTGTCTGGCGGACTTGGTGGCAAGGCGCCGGCCATCCGCTCGAGCATGTAGCCGACCACATGCAGGAAATGCTGGACGAAGGACCCCTGCCTTTCGGGCTCGTTGCGCACGAGGGCGCGACCTATCTCGGATCGGCCCTGATCATCTCCTGCGACCTGGAGGAGCGTCCGCAATACGCTCCATGGGTGGCGGCCGTATGGGTCGATGCCGACTACCGGCGTCGGGGTATTGGCAGGGCCCTTGTCCGCCGTGCAGTAGAAGCGACGTTCGACCTAGGCCATGATGTTGCCTATCTATGCGCCTTGCCGGAAAAGCGCTCATTCTATGAGGCATTCGGCTGGCGTCGCCTGGAAGAAAATGTCGGCCCGCATGGCCTCACCGTCCTCACCTTTTCGCGGCGCCTCTAGCTCGGTCAAAGCCAGCTTCCGCTCCCGGCCCAAAGCGGTCTAAATAGGCGACTTTGTGGATGCAAGGGAAAGCCAGAAGCAAGCGTTCTCGCTCCCGGCAAATCTCCTCGTCATTCAAATTTCACGAGGTTGAGTGCGGGGAGCGGACCGCCTGGAAACTGCACGAGCTTTCCACCGACCGAGACCAGACCGAGATCGATCCCCGCGAAGCCCAGCTTGGCGATCAGTGCACCAACTTCGGCCTTCGACCTCGCCTCGTCTCCCGAGTAGAAAAGGACCCGGCTTCCACCCTCAGTGCGCGGATCACCAGAGAGCAGATGCGGAGGGAGATGGTTGAACGCCTTTACGACACGAGCGCCCGGCACCAGGTCTGTGAACACTTCGGTCGACAGTCGACCATTGAGTTCCGCTGGCTGGAAGAGAGGACGCTCGATGGGGTTTTTGGCGTCGATCACGATGCGCCCGGCCCAATCCGGAAGACCAGCCAATGCCTTTGGCAACTTCGACCACGGGACGGCGACCAGGACGAGATCGGCCTTGGCCGCTTCCTCGATGGTGCCTGCCGTGATGTGTGGCGTCAGTTCACGTGCGAGGTCATGAAGCGTGTCTGGACCACGGCGGTTCGCGATCGTTGCAGCGATACCGAGCAAGCGCGCGGGCGAACGCGGAGCCGATCTCCCCGGCTCCAATGATGCCTATAGACATTGGTAGTCTCCAGGTTGGCTTGCTGATCAGGCGGTGAAGCCGCCGTCGGCGACGATGTCAGCGCCGGTTACGAAAGCGGCCTCGGGGCTGGCGAGATAGGCCACGACACTGGCGACCTCGTAGTCCTTCCCGTAGCGTCCGATCGCCATGCCGGGGCCGACGATCTTCGAGACCGGACCTCCATCGGGGTTCATGTCGGTGTCGGTCGGGCCGGGATGCACGGTGTTCACGGTGATCCCCTTGGGACCGAGATCACGGACCAGGCTGCGATTGAAGCCGGCAACGGCTCCCTTGGTCAGCGTGTAGAGAGAGGCTGTCGGGAAGGCCGCATAACGGACCATCGAAGAGCCGATATGGATGATCCGTCCGCCGGATTTCATGCGACGGGCGGCTTCCTGGGTTCCGACGAAAACACCCGTCACGTTGACCGCAATCATACGTTCATAGTCCTCGAACTTGATCTCCTCGATCGGACCGCCGAGCGCGATGCCGGCATTGTTGACGAGGATGTCAAGGGAGCCGAACGCTTCCTCCGTCTTGGCCACCGCGGCCCGTACGGATACAGGGTTCCCGGAGTCGGCATGAATGGCGATGGCACGACCGCCTGCATTTTCGATTTCCGTCACGACCGCGGCTGCCTTTTCCGGCGATGCGCTGTAGGTGATGGCCACTGCGGCTCCATCTGCCGCGAGGCGCTTTGCGATGGCCGCGCCAATAGAGCGCGAACCGCCCGTGACGAGAGCGGTCTTGCCGGACAGTTCCAAAGAGGTGTTGGTCATTGCGTTCACTCCATTGCTTGGTTTCGATGGAGCGAATATCGCCTTCCTATTCCTCTATGATTAGGCGGAATTGACTGTTATTAATTTCAAGCAATCGTTGAAAGATGCCTCATGGAAACACTGGCAAATCTGGAATGCTTCGTTCGCAGCGCGGAGCTTGGCAGCTTCTCCTCCGCAGCCCGTAGGATGGGATTGACCCCAGCCGCAGTCAGTAGGAACGTCGCCGCGCTCGAAGCCAACCTGAAGCTTCGGCTCTTCCAGCGCAGCACACGGAGTCTGGCACTTACGGAGGCGGGCGAGCGCTTCCTCCATTCGGTCCGTGATCACCTGGAGAGCCTTCAAGGTGCGATTGCCGAGGCATCCAACGAACAGGCCGAACCAGCGGGCCTGCTGAGGCTCAGCATGAGCCCCACATTTGGGATTGAGTACATTCTCCCCAAATTGCCCGAGTTCATGAGCCGATACCCGCTGATAAGGCCGGAATGGATGTTCGAGAATCGGCAGGTTGACTTGATCGCCGAGGGATACGACGCGGCGATCGGTGGCGGATTCGAGTTGACGCCGGGCATCATCGCAAAAACCCTTGCCTCGGCCCACATCATCGCGGTCGCCTCACCGTCCTACATGCAGGACCGCATTCCGCCTCACGACCCATCCGGCCTGACTGAGCTAGGCGGGATCGTCATGCGTTCATTGCGGACAGGTCGAATTCGACAATGGCAGATGCGAAACGTCGCAGGTGAAGAGCAGTCGGCGTCGCTGAAGGAAAGGGTCGTCGTCAACGACCCGGCCGCAATGCGATCGGCTGCGGTTCTGGGGCTTGGCGTCGCCATGATCGCGAAACCGGACGCGTTGCCCTACCTGGAGAACGGGGAACTCGTCCGGTTGATACCTGCATGGTACGCGGACGCTGGTCCAATTTCGATTTACTATGCGAATCGGACCTTGCTGCCCACCAAAACCCGAGTGTTTATCGATTTCATAGGCGAGGTCTTCCAACGCGAGCGGTGGCCAGAACGGTTCGCAGGTACGTTGGGTTGATTTCCGCTTGTGGCCGCATAGGTGCCGTTGGGCGCTAGTGACCTGACGTCGTTCCCTTAGACGATCAGAAGTCGGCATCATGTTCCGTCCTCGGATCGAGAATGTCGACCGTCTTGCCGAGACGATCGCGGCAGTTCTGCCGTAGGAATACCGGGCCACCACGCCGGAACTGTCGTTGACGCAATCGGGGTTCACCGGATGCGTGGGGGGCGGCGATAGCGTGTGTGAGCTGTCAGAATTGAATGCCAGCGTCTGAGCGGTTGCTGACTTAGTAATGCGTACGGACCATCTGCTCCGTCGGCGATGCCGACATGATCATCGAGATCTTCTCCGTGGCGGCGGTCGCATTTCTCCCGCCGACGCTCGTCGCCCCGATTACGGCATGAACTTTGATGTGATGCCGGAACTCCAATGGCAGATCGGCTATCCGTTCGCGATCGGCTTGATGATTCTTTCGGCCGTTATGCCGTTCCCGTATTTCAAGAGGCGCGGCTGGCTCTGAAGAAGCCGGAGATGAGCGTCGGTCGACTGGCCTTACATGCGAGGGGGCATAGCTCCTAGGCGGAGCTACGCCCACCTTGGCTCACGCCAGATCGAGGCAACCACCGCCTCTCCAAGGCGCTTGGCAACGCTGCAGGGAGTAATCTTGCGATGTTGCAGCCGCCATCGCGGTAGGTCAGGATCGTGAGTCATACTGGCAGATGATCTCAGGCGTACGGTCATCTTTCGCGGGGAACTGCGGCGCGACCATGGCGTCGTGAGATAATCCGCGGGGCGCATGGCATCCCTGCCCCTGTTGTGTCGGCGGCTCTGCTGTTCCATTGGAATTTGCACCGCCTGTAACGCCTCAGAAAAATGTGCACGCGAATTAACCTGAGACTCCCATTGTGCGACGCAGCAATCGTCCCCACATCAACACAGTTCAGGCCCAATTGGCGGCCCAGGAGACGGCATTGCTCAACAAGCCCCTACAAAATCACCGCTTGGTCGAAATCGCCGGGTTCGGCTCAAATCCTGGAACATTGAAGGCGTGGCTGTTTCTGCCGTCGATCATGGCCCCCGACGCCCCGCTTGTGGTTGCGCTGCATGGCTGCACACAGACGGCAGAGGGCTATGCAACTGGATCCGGCTGGTCTCAACTCGCAGAGCGACGCGGATTTGCGGTGCTCTATCCCGAGCAGCAGCGATCGAACAATGCCAACCTCTGCTTCAACTGGTTCGAGCCAGGCGACATCAGGCGGGATGCGGGAGAGGCGTTGTCCATCCGGCAGATGATCGGCCATCTCGTCCAGTCGCAAGGCATCGATCCCAAGCGCATCTTTGTCACAGGCCTGTCAGCAGGCGGCGCAATGGCGAACGTCATGCTGTCGACCTATCCCGACATATTTGCGGGCGGCGCAATCATCAGCGGGCTGCCTTATGGTGTGGCAGGCACGGTCGCTGAGGCGTTCGAGCGAATGCAAGGCCGCAATCCGCCGACTGTCTCCAAGCTTCAGTCCGTACTCAAGAGCGCATCGAACCACAAGGGGCTCTGGCCTTCGATTTCGATCTGGCACGGGACGCATGACCAGACGGTCCGACCCGGGAACGCGGACCAGATCGTCAAGCAATGGTCCGGCGTTCACGGCCTCGCCACGGAGCCAACTCGGAGCGAGTTGATACACGGCCATACCCGCAAAGTTTGGCTCGACGCGAAAGGCAGGCAGGTCGTCGAGGCCTACTCCGTCAAAGGCATGGCCCACGGCGTTCCTCTGGCGACGAGCAGCGATGTACCGATCGGGAGAGCCGGTCCGCACATGCTTGAGACTGGGATTTCCTCGACTGTGCGTATCGCCCATTCATGGGGTCTGGCCACTGTGGCAGATGTAGAGGAGGCTGAGGCAGCCGGCAGTCTCGTCCGCCGAGAAGAACCCAATTCGGCGTCATCCACGATAAAGAAGGCATTGCACTACGCAAGGTCGCGATCGAGCGCCGCTGGGACCGCTTCGGACGGCAGGATCGCCAAGGTCATAAACGATGCGCTTCGGGCCGCGGGTCTGATGCGGTAAGAACATAGCCGCAAGGAGCATGATGGACTTGTTGCGAACACAATCTGCCCCTATATGTCTGCCCATCGGCCTTGCTGGCGAGCGTCTGAGGATGTTCCCGGGGCCGCAAGTCGCTTGAGACTTTGACCACGGATGTACTGGCACTGGAATTGAAGCGATGTGAGGAAGGTCGGGTTTGCCCGGCCTTTTTTGTTGCCTGGCGAGCAGGCACAACATCACTTCCGAATTGCGGATCCGCGGCAGGAGGAAATCGGTAGTGCGGGAAATTCCTGCTCGGCAGCCCAAAGCGGTGACGTCCGGCGCTGTTTCCTCATGTCCGCGACATGATGCGTGACGACTCTTCCAGGGCCAAAATATTCAAGGAACCCGCGGTACAGCCATTTGAACCGCCGCCGGCAGCGCCAATATCGGTCGGTCTTCAAGCACTCGGTAAACGTTATGTCCAAAGAGCTGTGCCTCCATTCCGAGCGAGGTTCTTGTGCCCGTCATTAGGTGAGCGCAAACTGTCTTCCACCCACCGGTTTCGGGAGATCAGATGATGACCTACAAAACCCTTCTCCTTGTGGTTGGTGTCAACCAGTTCGAAGGTGATCTTCGGGCAGCTGCGCATCTTTGCTCTGCGCACAATGTGCACCTCACAGTTATCCCCGCGGCAATGGCAACGCTGCCTCCGATCAGAGACTTTGCGGCTGTTTCATGGGTTACGACTGGACCAGTCACGTAGAGGAACTCGGCCAGGCGATCGGAGCGAGCTCGGGAAACTCTTAACAACACCGGCATTTCTTTCGATGTCCTCGGAAGATACGCAGATTCGATGCGGATAGAACACGATCTCGGAGAATGTGCTCGATATTCCGACATCACTTTAATCGGTCCAAGCCTGAGAGCGGATAAACGTCTGCGGCGCCTTATGATAGAAGGTGCCCTCTTCCATTCGGCGCGCCCGATCCTCCTTGCGCCCGATCTCCGATCAGCAAACTTGAAACCGAGGAAGATTCTTCTGGCGTGGAACTCCAGCGTCGAAGCCGTGCGGGCCGCACGAGAAGGGCTGGAGATGATGAGAGGTGCCGACGGCGTGAACGTTGTCCTGGTCGAGTCTCGAGCGGTCGCGGCGGCAACCGAAGAATCGGGCGATCACATCGCTTCCTATCTGGCTCGCCACGGCATCACGGTGACGATCGATCGGCTTCGAGGTGCCGGACGTCGGGTCGAAGACGTCCTCAACGAGCATGCGGTCGAAACGTCGGCCGATCTGATCGTCATGGGCGCACACGGGCATTCGCGTGTTCGCGAAAAGGTCTTCGGCGGCGTTACTCAAGCGATGATCGACGCACAGGTTGTGCCCGTGATGATGGTTCGATGATTTTGACCCGGCACAGCTCTGGAATTGGTCGGGCTGTCGTCGCGACAAGTTCCAATCCCTCTGCGAGGGGCAAACAGGAAGACCAGCTGACGCCGATACGCGCCCGTACACTTATCGGAGGAATTGACTAGCTTACCGGAAATCCTATCCTATCGGTGCCAGACCGGGCCCCTCTGGCGGTCGTAGAGCGATCGCGATGTCGGACTGGAGGATTGTGGGCGTGAGCGCACATTTTGCCCCCGCTTAGGCGGTGGTGCTTCTCCACCCGCAGTCCTTTCATAGCACGCGATTAAGTCTCGGCGGTGAAAGGAGCGGCCCTTTGAACTCCTTTTCCATTGAGTTTGCGGGACAGACGGTTTGGCTCTGGCTTGGCTTCCTAAGCCTTATTGGCTGCTTATTGTGGATTGATCTCGGCATCGTCAACCGAAGGGACCATCATGGATCCGACGGCAATCACGGATGACAAGAGGCCGACCGGAACTCGCCGTTACGGCGGCAGAAAACGCGCCTAGCGCTCCAGGCGGAAAGCCAGGTGTGCTGACTTCGCCCACTTTCGTGTGCAACAACAGGGTTGAATATGAACAGATTCTTGAAGGCAGTCGCAGGCTCGGCCGGCGCAACCGCGCTTATTCTTTGCGCCTATCTGGGTGCTCTCCAACTCACCGGCAATTTCCACGAGGTGCTGCCGGCGGAGCTCTACCGATCGGCACAGCCTTCTGCCGCGGACGTCGCGAGCTATGCACGGCAATACGGCATCAAATCCATCGTGAATCTCCGGGGCGAGAGCAGCGATGACTGGTATCTGCGGGAGGTCGATGCCGCCAACCGGGACGGCATCGCTCATTTTGATTTCCGATTGTCGGCTTCGAAACGGGTGTCGCTGCGGCAGGCGCGGCAGCTGATCGCGTTGCTGCAAACCGCACCCAAGCCGATACTCATCCATTGCCAAGCCGGCGCTGATAGAACGGGGTTGGCCTCGACGCTCTATCTTCAGCAGATCGCTGGCATTGATGAAGAGATCGCGGACCGGCAGCTGTCGGTCAGCTACGGTCACATCGGCCTTCCTTACATTTCTGCAGCCTTTGCCATGGATGAAAGCTGGGTGAGTTCTTCGAAAAGGTCCTCTTCGGTCTGACGAGTTGAGTGCTCTGGGTCGCGCCCACTTCGCAGTCGCCCCGCAAGGATTGCCACGAGCTTGCGTCCACCGGCTGACACGATCAGGACTTGCGAGTGTCGTCCAACCGCGCCATGCTCGGTTCCGACGAGCTCCGTGATCCGGTGGATATCGGGCACGTCGGAAATCGTACCGGAACTGGGAGGTTAAGCCGTGAGCATAAGAGATCGCCAGGAAGGCTTCGAAAAAAAGTTCGCGATGGACGAGGAAACCAAGTTCAAGGCCATGGCCCGGCGCAACAAATTGTTCGGCCTATGGGCCGCCGAAAAGCTCGGCAAAACGGGCACGGATGCCGACACCTATGCCAAGGAGGTGGTGCAGGCAGACTTCGAAGAGGTAGGAGACAATGATGTGTTCCGCAAGGTGCGCACCGATTTCGATGTGGCCGGCGTAGTCCTATCAGATACTCAGATTCGCAGCATCATGGATGAACTGCTTGCGGCTGCAGTCGAGCAAATCAAGAACAACTGAGCAACGCTTAACCCGACAAAATCCCCCCGGGACACGAACAGCAGCGCCGTTCCGATCGATAAAGCGATCATTCCGAGAGCGCCTTCACGATGGGATGGCGCAACTGGTTCGAGGCGGAGCGACCGGATTTCGATAAGACCGATGAAGATTCCAACGGCCGCCTATCGGAAGACGAGCTCCATGAGGTCGTGAACGCAGCCGATTTGATGGGAGGCTGGCAAGGTGCCGACGACGGTTATCTGACGCCTCAAGAATTCGATGCCGGACTTAAGGCCGCTGGCGATGCCGACGAAAACGGATCGATTGACAAGGTCGAATATTCGCACACCCTTGCAGCCATCACAGTAAAGGGTGGGGAGCAAACCAGCAGCAGGTCGGCGGATGCGGGACAGCCGCCCGACGCCACTTTCGGCATCGCGGCCGGCGACATCATTCCCCTCGAGAGCTGGGGGATGGACCAGATCCACACCACTGGCTGGAGAGCCGAGGCGCTGTTCGATACGCCCGTATACGGGACCACCGGCGATCGCATCGGCGACGTCGAAGATCTGGTTGTCAGTTCGGACGGCAAGCTCATCTCCCTCATAGCAGAGGTGGGCGGATTCTGGGACATAGGCGATACGCATGTCAGTGTGCCCTGGAACAAGGTGACGATCCGCAAGGACGGTACTGCCCAGATCCCCGTGACCGAAGATACCGTCGATCAATATGGTTTCTTCAACGACCGGCTGACCAAGGCTGAACTGGCCGAGAATGTCGTCTCCGGACTCGACAATCAGGAGCTGGGTCCCCGCGCATGGCGCGCCTCCGAACTGATCGGCGACCTCGCCCGCATTCGCGACAATAATCAGTATCGCGGCTACGGCTATGTCAGCGACCTGATCTTCAGCGAGGGGCGCGTGCTCGCCACCATCATCGATCGGGATGTCGGCTATGGCCCCCGCGGCCCCTATGCCATGCCGTACTACGGTTATTCCCGAGTTCGAGTTCAAACTCCGATGCGGTGATCCGAATTGGATAGGATCCGAGACCCGAGTGACCTTCCAAGACTTCCTTGCGTGACTAAATCTCAACGTCGACGTCTGCCTTGTCCGAAGCCAGCGCGGCGCGGCGCGGAATGGATTGCGCAGGGTGGCGGCCAATCTCGCGTTTCCGAAAAGCTTGCAGCATCTTTTGGTAATCGACATCGAATCCCAGGCTTTTCGATGTAGCGAAGAGGTTGGCGCCGTCAATGAAAAGGGCGGTTTTCTCGCGCGGATCGAACATGCGTGCTTCCTTCTTAGGCTGGCGGACCCTCCTCTTCGCTCGGGCCGCCGAGCGGTATCGCTCGTCCCGAGGAAGCAGATCGAAACGCAGCCGCGCGCGAGCAGCGGGCCAATAATCGATAAATAGTAGAGCCCCACGGGCTCGCGGCGATCTGCAGATGCGGCGGCCGATCGATTCGGCGATCAGGCGGTTAGCATTCTGTTACCGGCACATATCCGGGATCGCGTTCAGGCTCCTGGTGATGGCACTGCTCCTCGACTGCCCGTCATAGAAACGACCTCCGGCAATAGGATACTTGCCGCTGATGCGCCTTCGCGGGCCAGCCCCCGACGGAACCGTCCTCCCCGCACTGCCTTGCGCGTGGGCGTCGGACGAGAGGCATTTGCTCCTGTTCGGCATCTCGGTGCGTTTGCTGCGCTTCGTCCCGCGCGCGCCGTTGCGTCTTTCCACCCTCATGATGGAACAAACGCGGTCATCCCAGGTTCGCATAGTCCCAAGTTTCGGAACCAGCGCAATGTTCGAAGACCGGGAGAAAGCAAAGATTGCCCGCTTCGATCGAATGTTGGACAGGGCTCGGCGCGGACGAAGAGTCGAGATTTCATCGACACCCGTATCGGAACAACGCGGTGAGGCAGCGCCTCGGCGGGCGGAGAGGGGTGGTGCCATCATACCACCCATCGTGTCGGCGCAGCCGACACCTCCGTTCCACCGCGAAGTGCAAGGAGCTCGTCGATCCGTTCGGCCGCTCAAAGCCTAGGAGAGTACGGAGGCGTTCGATGGCGGCACATCCGCGCGAAGCCACGCTTTATCGAATGGTCATGGATGACCATATTTGTCCATTTGGCCTGAAATCCCGCGATCTGCTCGAGCGTGAAGGCTTGGTCGTTGACGATCGCTGGCTGAAGACTCGCGAAGAAACCGATGCTTTCAAGGATGAGCACGGAGTAAAGACAACGCCGCAGACGTTCATCGGCGGCAAGCGTATTGGTGGCTACGACGATCTTCGACGCTACTTCGAAAAGCCAGTGCGTGATCCGAAGCAGCTTACCTACCAGCCCGTTATTGCCGTTTTCCTCATGGCGGCACTTATGGCGCTGGCGGCGAGTTGGGCTGCGTTCGGGGCGGTGTTTACGGAGCGCGCCGGCGAATGGATCATTGCCATCTCGATGTGCATCCTGGCCATCCTGAAGCTTCGCGACATCGAGAGCTTCTCCAATATGTTCCTGGGATATGACCTTCTGGCGCAGCGGTGGGTGCGCTACGCCTATCTCTATCCACTCGGGGAAGCGTTGGCAGGCGTCTTCATGATCGCTGGAGCCCTGCTATGGCTCGCGATTCCAGTCGCACTCTTCATCGGTTCGATTGGGGCAGTCTCCGTGTTCAAAGCCGTCTACATCGATCGCCGCGAATTGAAATGCGCCTGTGTGGGAGGTGATAGTAATGTTCCGCTCGGCTTCATCTCCCTGACCGAGAACCTGATGATGATCGCGATGGCGATCTGGATGCTCGTAAGATGACGGAAGGAGAGGAGCATGTCCTACGGCCGCTTCGCCGCAATGATAGTCACCTCAACGATCGTTATGTTTGGGTTGATGTATCTCAACACCTATGCCCTCACCCACGTGGCTTACAGCCAAACGCGGGTCTGGATGGCGCTCTTGATGGGCGCGGTCATGGCCGTAATCATGATGGGCTTCATGTGGTCCATGTACAAGAACAGGGTGGTCAACGCCGCCATCATTGTCGCAAGTGCAATCGTCTTCGCGGCGTCGCTCTCGCTCGTGCGCAGCCAAGCAACCGTCTACGATATCAGCTATATGAAGGCGATGATTCCGCATCACTCGATCGCGATCATGACCAGCGAGCGTGCCCATATCAGAGATCCTCGGGTGCGAAAGCTGGCCGACGAGATTATCGAGGCTCAGCTGCGCGAGATCGATGAGATGAAATCACTGATTGCCGATCTGCGAGCGCACCCCGTTCCCGCGAACGCACCAGATCTCCCATCCTATCGCGACCAGGCGAGCAACCGCCCCAATAGCTCACCGAACCTATCAGGTCCTTCTGCATGCGATCCTCAGCTGTTCTTCAACTCAGTCGTGGGAGACTGACCATGCTAGGCACCAGGCGGCAATGCCTTTTCCGGCGTCGCTTGTTGGCGTTTAGACGACTGAGCCCGACGGCTCGTCAGGTGGCACCCTTTCGAGACCATTTTCCGGGCGCTAAGCAGTTGAGAGATTGCCGTCACCAACTGCGCCATTGCGAAAGGTTTGGCGAGTATCAGGCTATTGGGGACTCCCTTTGACGCCCAATCGGGGGCACTGTCTCCACTCACATAGACGATTGGCATTTCGGAATCGATCTCGCGGGCGACACGCGCAACATCCCAACCGTCTGGAGGTTCGCCAAACCGGATGTCGGTGATGATGCCTTGGATGGAGGCCGCTGGATCCTGCCTCGGCGAGCGCATGTTCGAAATCGAGCAGGAGCAAGCCCTCATCCTCGACAAGTAATATCGTGAGCGTTTCCATTCCCTCGCGCGTCGCATCTGCCGAGACCGTCCGCAGGACCGGCGCGGTGCCGAGGTTTTCACGAGCGCGGGCGAGCCGTTCCGACGATCGGCCGACAATAGTGACCACGGCCCCGAGGCGAGTAACCTTTCGGCCAGCGCAAGCTCCGAAGAAGCCAAGCAAAAAGCGGGTCACGATGAAATGCACTGATCCAGGACTATGAACAAACGGCGCTCCTCGGTCGGCTTGCCGACATTGGGCGCCCCCACCAAGGCGTCCCCGCCGATGAGCTCCGGTCTGCTATAGGCGCGCGCCACGACAAAAGGGACGTTCCGCGCGCGAAGTGCCTCCGGCACCAGCGTCACCGCACCGTCTTTCACTCTCACGTCAAGAAGAGCGACGGCAGGAAGCTCGCCGTCCAGAAGCCGGAGCGCCTCCTTCACGGTGGCGGCTGGCCCGAGCACCCGCCGGCCGCGACCCTCAAGCAGAAGCTTAAGATCCATCGCGATCAGGAACTCGTCCTCAACGACAAGCACCGTCTTGGGCATACCACCGGCCTCGATGTCATGAGACCGATCCTAACGGGGCGACGATCTCCTCCAACCCGCCGACGCATAGTTCAGTTCCACCTGTCCGCCCAGTTCGTGGCTCGCCGCGAACTCGACGAGGTTCGTGCCAAATACCAGGGAAGCTGGAGCCGCCACTGGCGGTCCCCCAGTCTCCTGCCAAACGAGCCTCAAATGTGAAGCACTCGCCTCCCCGACTTCCCATCGGACGCGGACCCGTCCGCTGGGCACGGAAAGGCTTCCGTGCTTGACCGCGTTGGTGGCGAGTTCATGCAGGATCAGGCTTGGATGTCCCATTGGCGATCGCTGAGTTCGTAGAGGTGTTGTCCGACCGTCTCGTCACGGCCGACGTTGAATGCCGCATAGAAGGCCCGGCTGGCGCTCTGGACACACAGATGCTGGTCAAGGACAAGCAGCGGCTCGGGGACGGTGTCGAATATGCCCTGCGCTTGGACGTGGCCGTTTCGCAAGAGGCGGTAGAGGTCTTCCAGGTTCATCGGTGTTCTTCCCCCTTCACGACATAGCAAAGATGATACTACATCCGGCCGTGCGCCCGCAAAATGGCTTTGCTGTCGTCGTGAAAAATTGGCGAAGTCGGAAACGCAACCGCTATTCAGCAGCGTGAATTCGACCCCGTGCGGACTCAAGCCGGCATCTCAGTCCGAAATCATTCCGCCTCAAATTCGGAGGATTACTTGCTCGCCTGGCACGATGAAGATCCGCGGGCAACGGCCGCCACACTGTTGCTCGACTGCAAGCATCTGCGCGAACAGCTTGCGGTTGCCGAGAGTTCACGAGACGAGGAATCTCGCGGGGTGGGCCACCGCAGCATCAGAGATCGGAGGACTGACCCACCAAATGTGGAAGCTCGTTCTCCCGTCCGACTGGGCGGCGCCTCTCCCAATGCTAGATTCGATGAGCAAACCCCCGATGCTACATTATGCGATTTCTTGGGCACAGAACGTGAACATCTCGCAGCAATCTGGAATGGCTAGTCAGCTCAGGAAATCGACCGCGGTTCGCGCCAGAGCCAGCGTTCCGAAGGCGATCGATCGCTCATCGGGCTGATAGTCCGGATTATGCACCTTGTCCGACCGGCCCGGCTGGGATGAGCCGACGAGCAGCCGGAACGACGGGACCATTTGCGCAATCAGCGCAAAATCCTCACCTCCCATGCTCGGTTCAAAGTCGAAGGCCACATCGCCGAGCTGCGCATTGATCGCGCTCACGGTGCGCTGGAGCATGCCCGCATCGTTGAAGATGGGCGGTGTGCCGCGCCTATAGGCAAGCTCGCAGCCCGCCCTGAAGCTCAACCCGACGCCCTCGCAGAGCCGGCGCAGACCGGCCTCCGCCGCATCGCGCGCCTCCGGCTGCCGGCTGCGTACGGTTCCCTTCAGTTCGCACCGCTCGGGGATGATGTTGCGGGCCTCGCCGGCATGGATTGAGCCGACTGTCACCACACAGGCGTCGAGCGCCCGCACATCCCGCGACACAATGGTCTGCAACTGGCCGATCAGCTGGGCCGCGACGACGATCGGATCGACGGCGGCATAGGGACGGGCCGCATGACCGCCCTTGCCATGCACAGTAATGTCGAATGAATCGACCGCGGCATTCGCATAGCCGTGCACGATGCCGAACTGGCCGACGGGTATTTCGGGCCGGTTATGCAGGCTCAGCGCCATGTCGACGCCGTCCATCACTCCGTCGGCGATCATTTCCTTGGCGCCGCCGACGGCCTCCTCCGCCGGCTGAAAGATAAGGCGGACGTTGCCCGCCAGCCGGTCCTCCAGGCGCTTCAGCACGGCGCCGACGGCGAGGACCGTCGCGGTGTGGAGATCGTGCCCACAGGCATGCATGCGGTTCGGGATCTTGCTCGCAAAGGCAAGCCCCGTCTCCTCCTGCATCGGCAGGGCGTCCATGTCCGCCCGGATCAGCAGGGTGGGACCGGGCCTCTTGCCGCGGATGTGCCCGACGACTCCGGTGCGACCGATGCCGGTCTGATGCTCGATCCCGAGGCTTGCCAGGGTCTCCGCGACGAGGGCAGCCGTCCGTACCTCCTCGAAGGCGATTTCGGGATATTCGTGGATGCGCCTGCGGATACCGATGAAACGCGCCTCGTTTTCATCGACGATCGCCGCAATCAGCGACGCCACGTCATTGATGCCGGAATGGGAAAGCTTCTCGGCCACGGCTGAACTCCTGCCTCTCGGGTTGAATTTTGTGGATGCGACCGCGTCCTGATCGAGCGCTTCCGGCGCCGGTCACCCATTCAGATGACAGGCCGACAGGTGTTTCGGCGCCACTTCCTTACGCGCCGGGACTTCCACGCGACAGCGCTCCATGGCGAACGGACAACGGGGATGGAAATGGCAGCCCTTGGGCGGATCGAGCGGGCTGGGAAGTTCGCCTTTCACGGCCTCGAAACGCCGTTTGCCCGTTTCAATGCGGGGAACTTCCGACAGAAGGGCCTTCGTATAGGGATGGTTTGGACGTCTGAAGACATCCTCGACGGGCGCTTCCTCGACGATCCGGCCAAGATACATGATCGCGACGCGGTCGGAAATGTGCTCCACCACGCCGAGATCATGGCTGACGAAGAGGTAGGTCAGGTCCAACCGGTCCCGCAGGTCCATAAACAGGTTGATCACCTGAGCCTGGATGGAGACGTCGAGGGCAGCGACGCTTTCGTCGCAGACGAGGAACTTCGGCTGCACGGCCAGCGCCCGCGCGATGTTGACCCGTTGGCGCTGACCGCCCGAGAACTGGTGCGGATAGCGCGTCTTCATGGACGGGTCGAAGCCGGCCAGCGTCAGGTAGTTGTCCACGTAGGAGGCGCGTTCCGCGGCGCTTGCCAGGCCGTGCGTCTTCGGCGCTTCCCAGACGAGCTCCTCGATCGTCATGCGCGGATTGAGGGCGGCCATCGGGTTCTGGAAGATCATCTGCGTGGCGAGGCCGGCCTCCTTTTGCTCGGCGGCGGACATTGCCTCGCGGTCCACCCCCTGCCAGAAGACTTTGCCGTCGGTTGGCGCTGCGACCCCGGCGATGACGCGGCCGAGGGTCGATTTTCCGCAGCCGCTCTCTCCGACGAGGCCGACGACCTCGCCGCTGCGGACGCTCAGGCTGACGCCATCCAGCGCATGAACGACCGGGGCGGGCTTTGCCAGCTTCAGGCTAAGGGCGATCCTCGCGGCAAGGTCCGGCCTAGCGCCGAAACGCTGCGTTATGGTCCTGGCCTCGATCAAGGGGGTCTCGGCAGCCTTCATGATGCTGATACTTTCGTCACGGGATGGATGCAGCGGAAGGATCGGTCGCCCGCAGGTGCCAGCTCCGGCATGACGAGACAGCCCCTCTCCGCCCGCCCGCAGCGCGTGCGGAAGCTGCAGCCCTGCGGAAGGCGGTTGAGGGCTGGCGTCATGCCGTTGATCTGGCGCAAGCGCTCCCCGCGTTCGTTCTGCGACGGAACGGAGGCGATCAGGCCCGCGGTGTAGGGATGGCGGGGATCGTTCAGAACCTCGGTGACGGGGCCGGTCTCCACCAGCCGGCCGGCATACATGACGGCAATGTCGTCGGCCAGCCGCGAAACGATGGCGAGGTCGTGGGTGATCCAGATCACCGCAGTCCCTGCCCCCTCGGTGAGCTTCTGGAACTCTGCGATGATCTGACTCTGGATCGTCACGTCAAGCGCCGTCGTCGGTTCGTCAGCGATGATGAGGTCCGGCCTGTGCAGGAGGGCGATGGCAATGGCCACCCGTTGGCGCATGCCGCCGGAAAACTGGTGGGGATAGGCCGCGAGCCGCTCCTCGGGGCTCGGGATGCCGACAAGGCCCAAGGCGTCCCGGGCGCGCTGCCGGGCGATACCCTTCGACACGCTCTCATGGGCGAGCACGGCCTCGATCATCTGCGTGCCGACCGACAGAACGGGGTTGAGTGTCATCGTGGGGTCCTGGAACACCATCGCGATCCTTTTGCCGCGGAGACGACGCATCTCCTCTTCCGAGTGCCGGCTGATATCCACGCCGTCGAAGAGGATCTCGCCCGAGGCAATACGGCCGGGCCGCTCCAGAAGCCGGATGATCGAAAAACCGGTAACGGATTTTCCGGAGCCGGACTCGCCCACGAGGCCGAGCACGCGGCCGCGTTCAACGGAAAAGGACACATTGTTGACAGCCCGGATGCCGGACCGCCCCTTGCCGCCGCCGAACTCGGTGACCAGATTGCGTACCTGCAAGAGCGCGGTCATGATGCGTTCCTCGGGTTGAGCACGTCGCGGAGGCGATCGCCGACCAGATTGATGGCGACGATGGTGACCAGGAGCGCAATTCCGGGGAAGAAGCTGATCCAGTAGAGGCCCGTCAGCAGATACTGGTACCCGGTCGAGATCAGCATGCCCAGCGAGGGTTCGGTGACGGAGGCGCCGAGACCGAGGAAGGACAGCGTCGCCTCCAGGCCGATGGCGCGCGCTACCTGCATCGTCGCGATCACGATCACGGGGGCGAGACAGTTCGGCAGCAGATGCCGAAAGAGAATGCGCCAGCCCGGCAAACGGAGCATGCGCGCGGCCTCGATATATTCCTTCTCCCGCTCGACGAGGGCGGTGGCGCGGACGGTGCGGGCATAGGTTGCCCATTCGGCGATGATCAGCGCGATGACGACATTGAGCACGCCCTTGCCGAGGACCGCCAGCATCATCAGAGCCATCAGGATAGTCGGGAACGACAGCTGCAAGTCGACCAGGCGCATGATCACGATTTCCGTCCGCCGTCCCATATAGGCGGCAAACAGCCCCGCCGTCGTTCCGATGATGGCGGCCGCGAAGGCAGAGAGCACGCCGACCAGCAGCGACGTGCGAAGGCCATAGAGGATGCCGGACAGGATGTCGCGGCCCTGACTGTCGGTGCCGAGGTGATAGACCAAGCCGGTCATGGACTCCGAACCCGGCGCCAGGCGCCCGTCCATAATGTCCAATTGCATCAGGTCGTAGGGGTTCTGTGGCGATATCCAGGGCGCAAGGAGCGCCAGGCAACAGATGACGAGGAGGGTGACGAAGCCGATCGCCGCCGCCGGCGAGGCGAAAAAATCGGCTAGGCTCTTGGAAAGGCGGCCGGGTTCCGGAAGCGCTTTGTCCGTTTCTTGCGTATTGTGTTCGGCCATGCGTCTAAGCCTTTGAATCCAGCCGGACCCGCGGATCCAGGATGGTGTAACAGACGTCGATGATGAAGTTCAGGACGACGAAGAGGAGGACCATCATCATCAGGTAGGCGACGATGACAGGCCGATCGAGAAGGTTGATCGAGTCGATGATCAGCTTGCCCATGCCCGGCCAGGCGAAAATGCTTTCGGTAACCACCGAAAAGGCGATGAGCGAGCCGAATTCGAGGCCGATGATCGTCACGACGGGGATCATCAGGTTCTTGAGCACGTGTACGGCGATCACCCGGCGCTCGCGCAGACCCTTCGCCCGGGCGAACTTGACATAATCCTGGGGCAGGACCTCCTGCACCCCGGCGCGCGTCAGCCGCAGGATGAGGGACGTCTTGAACAGAGCCAGGTTGAAGGCGGGCAGGAGGAGATGCCTGATCCCCTCGCCGGTCAGAAACGACCATTGCACGCCGAACAGCTCCAGCGTCGGGCCGCGCCCGTTGGTCGGCAGCCAACCCAGCTCGACCGAGAACACCATGATCAGCATCAGGCCGACCCAGAATGTCGGCAGTGAAAATCCGAGGATCGAGCCGCTCATGATCAGCTTCGACGAGACCCGGTTCGGGTAGAGACCGGCGTAAAGACCGAGTGGCAGGCCGAAGACGAGCGCGATCGCCAAAGCCGAGATTGCCAGCTCGAGCGTTGCCGGCAGCCGTTCCAGGATGAGCCCCATGGCCGGGCGGCCATAGACGAAGCTGTCGCCGAAATCACCGTGCAGCAGACCTTGCAGGAACAGGACATATTGCCGCCAGAGCGGCTGATCGAGGCCATAATGAGCAATCACACGGGCGCGCTCGGCCTGATTGGCATCGGGGTTGATCAGGATATCCACCGGATTGCCGATCACGTTCACGCCGATGAACACGATCATCGTCATCGCGACGACGACGAACACCGCCTGGATCAACCGCCTGATTATCGATGTGACCATTGCCTTCTCCAGGGTCCTTTCTTTACCGCATTGTCCAATGCCGAAGCGGTTTCGCCAAAAGCGGCTTTCCGCCCGCACGCCGCTCTAACCCAATAGATTCGATCACCCTCATAATTTTAGGTCGAGCCGAGCTAAAATCGTCGTGATCTAGGGGACCGAGATCGCCATCCCGTCGCGTTGCGGATCGGCGGCTCCCTTGGAGACGCCGTTTTCGATCCTGATCGCGTGGACCGCCGCGAAGGCGTAGGTCTGGGGCGAGCGGGCCACTTGATACCCCTCCGCGCGCAGTTCGTCCTCGACCGAATGGCGGATGCGGTTGCAGATGTCGATGGTGTTCGACACGCCAACGATTCGGGGCGCGACGACCGCCTCGAGCACCGGCATGCCGAAGTCGATCATGTTCATCAGGCATTGCGCGACGGCCGGAGCGATATAGCTGCCACCCGGCGCACCGATCACGATGCTGGGTTCTTCGTCCTTGAAGACGATGGTCGGCGCGGCGGAACTCGGCCGGCGCTTTCCGGGAGCGATTGAACCGGGCTTTCCCGGAACCGGATTGAAGCGGCTCATGGTGCCGTTATACATGAAGCCGAGGCCGTCCGTGATCGCGCCGGACGGGCTGCCCAGCGTGTGGGTCATGGCGACGGCATTGCCGTCCTTGTCGATAACCGAGATATGGGTCGTATCGCGTTGCGACCGGTCGAGGCGCGAGACATTGGCTCTTTCACCGGCCTTGATCGATGCGGCCAGGGCGGCTGCATGATCGCGCGACAACAGCTTCTCGTATGGCACCTCGACATAGGCGGGATCGCCCATATGGGCGTCCTTGTCGATCGTCATCCGCTTCATGGCCTCGAACAGAACGCGAATGTGCTCGGCGCTGCCGTGACGCATCGCGCCGACGTCGAACTGTTCCATGATGTGCAGGAGTTCGAGCATCGGGAAGCCGGAACCCGGCGGAGGCGATGTGGCGATCCGATGTCCGCGATATTCGCCCCAGACGGGTTTCACGCGCGACAGCTCGTAACGCGCGAGATCCTGCCGGTCGATCAGGCCGCCATTGATCTTGAAATCCTCAGCGATCTGCTCGGCGATCTCGCCATGGTAGAAGATGTCGGATCCGCCGCTGCGCGCGATGCGTTCGAGCGTCTGCGCCATGTCCGTGTTCACGAGCGTTTCCCCGACATTGCGGATATTTCCGTCCTCATGGAAATAGACGCGCCGGCCAGTGGCGGAATAGCGCAGCTTTTCAAACGTGTTGGCGAAGCCGTCGTTCGACTGATCCTTGGTCCAGTACCAGTGCATGTGGCTGCGGATCATGAAGCCGTCGCGGGCATAGCGGATCGCCGGCGCGATGAGATCCGCCCAGTCGAACGTGCCGTAGTCCCTGAGCGCCGTCTCATAGCCCTTGAGGGAACCGGGCGTACAGACCGCAAGGTAGCCGATGTCAGAGACATTGCCTTCCAGCACGTAACCGAAGCCGTCCCGGCTCTGATGCTTGATCGCGCCCGACCACATGTCCGGCGTCGCCTTCAAAGGGGCGCGGGCGTAGAATTCGAGGATCTCGTGCACACCCTTCTTCGGCATGTGCACATGCATGGAGCCGAAACCGCCGATGCCTGCCATTTGCGGATCGACAACGCCCTGGACGAAGGCGCAGGCGAGCGCGGCGTCGATGGCGTTCCCGCCGCGCTCGAGCACATGAGCACCCGCTTCGACCGCCTCGGGCTGCGGCGCGACAATGGTTGCATTTCTCATCTTGCGCGACGGTCCTTCAATACCTTTGCGAGGAAGCTCTTGACGTGGCCCAGCACCTTGATCCGGTCGTGAGAGACGCCCGGCACGCGCTCGAAGCTTACATTCACGCCGGCATCGCGGAACGATTTCGCAAGCGCCGCCAGACGCTCGGGGCGCGTCGCGCCGGCATCGTTCGCGCCCTCCATGTAATACCGCCCGCCGGGCTGGTGGGTGATTTCCCAAGTTTCCAGGTCAGCGTCGCCGACGACCATTTGCACTGGAATTTTCGCAAGTTCCTGCGGCTGGAACGGCCGGCCGAAACGGGCCTCCAGGTCGCGAATGCCGACCCACCAGTCACGCGTCGGATCGAGAAGCGTAACCGAGCCGGGAGCGCCGATCGACGCGGCCCAGAGCTTTTCCGGATGAAGGATGGCGAAGCGGTGGGTGAAATGCCCGCCGCCGGAGAAGCCGAACATGGCGAAGGTCGACCAGTCCTGTCCGTATTTGGCAGCGACTTCCTCGACCATGGCGAGGACGACGCGGTCATAGCGGATTTCGCCTTCCTCGATGAACTTGTAGCCGGAGCGAGCACCGTCGCCGAGCACGCCGACGGGGAAGATCGGACACAGGATGGCGCAATCGTTGTAGAGGCCGAATTCGGCGAAACCGTCCCGGAAATCGATGGCCGAGGTGCGGCCAGTGCCGTGCACGGCGACCAGGAGGTCGAGTTTGCGGCCATCGGCGGCCGTCGGCGGGACGTAGAGCAGCATATGAAGGCGCGGGTCGACCTGCGACGCGAAAATCGCCGTCTGGCCATAGTCATAGATCGCCTTCGCCCGGGCATTGGCATCGCCCGTTCCGAGTTCGTGCATGATTGTCTCCTGGAAAGTCAAAATGGGGGAGCCGCCTCACACGGCTCCCCGGGTCCGCCGTCAATTTGCGGGCTTCACTTCATAGGCGAGCGTGTACTTATCGCCACGCGGCGTGTAGGCGATCGTCTTTCGGGCGCCGAGCACGACGTTTTCGTAGTGCATGGGAAGGATCCAGAGATTGTCGAAGGTCTGTTTCGACAGCTCCTGCAGCAGCGGAACGCGTTTCGCCTCGTCAAGCGTCGAGCTCGCGCGGGCGAGCACCTCATCGATCTTCGGGTCCGACACACCGCCGCCATTGTAGCGCCCGGTTCCCTTCGCCTCGTCGCGAGTGGCGACCAGTGCGACCGTTGGATTGGTCGTCTCGCCGGTGTTAACGCCCCACGAGCCGAGATAAGTGCTGTACTGGCCTTCCGCATAGGCCTCCGAATACATGGCCCAGGGCATCACCTCGACCTTTGACTGGATGCCGATGCGCGTGAACATCTGGCCGACGGCCTGGAGCACCTCGGCATCCTTGACGTAGCGGCCGGAGGGGCCGTGCAGCGTCAGGGTGAAGCCGTCCGGATAACCCGCCTCTGCCAGGAGCGCCTTCGCGGCGGCCGGATCATAGGCAATGCTCTCGACCTTGTCGCTATGGCCGGCATAGCCTTCGGCGACGAACTGGTCGGCAACGGTGCCGTTCTTCTGCATGACGCGGTCAACGATGGCAGGGCGATTGATCGACATCAGCATGGCTCGGCGGACGCGGACGTCCTTGAGCGGGTTCTTGCCGAGGTCCGAACCGTCCGTCGCCTTGATGAAGGGCGAGGCATCGCGGCTCACATCCATGCCGAGATAGACGAGACGCGAGGACTGGCCGTTGATGACCTGGAGGTTTTCGCTCGCCTCGACACGCGCCATGCCGTCTGCCGGAAGGGCTTCGATAATGTCGATCTCATTCGACAGAAGCGACGCCAGCCGGGCGCCGTCGTCGGGCAGGAAGCGCAGGGTGACCTTCGACCAGTGCGACGCGCCGGCGAAATAGTTCTCGTTGCGCTTCATCGTCAGGTCGCCGCCCGGCGTATAGGAGACGAAGGAATAGGCCCCGGTCCCGATCGCGCACTTGCCGCTGTCGAAATCCTGAACCGGCGCGTCCTTGCAGTCGGCGCTGATGATGCGGATGCGGCTGACCGAATTGAGGATCAGCGGATCGGGAACCTTGGTCTCGACGATGACGGTCAGCGGGTCCTTGACGCTGACATTCGCGATGTTGCGGGTGTAAGACGCAAAACCTTGGCTCGGCTTGTCCCGGGCCCGCAGCAGCGAGGCGACGACGTCGTCGGCGTCGAACTCACTTCCGTCATGAAACTTCACTCCCTCACGCAGCTTGAATTCCCAGTGCGTGTCATCGAGGGCCTTCCATTCGGTGGCAAGTTCCGGAGCGTTAACCGACGTGCCCGTCAGGTTGACGAGACTGTCCCAGATATGCCGGGACGTCGCGTTGTTGGGCGCCGAGCTGTCCTCATGCGGATCGAGGGTGGTGGGCGTCGTCGACATGCCGATCGTCAGGGGAGTCTTCTCCTGCGCGACGGCGAGTGCAGGGATGGCGATCGTGCCGAGCAGAGCGACGGCTGCTCGCGTCAATATGTTTGCGGTCATGTTGCTAAATCCCATTTGGAGGTTCCTGCCGGTCTGATGCCAGCCTGACGAGCGGTTCTGAGCCTCTCTTGGAAAAAACGTAGGTTTCCCGGATGCCCATTGTCAAACGGAAAACGAGCGTGTTACGCTCCTCGTAACGCTCACCTACGGTCCGGAATCCGGCGACCACCTCCGAAGGAAACTCGTCATGAACGATGGGGGAAAACAAGAAAGAAGCTCGACTGTTCAATCAGTTGACGTCTGCATCGACGTCCTGCTCAACGTCGCGAAGAATCCGGACTGCCGGCTGGCCGACGTCGCCAGGAACATTGGCGAAACCAAGCCGAGAATCTTGCGAATGTTACGCACAATGGAACGACGGGGGCTGATCAGGAAGAGTCGGAGCGGGACCTATCGCCTCGGAAACACCGCCATCGTGCTCGGCACCGCTGCATCAACGCAGGTCGACCTGGTCAGAATCGCAAACCCGATCCTGGAAGAGCTTGGACAGAAGGTAAATGAAACGACCCAGCTAAGGATCATCGACAACGGCGAGTCGCTCTGCATCGCCAAGTTCGAGCCGACCCGGGATCTTCGGGTGCATGCCATGATCGGAAGGCGCCGACCGCTTCATGCGGGTTCTTACAAGGTTCTACTCGCCTACCTGCCGCCGCAGATCCAGGCACAGATGATTCCCGAAAAGCTCGAACGCTTCACCGCCCGGACCATCACGACCCGCGCCAGGCTGGAGGCGGAGCTGAAACGCGTTCGCGAGGCCGGTCATTGCGTCAGCCGCGGCGAGGTCAGTGATCAGCTTGTGTCGGTATCCGTCCCAGTGCTCGCCTTCGACGGCTCGGTCATTGCTGCCGTGAACATCGCCGCTCCAGCGTTTCGGACACAGGACAGCGACATTTCGCGTTACATTGCCCTACTGAAGAACGCCGCAAGGAAGATATCCGAGGGGCTCGGCTGGTAAGAATTGCGACGGCGAGAATCCGTGACGATCTTACCTTGCGATGCGACCGTGCCTTGGGATCGAGCGCTGGCGGTGCACAGATGAGAGTTGTGACCGATAACGTTCACCGGCCGACCGCCGACGATTGCTTACCCCTATGCGCACCGGACGAGGAGGATCTCGGAGATTGTTAGTCAGCCTGGCCGAACAGTGATAGACCATGAGCTGTGCAGAGTGTGAGTTGACCGTTCTAGATGGCGAGGCGACACTTGCGACCTGCAGCGAGGCAGGAGGAGAAAATAATGGCCGAACCAAACCCCTGGCGACACATGGCAAGCGCGCCGAAAGACGGCAGTCGGATTCTGGTCACGATCCGCCCGTCCGAGCAGGGGGCGGCAGAAGTTGACCTCGTATATTGGTCGAATGGCGATCAGTTCGGTGCAGATGGCTGGCGCGCCTCTGATTCCTCGCCCGGCCGCATCATCGAATACGCCGAGCCGGAATTGAAGTGTTGGATGCCGATGCCCTCGGCCAATCTCGATCGCACCTCGATGCCCTCACCCTGGGAGGGCGAAGACGAGAGAGAGCTCGACGGATCAGGGATTTAAGGATTAGCGCTGCCATGTTGCGGAGACTATACGCAGGGGTGGCGAAATCCGGTTGAGCTATCCACCTTAGGGAAAACAAGGGTGGGCCTCTTGTCCGCTCATGGCGCAAACGTGCCGTGGGCAGCTAGTGACCTGACGTCGTTTCCTAGACGATCAGAAGTCGGCATCATGCCCCGTCCGGAAGTCATGGCTGCTGGTTTTCGGGTCGACCTCCTCCTTGTGGAATGAAGCGGAAGTCCCATTCCCGCTTGGGATTGAAGACTGCCGGCCGAGGGAAGAGACGTGCGTCGTGGGTCGTCCCATAGAGATCCAGCAGCAGCCAATCGTCTTTGCCGAGTGGATGGCCCTCCCGAAAAAGATCCTTTCTTAGCCTCGCACCGACAAAAAGGAAAGAATGGATACGGGACCCTCGATGTACGACGGTCAGAATACGCGCCAGCTTTGCCCTGTGGTTGGGTTGCAGCATTCGTTGTTAGAATTACAGCAATCGTGATGGCCGCAGCTGCAGAAAGAGATTCCAGGACAGGTTCGACGGGATGTCAGGATTCGAGTCGGAGCAGTACGCGCTGCTTTGGGCCGTCGAAGCTATGGGGGCCGTCTACATGGTTTCGAACTCCCTCGTTGCAAGTACTTTTCGCATCTTTCCGCCTGCCCTGCTTCTTTCTCGCAAATTCCGCATTAACCCTACTTCTCACATAAACGCCTGGGCCCGTAGTACGGCTGAAACGTACAGTCATCCGGCCGGAAGGACCGATAGGCCCGCGCGCAGGCCCTGAAGTTGCAGGCGGGGGCAGAGCCTGGCGCTTGCACGTCGCCCCGCGGAGTGCCTTCGGCGACCGCAGCGGTCATGAAGTTCCGCCATATCTGCGCCGGCAGCTTGCCGCCGGTCACCTCTTTCATCGGCGTCTCATCGTCGTTGCCTACCCAGACGCCGACGACCAGCGCTTCGGTGAAGCCGACGAACCACGCATCGCGGTGGTTCTGGCTGGTGCCGGTCTTGCCCGCGGCAAGCTTGCCGATATCGGCTTCACGGCCGGTTCCGCGTTCGACGACGAGCCGCAGCAACGCCACGAGGTCCCGCTGGTACCGGCTGATATCGGTTGTCGCCTGCTTGGAGGGGCCGACGCGGAAGGCCCGCGGCTGGCCCTCGGCATGCAGTGACTCGATGCCCCAGGGTTCAATTGGTGCCCGGCCCGCCCGGACCGAGGCATACGCTCCGGTCAGATCGAGCAGGTTCACCTCCGACGAGCCGAGCGCAAGGCTTGGTGTCTCGGCAAGACTGGTATCGACACCGAGTTCGCGCGCCGCGGCGATAACCTCCTTGATACCGACCTCCATTGCCAGCGCAACGGTGGCCGTGTTCAGCGAGCGCGCGAAGGCTTCCGCTATGCTGACCATGCCGCTATAGCCGCCGCCGAAGTTTTCCGGCGTCCAGCCGTTGATCTCGATCGGTGCATCCTCTATCGGATCGAACGGCGTCAGGCCCCGCTTCAGGGCGGCGTAGTAGACGAAGAGTTTGAACGCGGAGCCGGGCTGGCGCATGGCCGAGACGGCGCGGTTGAACGTGCTCTTCGAATAGTCGCGACCACCGACCATCGCGACGACGGCGCCCTCCGGGGTCATCGCCACCAGGGCGGCCTGCGAAGCGCCAGCCGTGCCGCCTTCTCGCTTCAGCGCGTCGGAGACAACCTTTTCGGCAATGGCCTGCAGCCGCGGCACCATGGTCGTCCTGACCTTGATCGTCCCGCGATACGGGCCAGCCAACTCGCGCGCATCCTGTATGATCCAATCGGCGAACCAGCTTCCCGACCTCGTCGCCGGTTGGGTCGGCTGGAGTTTGACGAAGTCCGCTTTCGCGACCTTGGCCTGTTCCGGGGTGATCTTCTCGCCCGAGAGCATCGCATCGATGACCACCTCCGCCTGCTGGCGCGCGCTTTCCGGATTGGTCAACGGATTGAGTTGCGAGGGGGCGCGGATAATGCCAGCGAGCATCGCCGACTCACCGATGTCGAGCTCCTTGACGTCCTTGTCGAAATAGATCCGGGCGGCGGCCGGCACGCCCGTGGCGCCCGCTCCGAGATAGATGTTGTTCAGATAGCGGGTGAGGATCTCGTCCTTGCCGAGCTTCCGCTCCAGCCAGAAGGCGATCACCGCTTCCTGTATCTTCCGCTTCCAGGTGCGCTCGCGCTCGAGGTAGAGGATCTTGATCAGTTGCTGCGTGATCGTGCTACCTCCCTGGACGACTTCACCCGCTACGAAATTCCTGTAGGTCGCACGGGCAATGCCCTTCAAATCTATGCCGAGGTGCTCGTAGAAGCGGCGATCCTCTCGGGCGAGCACAGCCTCAATAAGATGCGGCGGAAAGTCCGTCCGTGCCGCATAGGAACCCTGAAACGGCCCCTGGTTCAAGAGAGGCTTACCGGCGGCCGTTTCTAGCAGGACAACTGGCTTCAGCGAGCCCTCGGCGATTTCGTCCCAGGGAACATCGCGCAGGGCCCAGGCAAAGACGAGGGCCAGCAGCACGGAGCCAGCCAAGGCCGTCGCCGCTGCACTCCGCTGCAGGATCGAGCGCCTGTCGCTCGGGCCACTTCGTTCGACCTGGTGGTCTGCGGCCCTTGCGCGTCGGCGCGGAAACGACCAGTGGATTGGCAAGCCCTCCACCAAAGCGGAGAACGCGGCCTTGCCGCTCGAGGCCCGTCTCAGCCGCTCCAACCCGCCAAGCGCTGCCGTGCGCAGTTTTTCCCAGGCCTGACGTGCTGCAACGGGCACTTCTGCGCGCAGCGCCCGGCCAAGCCTCACCAGCGCTCGGCCCACGCCGGCAAGTGCCCTTCGAGTTTTTACGAATGCGGCGCCGTCCGCGCGACCCGGGCGATCTCGGCTCGGCTCAGCTTTTTCTGCCTGACGGCTCTCCGAGCCAATCTTCGACGCGGCATCGCTTTGCGCCATCCGTGCTCTCGATCAAAATCTCGCCCGTGCGTTCGCGCAAAACGCATTGCCCGGCGAACGGTTGCCAGAAACGTGTCCGAAGCATAGTGGTGCTGCATCATGTCGACACGCCGAACGCGATTTACGCTAATCCAATCTTTACTGCTAGCCTGGGCTTTTCATACTACCATCGATCCCATTCGCACGACATTCCCCGGCGACGGCAGCGTCGGAAATCACGCGGGCGCGTTCGAGTATCTCGGGAGGCGACCGGCCGCGGCGAGCACAAGTCTGTTCAATCGATCGAAGAGCGGGAAGCCGCTTCCACGGGAGCCGCGGCTGTTATCGTGACGAGCGGCAACCGTCTCTCACTTCGGAGCTGCTGACGATGCCCGATCCCTACTCTCAAACTACAACGGTAGACCCAAGCCTACTGGGCGTCCTCATCAAGGCGATGGAGCTGCGTGCTGCCGATTCTCGCTCGCGAACGATACGGGAGAAATTCTTTGCCTCCGTCGACTTTCCGGAGGCGGCGCGGGTGTTGGAGATTGGGTGCGGATCAGGTGCCATCTCCCGGGAACTGGCCCATTGCCCGAATGTCGGTGAAATAGTCGGGTTGGACCCGTCGCCAGTGATTCTGGCCAAAGCGCGGGAGCTTGCTGCCGGAATCCCTAAACTCCGATTCCACCCCCAGAGAGTATCGCCGGCGCGCACATTGATTTCAGTGCCTCGAAGGTGCGAGAGGAACCGGCGGAACGCCAGGGCGCGACGGGTATCCACTGCGATGTCCGCTTCTCATTGGATTACGACCAACAGCTGCCCGACAGCAACCGTGAAGGGTTTCGTAGGCCTCCCGGCGCCCGAAACCCCTTCACGCAAGCGGACTGGCAGCTTCTGGTGTGAGATCTAAGTGAGCGGAGCGAGCATCACAGGCAGGCCGAGGTCGTGACGACCGGCAAGAGGGTCCAGAGCGTGGCTACCAGGGCAGCGGTGGCCAGCATCAGGCTCAGAGCCCGCACGAAGGCCGAGCGCGCGACGAAGTGAGGCGAGCGCAAGGCGAGCAGGAAAGCCAGCTGAAGCGTTACCGCAACGGCCCAGACCGCCGTCATGGCTGCTCGGCCCATGGCGAGGTCGAGACCCGCTTCCGTCCAACGTTCCGAGCAGACGAGACCCTGCAGTCCATAGAGGGCGCTGAAGGCGGCGAGCCAGGCCGTGAGCGGGACCGAGATGCGGAGGATATCTATCACACTAATGCTCCCGGCAACCAGGCAGCCCCGAGACCGAGCAGCGCCGTGACGGCCGCGTAGTCTGACCAGAGCTGCACGACCCGCGCCTCGCCGACGCGCCGAGCCGAGAGGTAGCCGGCGGCCGCCCGCAGCCCGAGAAACGCCGTCATGAGCCCCGCGACGGCCGCGTGGAACAGGACGTAGCCGGCTACGACCCAGAGCGTGGCGTCGTAAGCGTGGGCGTTGTGTCGCATTCCCGTTAGCACCGTGACCGCGGCGGCCCCGAGTGCGGCTGTGCCTGCGAAGCACGGGAAAAGGCCAAGCCAGGGCCCTGCACTGCGGCGGAGCGCGCGGATGGCCATGCGGATGCCAGCCAGGGCCAAGACCGCGCCGCCCAGCGCCAGTGCCGGGCCCAGACGGCCAGGCTCGAGATACGCCGGCGGTGGCCAGTTCGGGGCCACGGTCCAGAGGAAGGCATAGCCGAAGAGAAGCGAGCCAAAAAACACCCCGTTGGCGAGGAGCAGGAACAGCGATCCCCACCAGCCGGGCGGGTCGTCGACCTCGGAGGCGGGCGGTAAGGCAACCCCCTTTCCGACATTCTGCGGGACCTGGTCCTCGAGGCTCCCCAGGCTCCAGGCCCACCAGACCGCAAGCGCCGTTACGCCCAGCCCCGAGAGCGGTAAGAGCCAGTAGGCCTTGAGGAGCATCCCGACGAAGAAACCTCCCGTGACCAGGGCCATGATGATGGGCAGCGCCGAGTTGGACGGGAAGATTACGAGGTAGTTCGGCCGTCCGCTGGTAATTTCCACCGTTAGGATCTCACGAAGACCGCTGCTCGGGGGAGTGCCGAGGTATCCCTCGCCACGCGCGATCCGCAGGGGCAGATCGGGGTCATCATGGAGGGGATAGCGACTGCGAACCTCGGGAATCGAGGCGAGGTTGTAGGAGGGCGACGGCGCGGGCATGGCCCATTCCAGCGTTCCGGCCCGCCAGGGATTGCGCCGCCCACGAGCTGCGACGGCCACGTTGACCCCCACGTCGATCAGCACGAGCGCAAAGCCGATCGCCATGACGAAGCTTCCGATTGACGCGAGGAGGTTGATGAGTTCCCACCCCTGCCCGGCGTCGACATGATCGATTCGCCGCCGCATTCCGAGAAGTCCGGCCCAGTGCAGGAGCAGGAAGGTTCCGTGGAAGCCCAGGACGATGAGCCAGAACGCCGTCTCGCCCAGCTTAAAATAGCGCTTGCGCCCTGTGAAATGCGGCAGCCAGTAATAGAGCCCTGCGAGCATGGGAAACACGAAGCCGCCGACCAGCACATAGTGGAAATGCGCCACGACGAAGTAGGTGTCGTGCGACTGCCAGTCGAACGGCACCATCGCCACCATGACGCCGGTGAGCCCACCCATGACGAAGGTCGCGAAGAAAGCGAGAATCCAGAGCATAGGCAGGTGCATCTCGGGCCGGCCTTTCCAGATCGTCCCGATCCAGGCGAAGATCTGCACCCCCGTGGGCACCGCCACCAGCGTCGAAGCCGCCGAAAAGAAGGCCAGCCCCATATGGGGGATGCCGGTCGCATACATGTGGTGCACCCAGAGCCCGAAGCTCAGCACGCCGAGCGATGCCGCCGCCGCCACCACCCAGCCGTAGCCTAGGAGCGTCGTGCGCGCCATCACCGGCAGGACCGTGGAGACCACCCCCGCGGCCGGCAGGAAGATGATGTAGACCTCTGGGTGGCCAAAGAGCCAGAAGAGGTGCTGCCAAAGCAAGCTGTCCCCCCCAGCTTCGACCTGGAAAAAGGGCATCCCGAAGGCGCGCTCGAGCTCGAGCAAGATCGAGCCCAGGATCAGCGGCGGAAACCCGGTCAGGATCATCACCGCCACCACCAGCATGTACCAGGCGAAGATCGGCAACTTGTCGAGCGACATGCCCGGCGCACGGTAGAGGAGAACTGTTACGATGATCTCGACAGCCGCCGAGATGGCGGAGATCTCCACGAAGGTTATGCCGAGGAGCCAGAAGTCGGGATTAATGCCCGGCGACCCGAGGGTCGAGGAGAGCGGCGGATACATAAACCAGCCGCTCTTCGGCGCTATCCCTGCGATGAGAGAGAAGATCAGGAGAGAGCCGCCGAAGGCGTAGCACCAGAAGCCGAAGGCGCTGAGCCGGGGAAACGCCAGGTCACGCGTGCCGAGCATCTTGGGCAGGAGATAGATTGTCAGCCCCTCGAAGAGCGGGATTGCGAACAGGAACATCATGATGGTCCCGTGCATCGTGAAGACCTGGTTGTAGATCTCAGGTCCCATGAAGACCGAGCCCGGGGTGGCGAGTTGTGCCCGGATCATCATCGCGAGGATGCCCGCGATGACGAAGAACGTCACCGCAAGGCCCAGGAACATCAGCCCGATATCGTTGTTGTTCACGGTCGTGAGCTTGCCGCGCCAGCCCGGACGGGACGCCCAGATCCGCTCGAGTTCGCGGTGGCGGCGCAGGGCATTCATTCAGTCTCTCCGCGGAGGAAGGTGTCCCAGGCGGCCTCGTCATGCGCCCGCACGGTGAAGCGGTGCGCGGTGTACCCAGGGCCGCTGAATTCGGCACTGACGCCGGCATAGTCGCCGGGGGTATCGGCCTCGATCCGCAAGACGTTCACATGGCCGGGAATTGCGTCGAGCTTGCCCGCAAGACGCGGCGCCCAGAAGCTATGGATCACGTCGGTCGTCGTGATCTGCACGTCCACGGGGCGGCCGGCGGGAATGTGGAGGACGCCCTCCGTCACGCGGCCGGGCACGTCGGGATAGGAGAAGCGCCACATCCATTGCGCCCCCTCGGCGCGGACGGTCACGAGGCCGGGCTCGGGCCTCGGCAGCAGCCGCTCGCCGATCACGAGCCCATAGACGGTGAGTGCGGCGAGAATGGTGAGCGAGAAGCCGAGGCCAAGTCCGTGGATAAAGACCCGTTCGCGGCGGGATTCCGCCTCGGGTGTGTCCGGGGATCCGCGGCGGCGTAGCCCCAGTATGAGAAGCGCCATGACGAGCACGAAGATTGCGGTCGCCCCGATCAGCATGACCCACCACAGCGTAGCGATCGCCGCCGCAGCCGGGCCCGCCGGATGCACAGTCGATAGCCTCTGCTCGCAACCAGTCAGGCCGACGAGCGTTAAGGTCCCGACCACACCCCGCAGGAGACAGCACCGATGACCGAGGCCCAGAGGCAGACGAACGACGAGACGCCGATCGATCCGATCGCCCAAACTCCCGGCTTCGAAGAGACCGCGTCGAAGATCGCGGTCGCGGGCCATCCGATCCATGCCATGGCGGTGGCCTTCCCTATTGCGCTGACCTTCTGCAACTTCGGAACGGACGCGCTCTACTGGTGGACCGGCGACATGTTCTGGGCGCGGGCCGGCGCATGGGCCGGCGGCACGGCCTTCCTCTTCGGCCTCGGCGCAGCCGCCACGGGTTTGCCAGAGCTTTTGTTGGTCCCAGGCATCCGTGCGAGGGCCTCCGCCTGGACCCACGCCGCCGTGGCGACGGTGCTCCTGTCGCTTCTGGGTGCGAACTGGGGCTTCCGGCTTCACGGCTACGAGACGGCCGTCTTGCCCTATGGCATCCTGCTGTCGGGCTTCTGCGTCCTCATGGTAGGGGCGACCGGGTGGCATGGCGGCAAGCTCGTCTTCGATTACAACTTGGGAGGCACGTCGAACGGAAGCTGACCGCCCCTCGGCGTCGTCAGCCAGGCCGGCAGCGGAATTGCCTCAAGCGGAGGTTTGGACAACACCAGGACCAGGATCGCGACGACCGGGATCAGCAGGATCAGCATCGGCACCAGCGGCTCGGACGTCTGGTGCTTGCCCTCGGACTCCGCGACGGCGACAATCGTGCCGCCCACCCAGGCATGAAAGCCCATAAGCATCGCCACGAAGACAAGCTTCGCGAACATCCAGACGACGAAAACGTCGCGCAGGAAAATCAGGAGAGTTCCCGCGGCGATGGCGAGCAGGGCGGCGGGGGTGACCACGGCCGTGTAGGCATAATGGGTCGCCAGCCTGATCTTGCTGTAGTCCGCCTGCCCGATCGCCGGGTCGTGACGGGCCAGCATCAAAGGCAGCGCGAACAGCCCTGCGCACCAGATCACCAAGGCGGCGATATGGAGTGCCTTCAGATAGGGAATCGCGCCCTCGAGCCAAGGGATCATGCGAGCCCTTTCGTCACCGCCTGCCATCCCCGGCGCGCGACAAGACCTCCCCAGACGGCAAAGGGCAGGCCTGCCGGAACCCACATGATAAGCCCGCCCAGTTGCTGGTCGCCGAGCGGCGTGAAGTTCCAGTCCAGCGGCGCGACCGCATGGATCGCGTAGAGAGCCTCGGGCGCGAAGGTGAGCAGTGCCCCGAGGAGGGCCATCTGCAGGTAGCCCCCCAGCACCCAGAGGAGGCCCGTGCCCGCCGCCTGCCCGCGGTGGAGGACCGCCCGCCAAAAGGCGAAGGCCGAACCGAGGAGCGTAACTTGCATTGCCCAGTAGGCGGCTTTGTTCGACAGCGCCAAGTCGTACGCCGGGGGCCAATGCCAGGCCCAGAGCACCGCCGTAGAGACGAGAAACGACACGGACGGGGACCCCGGCCTGCGTCCGGGCCAGGCGAGCGCTAGGAGTGGAGCGGCCACCGCCACCATCAGGACATGATGAACCACCCGCGCCGAGAACAGCGCCGCCGAGAGCGCGCAGAGCGGCGAAACGAAGGCTGTTGCCAGCACCGCCACGGCGAGTGCCCCCGCTCTGCTCCTCCCCACCGCAAGGGCCAGGAGACCCAGCGCGAGAAGCAACGACGGGTCGAGATTCCAGCGCAGCCAGATGTCCGCCGGCGCGGGCGCGGGGCCGCAGAAGGTTCCTTGCAGGGCCTCCATCACACACCTGCCTCGTCGGCATGGGAGCGAACGGACGCGCCCTTGCAGGCGGCGGTTTTGGACAGTTCGCAACGATCGCCGATGAGAATCAGACTGGTGCTGCCGGGCATCTCGGGGCGCTGACCAGCTTCTTCTGGCTTCCTCATATACCCTCCCTAGGCAGCGACTGTGTCAACGGGGCGTGACTCAGAAAACAAGCTTGGAGGCTGGAAGTTCCACCCGGCCTGAGCCGGTGGTTGCAAGAAGCCGGAATGCTTGTGACGCTGATGCTGCTTTGCACCACCGCCTTGCGGCATCGTCAGCGCTGGTGGGATGATGCACCTTGCCCTGTCGATCGGGCAATGGTGTGGCAGATCGATTTGCAGACGGGAGCACACAAGCCTCATGCGACCGGTCTTCGCAATCGACCGCGCTCGCCATCCAGCCGGGAACGGGCCAGCTCTGGGCCGTGGTGAACGAGCGGGACGAGATCGGGACCAACCTTGTCCCGGCTCGCACCGAGACAGCAACATATTCGCCCACTCGTCGAAGAGCTGCACGATCGGCTCACAGCCCAGCGTGCCCTATGGCCGCCGTGTCGTCGCGACAGTCGATGCGTCCACGCCGTGTTGCAATTCGCGATACATGTCGGCTGTTCGCGCGCACATCGCCGATGGCCCAATCGATTGAACACCGAGACAATCAACTATCAGTTCACGAATTTCGATCCGCAGTACGCACCTGCAGATTGTCGCCGAGCCAACGAGCACTACTATCAATATGGCATTCAGGTGTTGCTGCTCGTCTGGCGGTCAGCGCGTTTCCGCTTCGGCGCAACCGAGGCGGCCACAAATTGAACAAATGCAAACAAAGGAAATCGCCATGTTCGATACCCGCGAGAAAATCGCACTTTTCATCGACGGCGCCAATCTCTTTGCTGCATCCAAGGGCTTGGGCTTCGATATCGATTATCGCAAATTGCTCGAAGCTTTTCGCAAACGCGGTTACGTGTTGCGTGCCTATTATTACACGGCGATGATCGAAGATCTGGAATTCTCCTCGATCCGGCCCTTGATTGATTGGCTTGACTATAATGGCTACACGGTCGTCACCAAGCCGGCAAAGGAATTCACCGACTCCCAAGGTCGACGCAAGATCAAGGGGAGCATGGACATCGAACTTGCCATCGATGCGATCGAACAGGCCCAAACTGCCGACCACCTGGTGATCTTTTCGGGGGACGGGGACTTCACGACGCTAGTCGAAGCCTTGCAACGAAAAGGTCGTAAGGTGTCTGTCGTCTCGACCATGTCCACGCAGCCGCCGATGATCTCTGATGACTTGCGTCGGCAGGCCGATCACTTCATCGATCTGAGCACTTTGCGCATTGAGCTTGCCCGCCACCCGCATGCGGCCGCACCGCTATCCGATGAAGCCGGCGTCACCACCCGCGCTTAGGCGCCGGAATATCACGAGTTCGCCGTGAATTTTCGCGACTCGCAATCGCCATTCTTCCGCCTACAATGCTTGCCGCGCTGCCGGAATTACCCGGGTGCCTCGCCGAGTTCCGCATTCCTTCCCCGAGAAAGGAGACCGGCTAATGACCTCTCAGTTTCATGCAATCGATCCTAGGGTTCTGACGCCGAGCGATATTGAATTGTTGCAGAGCCTGTTCGACGAGGAGATCAAAGCCAGAAGAATGACCTATGATTGCCCCCAGGCGGCCGATTTGGCAGCCAGGCTGGTAGAGCTTTATCAAAGGGGGACCGGCTAAAAGCGGCAGCCTAGGAACGTGGCATAGTTCGTTGCGCCAAGCGGCGGATAACTTCGTGCTGATTGTCGGTTGCTCATCAGAGGTCAGTTTGAACAGCACGGGGTGGTCTGGCGTTGAGCAACTGGGACACGGCCGTTAGCAGTTGCGCTGACGTAAATGGCTTTTCGAGCATGATGCTGCCCGGAACTCCATTTGACGCCCATTCAAGAGCAGCGTGCCCGCTGATGTAGACGATCGGCATGTCCGGATCGATCTCGCGAGCAACACGCGCGACTTGCCAGCCGTCAGGAGGTTGGCAAAAGCGTATGTCAGTAACTATGCCATCGACGACTGAGGTCCCAGCCCTCAATATCTCGATGGCTTTGAATCCACTCGATACCGCTGTGACGAGAAATCCGGCGTCGGTGAGCACACTTTCGAAATCCAAGAGCAACATCGCTTCGTCGTCGGCGAGTAGTATCGTAACCGCTTCCATTATCCCCCCTTGCGCAGCTGAATGATATCGAACGCCGAACGGTATCCTGCGGTTCCTCGTTCTTTTGAATTAGGCGCGCTAGGACTTTAGTCTGAGCCTCGTAGGCGCAAAGGTCCTAAGCAGGTAGCAGACGGAAACCATCGACGTAAATTGGAGTTGCCCCCCGAGCGGCCCCCTCGTCAGCCGCTCGTGTGAGTGAGTTCCTCAGCGCTGCTACCTCGCGTCGTCGCGCTGAGGGTTCGCTCGCCTTACGACAATCCCTTGCGAGGTGATGTCGAAAAGGAGTTGGTGATGGGCGACAGAGACGATTTTGCGCTGCCGGAGCAGAGAGCATCCACCGGCCTGCCCCTGAGCATCATGCTTCTATCGATGTTGATGATTGGCCTTTATCTGATCGTCGGGCACGCGCTCGTGGAGAACGAGAGTAGCCGAAGTAGCGCGGTTTACGCACCTACTACGCCTCTGATGGCGCGATAGACCAGGGGGGACACCCGTTCTCCGACGAGAAAGCGATATTCTCAGGTGCTTTGAACTGCGTTAATATTGGAGTACGCAGCCATGGACATGAGGGTCCATGAGCCACTGAAAAAACATGTTATCGCCGAGCAAGACAGGCGCGAGTTCTTAAAAGCTCGCGGCCGCTCTGCGTCGGTCACCTCGCCGAGGAACTCGAGCCGCACCGCCATCGGTTCGAGTACCGCGGCAATCAGGCTTGCCGTGCCTTCACGTGGCGATGTCATGGTCACCTCAGCTTAAATTGTGGTTGATCCCTCAGACAACGGATGCAAGAGAGCCGCAACCGTCGTCTGTAGTGGATCAGCTCTGGACGAAGCCTAAAAGATCGGCGTTCAGCACGTCGGCATTGACCGTGAGCATGCCGTGCGAGAAGCCGGGATACGTCTTGAGCGTGCTGCTCTTCAGAAGCTTGGCAGACTTCAGCGCAGAGTCTGCGATAGGGACGATCTGGTCGTCTTCACCGTGCAGAACGAGCGTCGGAACCGTGATCGCCTTCAGGTCTTCGGTCTGGTCGGTTTCCGAGAAGGCCTTGATGCCGTCATGATGCGCCTTTACGCCACCCATCATGCCCTGACGCCACCAGTTCTGGATCACGCCTTCCTGAACCTGGGCGCCTTCGCGGTTGAAGCCGTAAAATGGACCGGCAGGAACGTCGCGGAAGAACTGTGCGCGGTTAGCGGCAAGCGCAGAGCGGAAACCGTCAAAGACTTCCATTGGCAGGCCTTCCGGGTTGGCTTCGGTTTTGAGCATCAGCGGCGGGACTGCGGAAACGAGAACGGCCTTGGCTACGCGGCCGGCCCTCTGGCCGTACTTAGCAACGTAACGAGCGACTTCGCCGCCGCCCGTTGAGTGACCAATATGAACCGCGTTCTTCAGGTCGAGATGTTCGGCGACAGCAAAAGCGTCGGCGGCGTAGTGGTCCATATCATGACCATCAGCGACCTGGGCGGAACGGCCGTGACCACGACGGTCGTGAGCGACGACGCGATAGCCTTTGGAAAGGAAGAACAGCATCTGGGCATCCCAGTCGTCGGATGACAGCGGCCAGCCGTGGTGGAAGACGATGGGCTGTGCGTCCTTGCGCCCCCAGTCCTTGTAGAAGATTTCGACGCCGTCGTTGGTGATTACAGTGCTCATTGCTTGTTTCCTTTTGAATTGGCTTCGGGGGATGCAGCGTTGGCTACAATGGAAGGGAGGCGGGCATTTCGAAAGCGGGGCTACGGAAACTACGGAAAGCGGCATCATCGTTGCTTGTATCGCAGACCCTGTGTTCTTCTAACGGATCCATGTTGTCTTGAAGCGCGCCGATCAACAATTGCAGTAACGATTTCGAATCAATTGCCGTTTCTGCAATTATCAGACAGTCGTACTGGTCCGCCTCCCTGTTTCGTTACGCAGCGCCAAGACGATTGATGGTCAGGAAGTGGCGGACGACGGGCCTGTCGGGACCTGTATGGTAGGCAAGAACCTTGCCCTGTAGATCGGCGTCGGCATTCGACACCCGCCTGTGCTGGCGAAGATGTTCAGCCCAGGATTCCACCATGAACCACTCGACGATCTTCTCCGGCTCGGCCGAGTCCTCGGTGACACCCCATCCGTAGGCACCATCGCGGCGACGTTCCTTGGAAAGATGGTCGATGGCATGCAGGAAAGCACTGCGGTGCTGCTTCTCGACCTTGTACTCGATCAGGATGAGAACTGGGCCACGATCATATGCGACGGGTTCGGCGACAAGAGGCTCGGGCCAGTGGTTCGACGGCACCATGTCGATATCGCCGGCCGGAAGCTTCACGCGGTGCATAATGAACCCGGCGATCAGAAGGCCGATGGCTCCGATGATCAAGGTGGACTGGATGCCGACAGCCTCGCCGACCGCACCCCAGCCGAGGCTTCCGGCCGTCATCGCGCCGTTGAAGACGGTGAGATAGACGGCAAGACCGCGGCCGCGCACCCAGTTCGGCAGCACAGACTGCGCAGTGCCATTGAGTGTTGTCAGTGCGGTGATCCATGCACCACCGAGAAAGAGGAGGACGATGATGGCGACCCACTTCGGTGGAGCGAGAGCAAGGACTCCCATGACGGCTGCGGTAATCAGCGCGGCGCCGAGAAGCAGGCCGTCAGAGCTCAGGCGTCCGCGCAGTTTCGGCATCACCAGAGCACCACCGATCGCGCCCGCACCGACGGCACCGAGCAGGATACCGTAAAAGCTGGCATCGCCACCGAGCAGTTGGCGGGCAACGAGCGGGAGGAGCGCCCAGACAGCGCTGGCGAAGGCGAAGAAGATCGCGGCGCGCAAGAGGACGAGGTGCAGTGGCGTGCTCGAGCGAGTGTAGCGAAGTCCGGCCCGAAACGCACCGAAGAAGTTCTCTTGGAGCGCGTCGTTCGCATTCTTGGCCCTCGGCCACCAGACGAGAGCTGCGATGACCACGATGTAGCTCGCAACGTCCGCGCCATAGGTGATCCCGGCTCCGAAGGCTGCGAGAAGCAGGCCGCCCGCAGCGGGCCCGATCGAGCGGGCGATGTTGATGCCGAGCGAGTTCAGCGCCACCGCGCTCTTCACGTCCTCGCGCTTCACCAATTCCGGCACAATCGCCTGCCATGTCGGCCCCATCAACGCGGCGCCAATCCCGCCGAGGAACGTCAGTCCGATCAAGGCGCTCACCGACAGCATGCCTGTCTGGGAGAGAACCATCAACGAGATGCTCACGGATGCCAGCAGGAGTTGGATCGCGATCAGGAATTTGCGGCGATCGAGGATGTCGGTGAGAACGCCTGCAGGGATGGCGAGCAGGAAGATCGGGAGGGTGCCCGCCGCCTGAACCATGGCCACGGCGGCCGGCGATGCGGACAGGTCTGTCATGAGCCAAGAGCTGGCGACATCGCGCATAAAGCTTCCGGTATTGCCGAGGACGGTCGCGGTCCACAGAACTGCGAAGACTGGCTGGGCAAGGGGCGCAAAGGTTCCCCCGAATGATTTTGCGGCGCTCACTTGCCTGCTCCCTTGGTGAGGTCGAATGCTGCAACAAAGACGAATGCGCCTGCGAGGCCGAGGTGCTCGAAGAAGGCGTTGGTCGCCATCATGCGATCCATTCCCGGTGCCATCTCCCAGAAGCGCAAAGCGATGAAGGTCGCGAGAAGCGTGAAGCCAGCCAGCGCCAGAGCACCTGCCCAGCGCAGAAAGCCCGAGATCACCATGGCGGAGGCCGTCAGTTCGAAGACGATGACAGCGACTGCGAAAAAAGCGGCTGGGTGGAGACCGAAGTGGTCCATTTCGGCCAGGGTACCATTAAAGTCGAAGATCTTGGTGAGCGGGCCTTGGACGTAGGCTGCGCAAAGAGCCGACAGTGACACCGTCCGAGTAACCGGAGAGCCGATGACGCGTGCCAGATTGCTCCGGATTGGACTTGACGTGTGAGATTGGTAGGTCATTTCAGCTCCTGCATGTTCGCCGTCGAGCGGCTGCTTTTGATGGAGCGATATTGGCTGGGAGCCGCCATGCCAACAATTGCAGCAATTGTTTCGATTTAATTGCAAAATCAGCAATTATGGAGTGACGCTCGGGTGTCGGTGGGCCACCCGAGCTACAAGCTGATCAGACTGCCCAGCAGGAGCACCCGAGAGCCCCGAAGAAGCCCTTGAGGTCCGCGATCGGAAGCTTCGAGGTCCAGGCCCCAGCATGGTCGTGGCCGTGCACGCCGCAATCACTTGCACATCCGCATGTGGAGATCGCGGTGCGGCGGAGTGAGCGGGCACCCGCTTTTTGCGGTTCGCCCCAGGCCGCGTAACCGCCGAACTTGCGCACCGGAGACCAGTCGGGCATCGCCGGCGGGATGTCGTTCTCGTCGAGTGTCTTGAAGTCGCCCGCGCCATAGACGATCTTGCCGCCGACCATGGTCAGCTCCGAGACGATGAAGGAGATCTCGTCCTCGGCGCAGAAGAAGAAGTCCTTGTCCGGCACCACGAGGTCGGCGAACTGCCCTTTTTCGATGCGGCCCTTCTTGCCTTCCTCGTTGGAGAACCAGGTGACCTTTTCGGTCCACATTCGCAGCGCCGTCTCGCGGTCGAGGCAGTTTGCCCGAGGGTAGAGCTGCATGCCGCCGACCGTCTTGCCAGTTACCATCCACGACAGCGAGACCCACGGATTGTAGGAGGCGACGCGGGTTGCATCAGTGCCGGCCGAGACGTTTACTCCCTTGTCGAGCATGCGGCGCATCGGAGGTGTCGCTTCCGCAACACCATGACCGTACCGCTCAACGAAATATTCGCCCTGATAGGCCATGCGATGCTGGGTAGCGACGCCGCCGCCAAGTGCTGCTATACGGTCGATTGAGCGGTCCGAGATGGTTTCGGCATGGTCGAAGAACCAGTTCAGTCCTTCGAGCGGGATATCGTTGTTGACCTTCTCGAACACGTCGAGCGCGCGGGAGATCGTCTCGTCATAGGTGGCATGCAGGCGCCATGGCCAGCGGTTTTCAGCCAGAACGCGGACGACCTCTTCCAGTTCACCTTCCATTTCCGGAGCCATCTCTGGACGGGGTTGGCGGAAGTCCTCGAAGTCGGCGGCGGAGAAGACCAGCATCTCGCCCGCACCGTTGTGGCGGAAGTAATCGTTGCCCTGCTTGTATTTGACCGACTGCGTCCACTTCAGGAAGTCCTGCTTCTCTTCCTTGGGCTTCTGGGTGAACAGGTTGTAGGCCAGCCGAACAGTCATCTGGTTATCGTCAGACAGTTTCTGAATGACCTCGTAGTCGTCCGGATAGTTCTGGAAGCCGCCACCCGCGTCGATCACGCCCGTCACGCCAAGGCGGTTCAGTTCGCGCATGAAATGGCGGGTCGAGTTGACTTGGTAGTCCAAGGGAAGCTTGGGGCCTTTGGCCAGCGTCGAGTACAGAATGCCTGCATTCGGCTTGGCCAGCAGCAAGCCGGTCGGGTTGCCGTTGGCATCTCGGGTGATCTCGCCGCCGGGCGGGTTCGGCGTGTCACGGGTGTAGCCGACCGCGCGGAGAGCTGCCCCATTGAGCAGCGCACGGTCATAAAGGTGCAGAAGGAAGACCGGCGTGTCGGGCGCGACGGCATTGATCTCCTCGATGGTCGGGAGGCGCTTTTCCGCGAATTGATGTTCGGTGAAGCCGCCGACGACACGGACCCATTGCGGCGCGGGCGTGATAGCCACTTGGCGCTTTAGCATGTCCATCGCATCTGCAAGCGAGCGCACGCCGTCCCAGCGCAGTTCCATGTTGTAGTTTAGGCCGCCGCGGACGACGTGGGTATGATTGTCGATCAGACCGGGTAGAACACGCTTGCCCTTGAGGTCGACGATTTTCGTGCTGGAACCAGCCAGCGCCATGATCTCGCTGTCGGATCCGACTTCCAGGAACAGCCCATCCTTGATGGCGATTGCCGTCGCATTCGGATTGGTCCGGTCAAGGGTCGTCACGCGGCCATTGTGGAGGATCAGGTCGGGATGCATGATGTCTACTCCGGTCTGGTCGGGATTAGCGGCTTTCGCCGGCGAGAATAGGTTCGAAAGCGCCAAGCTCGACGCGCCTCCGAGAAAGGATCGACGCGTCGTCATCAGCTCCACTCCTCTACTTTCGACTTTGCCTGACGGGCGATGTCGATGCGGTCACTGCCCTTTGGCAGGTGACCGAACACGTGTGGCTTGATCTGATAGATCCAGGAACTGGCGGCCGGCTCCTTGGTCCAGAGCGACTTCGCGAGCGGGATGACCTGTTCGCCGACAAGAATTCCGAGGAGACCGACCAGAGCAACAACGGGCGGCGCGGGTGATCGGACGTTGAGCAGGCTGTAGACGATGCCGACAAGCAGACCTGCGCCAAGCGATAGGAAGTAAACTTTCACGGGATGATCTCCTGTTGCGAAAAAGCCGCTCCGACGAGGTGATCGGAGCGGCCTGATCAGACCCTTACTTTGCGGGGTTCGGGCCGATGCGCTTGCCGTGCTTGACGCGTTCTTCCGCGCCGTGGACCATCGTGTAGGCGTAGTCGATGCCCATGCCGTATGCGCCGGAGTGTTCCTTCACGAGCGTGGTGACCGCATCGTAGGTCTCCTTGCGAGCCCAGTCGCGCTGCCATTCGAGCAGAACCTGCTGCCAGGTGACCGGGATCACGCCTGCCTGCACCATGCGGTCCATTGCGTATTTGTGCGCGTCAGACGACGTGCCACCGGAGGCGTCTGCGACCATGTAGATCTCGTATTCGGGGACATCGTGAAGGGCAGAGAGGGCGAAGGTGGTGTTGCAGACCTCAGTCCATAGACCGGAGACGACGATCTTCTTTCGACCGTTGGCGGCGTTCTTCGCCAGCGCGTCGCGGACGTTCTGATCGTCCCAGGAGTTCATCGAAGTGCGCTCGAGGATGTCGTTCTCCGGGAAGACGGCAAGCAGCTCCGGAAACGTGTTGCCCGAAAAGGACTGCGTCTCGACCGTGGTGATCGTGGTCGGGATGTTGAAGATCCTGGCAGCCTTGGCGAGGCCGACCACATTGTTCTTCAGCGTCTGGCGATCGATCGACTGGACACCGAACGCCATCTGCGGCTGCTGGTCGATGAAGATGAGCTGGCTGTTTGCCGGGGTAAGGACTTCGAGCTTGGACATGGTCAATTCCTCTTCGGTTGGTTGAACCGCTTCCGCGGTGTCAGAAATGGGCAGCAGCGGTTGATCGGACGCCGCGGTACGACGCTCGCTCTGCAATCCTTCGAGTGTCTCTGGCTCTCTGTGGACCGTTCACGCGTTGTCTTGGCTGCTGAATAGAAATCTATCGCGATGGCCGTAAGCGCGGAATTGCAATATTAATTGCGAATGAATTGCGGATGTTGCAATAATCCCCACCGGGTCACCTTCCCCGTTTCTGTCACGGGAAGCGCCCGCCGCTCACCCGATGCAACGGATTTTCGCGCGACGTTGGGGGAAGGTCTTGTCAGATAGTCAGATGCGTAGAACAAAAGACAGGCAAATCTGGCGTGGGCCAAGCAGGTCCATGCGTCACGCGGTTCGCCGCCAGAGACCGGGCGTCGTGCCAACGACATTCGTGAACACGCGAGTAAAGTGGCTCTGATCCGAGAAGCCGCAGGAAATCGCCACTTCGGAGAGAGAGGCGTCCGTCTCAAGCAACAGCGTCCGTGCCCGGTTAATCCTCTCGCGTAGCAGCCATTGATAAGGTGTCATGCCCGTCGTTTCGCGGAATGCGTGGATGAAGTAACCGCGGGAAAGCCTGCAAGCCTCCGCGAGCTCCGCGATCGACACGCTGCCGTGCAGATTGTCCAGGATGAGCGACTTGGCGACATTCTCCTGCGCGCGGGACAGTTTTCGCGATCTCAATCCGCTTGAGACGACACGCTCGCCATATTGTTGCACGACATGGGTTCCGATGGCTGCCGTCAGTTGATCGACAAACAGCCTGCTGGCCTTCTCCGGATGTTCGAGCGCAGGAATCAGAGCGCGCACCAGATTGGCGAGAACGGGATCCGGATGGGCGGTGATAGTGTTCAGCGCCGATACTGTCGGGATATCGGCTTCCTCGGCGATCAGGGCAAGAGAGTCGGGAGAAATCTCGAGGAGAAGAAAATCGAAGGGAGCAGCGAGATCGGCCTTATAGTCCTCTCCCAGACTGCGGATGTAGATAGAGTCGTGGTCGAAGACATGCGTTGTCGCGTGGTGCTCATGAAAAATGCGGCGGGTATGGCCTGGAAGCGTCGAGACGCCAACCGCAAATCCGCGGTCGCTGGCGGGGGTGGAGACCTGCTGCAGGAAGGCGTCCCGTGACCCCTTGCGCAAGACGGTCAGGCCCGCGCCGCGAATTGTTTGGTTCCTGTAGAGCTTGTCGAACGGGCAGCCGAAGCTGTCGGTCGATTCGTTGGCGGGATTTTCCAAGGGAGTGGTGGATTTCCTCAGCAAACACGCTACCTTCCAGTTCGACTAAACCGTTTCTTTCCCCACCACCTCCCGGAAAGATCGAGGTACTTCACTATCCTAATATGACCGGGCGCGCCACAACGGTGGATTGAACGGAAAACGGCTAAACCAGCGGCCGGAACCTCCTTCCGACTTTCAGGCCCTTTTCAAACGAGTTCATTGTGAGTCAAACATCGGCGGTCGCCGACAAGATGCGCGAATGGTTCCAGGCAGGCAGTGCTCGCACTCTCGTGACGCGACCTCTTCGCGACACCGAGATGACGATGGCCCACGTCGCTCGCGACTACGCGGAGCATGATCCTGCTGTCGTAATCCCGGCCCACGACGCGTTTCTCATCGTGCTCTACCTGACCGATGTCGAGCATTCCGACATCTGGCAGGATCGACCGCCATCTCCGCTCAGGATCTATCCCGAAGGATCCATCTGTCTCGTCAACCTGGCGAATGGCGCTGCGATCGCCGTGCGCGGACAGTTCGAAGCACTCGTGATCCATCTCCCACGTAAGCATCTGGCCGAGCTTGCGGAGCAGACAGGTGAACCCCCTGTCGACGATCTGGCTGTCTGTCGCGGCATCGACGATCCGACGGTGCGGGACATCGGCGCGGCACTACTTCCCTTGATTGGCGAGTATGAGGTGGACCAGTCGCTCGTCGCACATATCGCACTCGCCCTGAACGCCCACATCGCCCATTGCTATGGCCGTTCGCGCAGGACGCACTGAACGCGCCGCAAACACAGTGGTTCGCGGCGCTCCGCGGCTTTGTCGGGAGATTGCTGCTCATGCCGCCAGCGGCACAAGGTTGGCCTGGATCTCATCCCGGTAGTCCTCGTATCGGCTCGGGAGCTTGAGAGCCTCCCCGAGATGCGCGGTATCCTCGTCCCGGTTGAACCCGGGCTCGTTCGTGGCGACCTCGAACAGCACTCCGCCAGGGGTGCGGAAGTAGATGGCCCAAAAGTAATCGCGATTGATGACGGGCGTGACCTGATATCCCGTCTCCATCAGGGCCTTGCGCACCGCAAGCTGCTTCTCTCGATTGTCGACGGCAAACGCGATGTGGTGCACCGAACCTGCGCCCTGGCGCGCAAAAGGCGTCTTCGGCAATGCTGCGAGATCTATGGTATCCGCCCCGTTGCCATTGGGGATGATGAAGCGGGTCACATCGCCTTTCATTTCGGCGCGCTGATAGCCCATGAAGCCAAGCAGCTCCTCGGTCGCAGCAGTGTCATGAAGGCTGAATCGAGCACCGGCAAAACCGCGGATGGCCGCATCGTCGGGAATTCCATCGGCAAGCCAAGGAGCCCGTTTGTCGTCGGAGGATTCGATGAGGGCAAGAGCATCGCCGTCCGGACCCATGAAGCGAAGCCGGTTCGCGCCGAAGACGGTGTCCAGTTCCAGACCGTCCACGCCTTGAGCGGTGAAGCGATCCTGCCAGAACTTCAGCGAGCCCTTCGGCACCGAGAACTGGATTTCGCCGACCTCGCCCACGCCGGGGCGGCTTAGCATCATGTTCGGGAACGGGAAGTAGGTCATCACTGTCCCGGCCGACCCGGTCTCATCACCGTAGTACAGGTGATAGACGCTCGGGTCATCGAAGTTGACCGTCTGCTTGACGCGCCGCAGACCAAGCGTGTCAGTAAAGAAGCGGTTGTTCTGCCGCGCGTCCGATGCCATCGAAGTCACGTGATGCAGTCCCTTGATGTCCTTGATCATATCGGTGCCTTTGAATTAGCGTTGATGCTTAGGTGTTGATATGAATTTAGACCCGTTGATCGCTGCCAGGAATTGCAATATTCCTTACGATTGAATTGCAGTTTTTGAAACAATACCATGAACGACTACAAAGCCCTCAGAACCTTCCTCCTCGCCGCCGAGAAGCGTAACTTCGCCCAGGTTGCCCGCGAGCTCGATATGACACCGGCGGCAGTCACGCGCGCCATCGCAGCGCTCGAGGCGGAGCTTGGCGTGCAACTGTTCGTCCGGACGACGAGGCAGGTATCTCTGACGACGGACGGCGCGATCTTTGCCGCGCAGCTCCAGCCCGCTGTCAAAACGATCGAAAACGCACGGCGTGAAGTAATGAACGCCCACAAAGCCGATGAGGGGCGGCTCCGGATCAGCGCGCCGACGTGGTTCGGTAAGGCGGTGCTGCCGCCGATCCTTTCAGCGTTCAAGGAACGGTATCCTAAGATGAGTTTCGAGATCTCGCTTTCGGATGGAATGGTGAATATCGTCGATGACGACTACGATCTGGCGATCCGCATCTCGTCGCAGCCGTCGGACAAATTCACCATCTGGCGTAAGATCAGGGTTGTGCCGCGCATCCTGGTTGCCGCTCCCGGGAGCAGGTTCGTCGACATGCGGCACCCGAACGAACTGACCCCGGACGACTGCCTCGCCTACAGTGGCGATAGCCGACGTGAGAACTGGTTGCTGTCGGACGGCGGATCGAGCATAACGATTTCGGCTGGCCGGGCATTCAGCGCCAACAATGGTGAAGTGCTCGCCGATATGGCCGCGAATGGCGCGGGTGTCGCCATGCTGCCAGGATTTCACATTTTCGAGCATCTTCGTACAGGGCGACTCGTACCCGTCTTCAGGGGCTGGGCACCGCCGGATTTGTGGTTAACCCTTTACTATCCACCCTACCAGGCCCTTCCGCCGCGGATCGCTTCCTTCTCCAAGTTCTTTGAGGAGCAGGCTCCGGCGCACATGGTCATGCTGGATTGAAGCGGGATCTAGGTGGTCGCATCAACTCGTTTTCTTTGCCTTGATCCGTTCGGGGACGATCGCCGGCGCGCCACCTCCGTTAACGAACTGCTGGACAGCTGCGCTTCCAGCGACCAGTTTTGTCGACCGCTTCAATCGTTCCCCACATCTGGTACTGCGATAGTGTCCACCTAGCACTTGGTGGACGCTACCCACTCGAGGGTAGTGCCGGTAGGCTGCCATCACGCCACGCTTACGACCTTCGCGTGAAAAAAATGATGTTGTTACGGTCAGCGCCACGCCCGAAACGACTTCGCTGGTTCCTCTTCCAGTCGATACATTATGCGATCTTTTCAGCCCAGAAGCGTGACAATCCTCGCAACAATTCCTGCACACGCCTCGGGAAGAACTGAAGAACGGCTGCCTTCGACCCAAGGAGATCTCGCCGCTAGCATCTGCAATAAGGCAGACATGTCACGTGACCAAATTTCCCGCGGCCATCTCCATTCGCCCCCCGCTTTTGACTTCCCTGCATACCTCTGTGAGGCTTGCGGGCTCACGTGTATGAGCAACCGGACACGCGCATGGAATCGACCATGGCCGTGTCAGCCTATTAGAGGGTGCCGGAAAGTGAGCAAACCGAATTATCGCGACATCGCCCGCCATGCGGGCGTGGGGACCGCAACGGTCGAGCGGGTCCTGAACGGGCGCGGAGGTGTTCGCCCGGAACTGGTCGAGAAGGTGGTCGTTGCCGCGCGCACACTGAACTACCCGCGCACGCTTCCCGAGGTTCATCGAGGATTGCTGCGCATCGAAGTGCTGCTGGTTCGCCCCGAGACGACCTTCTATCGGCGGCTTTCCAAGGCGTTCGAAAGAATTGCGGACACGCTCGATCCTCTGGTGGTCGTACACCGCCGCTTCGCCGAAGAGATGAAGCCGGAAGAGATCGCAAGGCGGATCCTGTCCGCGGACCTCACGCGCGCCGGTCTGATCCTTGCCGTACCCAGCAGTCCGGTAATCAGCGCGGCCGTGGAGGCGGTTGTCGAGAGGGGCCTGCCGGTCGTCCATGTCGTGACCCGAGCCTCCGTGGACAAGGGGGAGTTCGTCGGCATCGACAATTACGCGGCCGGGCGGACTGCGGCTCACTTCATTGCCCGCATGGCGCGGGCAGAGGGGCCGGCCGTTGCGCTATGCCATCCCATCTATCAGGTACACCGCGATCGCATCCGTGGGTTCTCCGACTACTTTCGCGATAACCCCGGCCACATTGCCTTCGAATGGCTCGGCTTCACCCGCGACGAAGAACACTACAGCGCCGAAACCCTGTCCACTGCACTTGAAATCTATCCGAATCTGGTCGGCCTCTATAATGCCGGCGGCGCGAACTCCGCCCTGATCGATGTGCTTCGCCGTCATCGGCGCGGCCGGGATGTACTGTTCGTCGGGCACGAACTGACCGAATACACGCGCGCCGCCCTGCGCGAGGGCATTATGGATGTCGTGTTGGATCAAGCGCCCGAGGTCCAGGCCCAACGTGCGCTCGATCTGATCCTGCGTCGCATCGGCTTGACGGCGATCGAACCGGATTACGCCCCCATTCGCTTCATCACCATCACCCCTGAAGGCCTTTGATCTAATTAGATCAAAGAAGGTTTCGGAGCTCGGAAACCCTCCTGCTAACTTCTTGGCAAGAAGGGGAGCCGGAATTGCAAGCAGCGCATGGATCAAGGCGCGACTTCATCTCTCCTTCCACCGCCAAAATTCGAACGGGCGCGGGACCTTCAATCCACCGCCCGAAGGAGAGCTCTATGGACGATCTCAACTATGGAACGCGCAACAAGCGCGGTGACTGGGCGCCGAACCAACCGGTCGAAACCGCCCCCCTGTTCGTCTTTCCGCCGCAGCTCATGGCAGTCCTGAAGTGGCTGCCGCACTACTTCTTTCCCTGGAATATAATCTTCGCTGCATCGGCAGTGGCCTACTGGGCCTGGGTGATCCCGCCGGTGGAAAGGATCCAGACACTCGGCATCGACTGGATCGCCTGGCTTTACGTCGTGAACGCTGTCTCCGTGTTTCTATTCTACGGCGCTTTCGAGTTGCATCTCTATGTCTTGAAGCGGCAGGAAAACCGCTTCAAGTACAACGGCAGGTTCCCGGCCGATCAGAAAAGCAAGGCATTCTTGTTCGAAAACCAGAACCTCGACAACATCCTGCGTACATTCCTCTCGGGCGTGACCATCTGGACCGCAGTCGAGGTCGCCATGCTGTGGGCCTATGCCAACGGTTATGCGCCCTGGCTCGACTTTACGGAAAATCCCTGGACGCTCGCTTTAGTCGCGCTGGTGGTGCCGATCGTGCACGAGTTCCATTTCTTCTGCATTCACCGGCTCATCCACACTCCTTTGCTCTACAAGTGGGTGCATTCGGTCCACCACAATTCAGTCAACCCTTCGCCCTGGTCCTCGCTATCGATGCATCCGGTCGAGCATCTGCTCTATTTCGGAACGGCCTTCTACCACCTGATCCTGCCCTCCAATCCGGTGCTGATGCTCTATCAACTCCATTATGCGGGCTTCGGAGCCATTCCCGGCCATGTCGGCTTCGACAAGGTGGAGATCGGCGAGGACAAGCTGGTCGATAGCCACGCCTATACTCACTACCTGCACCACAAGTATTTTGAGGTGAACTACGGCGATGCCCTGATCCCGCTCGATAAGTGGTTCGGCACCTGGCACGACGGCTCCGCGGAGGGCGAGGCACGGATGCAGGAACGCTACCGCAGGCGGAAGGAAAAACTCGCGGCCCGCAAGGCGCGCGTCGGAATCAGGGAGGCTGCCGAATGACCTGGGTTTCAGCCTGCAAGCTTGACGATATCGAACAGGAAGGGGCCATCCGCTTCGACCATGGCGGGCGCACCTACGCGATCTATCGCGGGCCGGACGACCGCGTTTACTGCACGGCAGGGCTCTGCACGCACGAGGCGATCCATCTCGCGGACGGCTTGGTCATGGATTTCGAGGTGGAATGTCCCAAGCATTCCGGCGCCTTCGACTATCGCACGGGCGAGGCCATCCGGCTTCCCGCCTGCGAGAACCTGAGAACCTATCCGGCGGAAGTGATCGACGGAGAGGTTCGCGTCGCGCTCGCTTAGCTGCGCGTCATCGGCTGGGCCGCACCGGCCTCCGGGGATTGAACTGGGTGGTCCGGCGCCCGATGGGAGGATGAGATGAAAACGAGTTTTGCGGCGGCTGCCCTGACCGCCCTGATCGCGGGTACGGCATCGGCCGAGACGATCGGCGTGTCGATGCAGAGCTTCGACAACAACTTTCAGACGCTGCTGCGCGAGGGGCTCGATGCAAGAGCTTCCAAGGTGAGCGGGGTCAATCTTCAGATCGAGGATGCTCAGACAGACATTTCCAAACAGCGCAGCCAGGTGGACAACTTCATCGCCTCGGGGGTGGACGCAATCATCATGACCTTGGCGGATACGTCAGCCGCCGCGGGCATAAGCAAGGCTGCGAGCAAAGCAGGGATTCCGCTCGTCTACCTCAATCTCGAGCCGGAAAATCTCGATCAGCTGCCTGAGAAGCAGGTCTATGTCGGTTCGAAGGAGACCGACTCGGGAAGGCTCGGTGCCGAAGCCGCCTGTGAACTGTTGAAGAAAAATGGCAAGGCGAGCGATGCGCAGGCCTACATATTAATGGGCGACCTGGCTCACCAAGCGTCGCGCGATCGCACGTCATCGGTCAAGGAGACGCTGGCAGCAGGCGATTGTAAGGGCGTGACTATCGCCGACGAGCAGTCCGCCGCCTGGACGCGCACGAATGCGATGGATCTGACCACGAACTGGGTCACCGCCGGTCGCCCGATCGACGTGATCTTCGCCAACAATGACGAGATGGCGATCGGCGCGATTCAAGCGCTCAAGGCCGCGGGGTGTCGATGGACAATGTGATCGTCGTCGGCATCGATGCGACTCAGGATGCGCTTGCGGCAATGGCGGCGGGGGATCTGGACGTGACGGTGTTCCAGAATGCCAAGGGACAGTCGGCAAGTGCGGTGGATGCTGCCGTCGCGCTCGCTCAGGGGAAGGGCGTCGACAGGGAGGTCTGGGTGCCCTTCGAACTGGTCACGCCCCAGAACATGGACCGGTACAGCCAGAAGAACTGATCCCCCTGACCGGCGCACCTGCCCTGTATGCGCCGGTTCATCTTCACGTGGAGAATGCGATGGACGGTATCTTCATCATCGGTGCCGGGGAATGCGGCACCCGAGCAGCATTCGCGCTGCGCGAAGCAGGCTATTCCGGATCCATCACGCTGATCGGAGCCGAGCCCCATCTGCCCTATGAACGGCCGCCGCTGTCGAAACCCATGAGTGGTGCGGTGCAGATGAAATTGATATGCGCGAAGGAAGCGCTAGAGGCGGCCGGCATCGACTATCTTCAGGGTGTGTCGGCCTCGAAGCTGGATGCCGACGCCGGAACCCTGACCTTAAGCGACGGGCGGGTGTCGAGGTTCGAGAAGCTGCTCTTCGCCACGGGCGCACGTCCGAGACGGCTCGCATGCCCAGGCGCGGAACTCGCGCACGACTTCCGAACCCATGCCGACGCCGAGGCGATTTTCGCCAATGTTGCGCCAGGGCGTAGCGTTGCGATCATCGGCGGCGGTCTCATCGGAATGGAGCTTGCCTCGGTACTGCGCGGAAAAGAGGTCGCGGTTAGCGTGATCGAAGCCGCGCCGAAACCTCTGGGCCGCGTCGTCCCTCCGCGCTTTGCCGAAAAGCTGCATGCTAGGCATGCGGCCGAAGGCGTGCGGTTCTACCTGGGTCGGGGGGTCGTGGCAATCAGCGACGATGGGGTTGCTCTGACCGATGGAAGTATGGTGCCCGCCGATCTTATTGTCAGTGCCATCGGCGTTTTGCCTGAAACCGCCCTGGCGGAGGCGGCCGGGTTGGCCACGAAGAACGGAATCCTAACCGACGCTTGTCTCCGCACCAGCGCACCAAATGTTTTCGCCGCAGGCGATTGTGCGGCGGTGGCGCAACCAGATGGCGGACACACTCGGTTTGAAAGCTGGCGGAACGCGAGGACGCAGGCCGAGACCGCGGCCCGGAACATGGCCGGTGCCACCGAGACTTTTGCCGCCATCCCGTGGTTCTGGTCCGATCAGTACGACCTTGGGCTCCAGGTCGCAGGGCTCCCGCAGCCTGCGCACCAGAGCGTCGTTCGTTCAGCCGCGGCGGGCGAGCTTGAGTTCTACCTGGACGATGGGCGCCTTGTGGCTGCGGCGGGCCTTGGGATCGGCAATGGCTTGGCCAAGGACATCAAACTGGCCGAGATGTTGATTGCCTCTGGAACGAAGCCGGGCCTCGCAGCATTGGCTGACCCAGGCTTGAACCTCAAGGCGCTGTTGAAGAGCGCACGGGCGGCATGATGCAGAAGCTGCTGATTTTCCAGTCGCTCTGGGCCATGGAACGCCGGCACACCGACGGACACGAGCGCAGTCTCGATGAAAACATCGCAGCGATTTCGGGGGCTGGGTTCGATGGGATCAGCGCTCATTATACCAATCGACGCGATGTCGTGCGCCTCAACGAGGCCATCCGCGGCAGCGGCCTGAAGATCGAAGGCGTCTGCTTCCCCCGCTCCGTCGACGATCTGCGCCTGCCGCTGGAGCTTGCCGCGGAGTTCCCGACAAGCCACATCAATCTCCAGCCCGACATCCGCCTCCGCCGGATCGAGGACTGCCTGCCGCTGCTCGACGGGTGGATGCGGCTGGCCGAAGATGCGGGCTTTCCGGTGTTCATCGAAACGCATCGAGACCGGATGACTACGGACCTGTTCTTCACGTTGGATCTGCTGGACCACAGGCCCGATCTGCCGCTTCTGGCCGATCTTTCGCATTTCCTGGTCGGCCGCGAGTTTGCCTTCCCGGTTGATGCGGAAAATCACGCAATGATCCGGCGCATCCTCCGGAATGCTCAGGCTTTCCATGGTCGCGTCGCCTCGCGCGAACAGGTGCAGATCGAGATCTCCTTTGCGCATCACCGTCCCTGGGTCGATCTCTTTTTGGAGTGGTGGAGCTACGGTTTTCGGAACTGGCGGTCCCGCGCGGCCGATGACGCCGAGCTCGTCTTCACCTGCGAACTCGGTCCTAAGCCATATGCGATCACCGGGAGGGATGGAAACGACACGACCGACCGTTGGGCGGAGGCGCTGCTGCTCCGGCAGATGGCGCGCGACCTATGGGCCGTCACTGCCGAGCCGGAGCAGGCCGGCGGCGGTCGCGATTGGGTCGACCATTCCCTTTGAGGGCATCGGCAACGTCAATGTCATCCCCACGCGGATGGGGCAGCCCGTTATCATCGGCGTGTTCGGTGCGGGACAGGAGATTCGACGCGGCCGTTCCAGCTTGTGGCGGTCGGACACGGAATGGGATTCGACGGCGTCAAGGTGCGGAGCCGAGGACGCGATGAAGGGCGAAATCCAGTTGGCGCTTCGTTACTCACACGATGAGCCTTGAGGACATCAACTCGGCCGCACGGTGGGAATTGGAGATTTTGGAATGTCCCGACGCTATTCGCAGCTGAATCTGACTGATCGACGCCGCCTCTTCCACTTTGTCGAACGCAAAGTGCCGATCAAAGAAATGGCGCGCGAACTTG
>NZ_JBQEMS010000018.1:119469-123807 GCF_052044265.1 Sinorhizobium sp. 22678 | reverse complement strand
AGCTCGAAGGCCCTCGGGCCGGCGAGGTGCTGGTCGAGGTGAAGGCGACCGGCATCTGCCATACCGACGATTTCACGCTGTCGGGGGCCGATCCGGAGGGGCTGTTCCCGGCGATCCTCGGTCATGAGGGCGCCGGCATCGTCGTCGATGTCGGCCCGGGCGTCACCTCGGTGAAGAAGGGCGACCACGTCATCCCGCTCTATACGCCGGAATGCCGCTCCTGCCCCTCCTGCCTCAGCCGCAAGACCAATCTCTGCACCGCCATCCGCGCCACCCAGGGGCAAGGGCTGATGCCGGACGGCAGCTCGCGGTTCTCGATCAACGGCGACAAGGTCCACCACTATATGGGCTGCTCGACCTTTTCGAACTTCACCGTGCTGCCGGAGATCGCGCTCGCCAAGGTCAATCCGGACGCTCCCTTCGACAAGATCTGCTATATCGGCTGCGGCGTCACCACCGGCATCGGCGCGGTGATCAACACCGCCAAGGTCGAGATCGGCGCCACCGCCATCGTCTTCGGTCTCGGCGGCATCGGGCTCAACGTCATCCAGGGGCTTCGCCTTGCCGGCGCCGACATGATCATCGGCGTCGACCTCAACAACGACAAGAAGCCCTGGGGCGAAAAGTTCGGCATGACCCACTTCGTCAATCCGAAGGAGGTCGGCGACGACATCGTGCCCTATCTCGTCAACCTGACGAAGCGCGGTGCCGACCAGATCGGCGGCGCCGACTACACCTTCGACTGCACCGGCAACACCAAGGTCATGCGCCAGGCGCTCGAAGCCTCGCATCGCGGCTGGGGCAAGTCGGTGATCATCGGCGTCGCCGGCGCCGGCCAGGAGATTGCCACCAGGCCGTTCCAGCTCGTCACCGGCCGCACCTGGATGGGCACCGCCTTCGGCGGCGCGCGCGGGCGCACCGACGTGCCGAAGATCGTCGACTGGTACATGGAGGGCAAGATCGAGATCGATCCGATGATCACCCACACCATGCCGCTCGAGGACATCAACAAGGGGTTCGAGCTCATGCATTCCGGCGAGAGCATTCGAAGCGTGGTCCTCTATTGAGCGCGAAAATGGAACTCGTAACGCAAAGCCAATGTTTCGGCGGGACCCAGTCCGTGTACCGCCACGCCTCCGAGGTTTGCGGTGTCGAGATGACATTCGGCCTCTACATGCCGCCGCAGGCGCGGACGCGTTCGGTGCCGTTGTTGTGGTATCTCTCGGGCCTGACATGCACGCATGAGAATGCCATGATCAAGGCGGGTCTGCAGCGGCACGCGGCCGAGCAGGGGCTGGCGCTGGTTTTCCCCGATACGTCGCCGCGCGGAGAGGGCGTGGCCGACGACGAGGCCTACGATCTCGGTCAGGGTGCGGGCTTCTATGTCAATGCGACGCAGAAGCCCTGGTCGCCGCACTATCGCATGTATGATTACATCGTCACCGAATTGCCCGCTCTTCTGCAGGATCAGTTGCCGCTGAACGGCGTCAACGGGATCACCGGGCATTCGATGGGCGGCCACGGCGCGCTGACGATCGCCTTCCGCAACCCGGAACTTTTCCGCTCCGTTTCGGCCTTCGCGCCGATCGTCAATCCGACCCGGTCGGACTGGGGCCGCAAGCAGTTCTCCGCGTATCTCGGCGACGACGAGGCCGACTGGGGCAGCTATGACGCCTGCCTGCTTCTCGGCGAGCTCGGCTGGCATGGCGACATCCTGATCGATCAGGGCGCGGCGGATCAGTTTCTGGACGAGCTGCAGCCCGAGGCGATGGCCCGCTTGCTGGCGGAGCGGCGACAGGCCGGCGTCGTCCGGCTGCAGGCGGGTTACGATCACAGCTACTACTTCGTGGCGAGCTTCGGCGAGGACCACGTGCGCTGGCATGCAGAGCGGCTGAACGCCGCGTAAGGGAGAGGAAAGAATGGCTTTTAGACTTGGTACCCGACTGACCGCTTTCGTCCTGTTCGGTGGAATTCTTGGCGCTGCTGCGCCGGCTCTTGCTCTGGATCCTTCGGTCGGAGATCCCGGTGCAGGCGAGAAAGTCTTCCGCAAGTGTCAGGCCTGTCATGCCGTCGGTCCGGATGCCAAGTCGAAGACCGGACCCTTGCTGAACGGGATAATCGGCCGGTCGGCCGGCAAAGCCGAAGGCTACGCCTACTCGCCGGCAATGAGCAAGGCGGCCGAGGCAGGGCTTACCTGGACGCCGGAGAAGATCGCTGAGTTTCTGACCAGTCCGAAGGGCTTCCTACCCGGCACCAAGATGACCTTTGCGGGTCTGCGCAAGGATCAGGAGCGCGCCGATATAATCGCATATCTGGCAACCTTTCCCTGACCGAAGAGGAGGAAACGAAAGCAAGGACAGAAGCAAGTTACCCCTGAAGCAGACGGAGCTTTCTCCAGCAGCAGGGGCAGAGTCGCAAGCCGATACCGGGAGATGAGGAGACCGCGAGGTTTTCCCGGAGCGAGCGGGTTCAACGGCCCTATCGGCAGCACCCAAGAGGAGGATGAAATGAAACGACTTCTTACAATGCTTGCCATTATGTCGATAGGCGGCGGTGCACAGGTCGCTTTCGCCAACGATGATTTGCAGAAGCTCATCGATGACCCCAATCAATGGGCTATCCAGACCGGCGACTATGCCAACCTGCGCTACTCCAAGCTCGACCAGATCAACAAGGACAACGTAGGCAAACTTCAGGTTGCCTGGACCTTCTCGACCGGCGTTCTGCGTGGTCACGAAGGTTCGCCGCTCGTCATCGGCGACCTGATGTACGTCCACACGCCGTTCCCGAACACGGTCTACGCGCTGGATCTCAGCAAGGACGGCCAGATCGTCTGGAAATACGAGCCGAAGCAGGATCCGAACGTGATCCCGGTGATGTGTTGCGACACCGTCAATCGCGGCGTGGCCTATGCGGATAACAAGATCTTCCTGCATCAGGCCGATACGACCGTCGTGGCACTCGACGCCAAGACCGGCAAGGTCATCTGGAGCGTCAAGAACGGCGATGCCACCAAGGGCGAGACGAATACCGCCACCGTCATGCCGGTGAAGGACAAGATTCTCGTCGGCATATCCGGCGGCGAGTTCGGCGTCCGCGGTCACGTGACGGCCTATTCGATGGCAGACGGGAAACTCCTGTGGCGCGGTTACTCCATGGGGCCCGACAGCGATACGCTGATCGATCCTGAAAAGACCACCCATCTGGGCAAGCCGGTCGGCAAGGATTCCGGCCTCACCACCTGGGAAGGCGATCAGTGGAAGATCGGCGGCGGCACGACCTGGGGCTGGTACTCCTACGATCCGGAAGAAAATCTGGTATATTACGGATCCGGCAACCCTTCGACCTGGAACCCGACCCAGCGGCCGGGCGACAATCGGTGGTCGATGACCATCTTTGCGCGTGATGTCGATACCGGCATGGCGAAATGGCTCTATCAGATGACGCCCCATGACGAATGGGACTATGACGGCGTCAACGAGATGATCCTGACCGAACAGCAGATCGACGGCAAGGACCGCAAGCTGCTGACCCACTTCGACCGGAACGGCTTCGGCTATACGATGGACCGCGTCACCGGCGAGCTGCTCGTGGCCGAGAAATACGATCCCACGGTCAATTGGGCGACTGAAGTGGTCATGGATCCGAAGTCCGACAAATACGGTCGGCCTCAGGTCGTGGCACAGTATTCGACGGAGCAAAACGGCGAAGACACCAACACCACCGGCGTATGCCCGGCGGCACTCGGCACCAAGGACCAGCAGCCTGCGGCCTATTCGCCGAAGACCGAGCTGTTCTACGTTCCGACCAACCACGTCTGCATGGACTACGAGCCGTTCCGGGTAAGCTACACCGCCGGCCAGCCCTATGTCGGGGCCACGCTGTCGATGTACCCGCCGAAGGACAGCCACGGCGGCATGGGCAATTTCATTGCCTGGGACAACAAGGAAGGCAAGATCAAGTGGTCTCTGCCGGAGCCGTTCTCGGTCTGGTCCGGCGCTCTGGCAACAGCCGGCGACGTGGTCTTCTACGGAACGCTCGAGGGTTATCTGAAGGCAATCGACGCGGCGACCGGCAAGGAGCTCTATCGCTTCAAGACACCGTCCGGGGTGATCGGCAACGTGATGACCTATGCCCGTGACGGCAAGCAGTACGTGGCCGTGCTTTCGGGTGTCGGCGGCTGGGCCGGTATCGGTCTGGCAGCAGGCCTGACCAACCCGACTGAAGGTCTCGGAGCCGTCGGCGGCTACTCGGCCCTCAGCAACTACACCGCACTCGGCGGCACGCTTACCGTGTTCAAGCTGCCGGAATAAGAGGCAATCTTCGCCCGGGAGTTGG
>NZ_JBQEMS010000018.1:0-119446 GCF_052044265.1 Sinorhizobium sp. 22678 | reverse complement strand
ACAAGCCCGCGCCAACTCATATCAGCCCCAAAAGGACGCAAGATGACCAGATCAAGACCAGCCGTACCGATGATCCTCGCCTTTTTGACGCTTATGGCGAGCGCCGCAGGCGCAGAAGATGCGCCAAAGGACAACATCACCGCTGTGCGCGACGAAAACGGGCGCTACTACACCGCCGACGACGTTCCCACTTTCAAGATCGCCGAGGACGGCACGGTCGACTGGCTCACCTATTCGGGCTTTCGCCGCTATCACTCGGAATGTCACGTCTGTCATGGCCCGGAGGGCGAGGGGTCGAGCTATGCGCCGGCCTTGAAGACCTCCGCGATAAACATGGACTACTACGCTTTCGTCGATGTCGTCACGAACGGGCGCAAGAAGGTGAACGCTGCCGAGAACTCGGTGATGCCTGCCTTCGGCGAGAACGTCAACGTGATGTGTTATCTCGACGACATCTACGTCTATCTGAAAGCGCGCGGAGCCGATGCGCTGCCGCGCGGACGTCCGGCCAAGAAGGAAGCGAAATCCGATGCGATCAAGGAAGCTGAAACGGCTTGTCTCGGTCACGAGTAGCCTTCTGGCAGGCGCCGGCGCTCTGTTGCTGGCGGCCGCCGGCTCTCAGCCGGCGGTAGCGCAGACATCGGACCTGGTGTCGACGACGGCTTTTCGGGTCTGTGCCGATCCGGCCAATCTGCCGATGTCCGATCGGTCGGGTAAGGGATACGAGAACAGGATCGCCGAACTGATGGCATCCAAGCTCGGGCTGCCGGTGGAATACACCTGGTTTCCGATGGCGACCGGCTTCGTGCGCAAGACCCTGCAGGCCAATGCCTGCGATGTGGTCATCGGTTTCGCCCAGGGCGACGAGCTGGTCCTGAACACCAACCATTATTATACCTCGTCCTATGTGCTGATCGTTGCCTCGGAAGGTCCGCTGAGCGGCGTCACGACGCTTGCCGACCCTCTTCTCAAGGACAAGCGGATCGGCATCGTCGCGGGAACGCCGCCGGCGACCCATATGGCGAGAAATGGACTGCTGCCCAAGGCGAAGGGATATCATCTGATGGTCGACCGGCGCTATGAGGATCCGGCCGACGACATGCTCGCCGACCTAGAATCCGGCGCCCTCGACGCAGCCATCCTCTGGGGGCCGATCGGCGGGCCGCTCGTCAAGGCAAGCCACCCGAAGCTGAAGGCGACCCCGCTCCTGTCGGAGACCACCCCGCCAAGGCTCTTCTACCGCATCACCATGGGCGTGCGGCAAGGCGAGAAGGTTTGGGAGCGCAAGCTCAATTCCCTCATTCGTCGCAATCAGTCCGAGATCAACGCGATCCTCGCCGAGGCCGGCGTGCCGCTCCTGAACGACATGGGAACCGGCCCGCTCGAGGCGCAGCAATGACCCGCCAGTGGCTCCATTCGCTGGTCCTGCTCTTGTTTGCCGCCTTCCCGGCGGCGGCGGCCGAGGAGCCTGCGGGTTACCGGGAGAGTGAATACCGCGCCGAGGTGCCGGCGACGCTTTCCGGCGCGACCGTCGTGTCGACCGAAGCCGCCCATGCATTGTGGAAAACCGGTCAGGTGGCCTTCATCGACGTCCTGCCGCAGCCGCCGAAGCCCGCCAACCTGCCCGAGGGAACGGTCTGGAACGAGAAGCCGCGGCTGTCCATTCCATCTGCCTTATGGCTGCCGAATGTCGGCTATGGCCGGCTGGCCGACGTCATGCACGCCTATTTTCGCGCCGGCCTGGAAAAGGCGACCGGTGGCGACAAAAGCCGGCCGGTGCTGTTCTTTTGCCTCGACGGCTGCTGGATGTCCTGGAATGCCGGAAAGCGCGCCCTCGAATACGGCTACACCCACGTCTTCTGGTATCCGCAGGGCACGGATGGCTGGACGGCGGCTGGCTACCCCACGGAGCGCATCGAGCCGGAGCCCGGCGGCCGGTGAAACGAGGGAACGTATCGGAGGACTGCAATCTCTCCTCTTCGCGTCATCCCTGTGACGAGCGCTCAAACAGGCGGTGGGTATCCCGAATCTCAAAAGGCCTTAATCGGGCATCCTTCAGGATTTGAAGAAGTGGTTTTTCAGGATGTAGCGGATGCCGCGCAGCCAGCTGTCATCGGTGTTCGAGCGGATGTCGACGGCAAGGCCGCGCAGCATCTCGCCGGAGTCCACGTCGCGCAGTACGAGCTCCACCGATAGGATAAGGTTGGAGATCTTACGCACTTCGCCGACCAGCACATAGTCGGCGCCAAGCCGCTTGCCCATACTCAGGTCGCAGCCGTTGCAGTCGGCCGGATTGACCGTGCTGGCGAGTTCGGCTGCCACTGGCTCGTTCGTGAGAATGACGAAGCCTTCCTGAACGAAGCGGTCGCGCGCCGCGTTTTCCATGAGCTCGAGCCGCGCGGTCTCGTCGGCGCGCACTCCGTTATAGGCCCCCTCCGTCGACAGATCGATGAATGTCATGCCGAGGAATGCGACCTTGGCGCCCGGCGCCAGCGGCTTGTCCAGCGCAGCACGAGCGAGCGCCGGCGACAGGGCCAGAACAAGGATCGAGACAACGACTGTCAGGATGTGCCGCATGACATCCAGCCTAGCACACGCATGTCGCTAAACTACGCTCCTTAAGTATCGGTTTTGCCACACCTACTGCGCTGTTAGTCTCCATCTCCGAGGGAGTGTCAGGGAGATTGGGAGGTCGTTCCGGCAATGCCTAACCCATCGCTTTTGCTTGTCGTTTTCTGGGTGACGGTGTTGGTTACGTCTCCCGTGCAGGCGGCGGAGGTGAAGACGGCTGTGCTGCGGATCGATCGTGTCGTCGGTCCGCCGATCTCGCGGCTCGATGCGCCGCCCGCCGATCTTGGCTTTGCCGGCGCCATGCTTGGCAACGAGGACAACCGGACCACCGGCGCCTTCACCGGCATGGACTACACCGTGAAAACGCAGGCGGTTGCGCCGGAAGAGGCGGAGGCGGCGCTCGATGGGCTGAAGGCGGAAGGCATCGGCCTCATCGCGGTGATCGCAGAAGGCGACGTACTGAAGGCGCTCTCCGACAAATCCGGGCCGGACGTGCTGCTTTTCAATGCGGGCGCTCGCGACGACGGGCTGCGCGATGCCGATTGCCGGGCCAATGTGCTGCACGTCTCGCCGAGCCGTTCGATGCTCAGCGACAGCATCGTTCAGTTTCTCATGTGGAAGAAATGGCCGCGTATCCTGCTGATCCACGGCTCGCATCCCGAAGACAAGCTGCTTGCCGACAGCTACCGCAAATCGGCCGCCAAGTTCGGTGCTGAGATCGTCGAGGAGCGGGAGTTCGTCGACACCGGCGGCAGCCGGCGCACGGATACCGGTCATGTCTTGGTGCAAAAGCAGATTCCCGTCTTCACCCAGGAGGCCGAGGAATATGACGTGATCGTCGCGGCCGACGAGGCTGGCGTTTTCGCGCCCTATCTGCCCTATCACAGCTGGGATCCGAGGCCGGTCGCGGGCTCTGCGGGCCTGCGTCCGGTCTCCTGGCATCCCGCCCACGAGGCCTGGGGTGCGACCCAGTTCCAGCGCCGCTTCGAAAAACTCACCGGCCGCTACATGCGCGAGGAAGATTACCAGGCATGGCTTGCAATGCGCGTGATCGGAGAGGCGGTGACGCGGTCCGGCAAGGCCGACCCGGGGAGCGTGCGGGCCTACGCCCTTTCCAAGGATTTTGAACTGGCTGCGTTCAAGGGCCAGAAATTGACCTTCCGCACCTGGAACGGGCAGTTGCGGCAGCCGGTGCTTTTGACCGAGGGCCGGGTGACCGTTTCCGTATCGCCGCAGGACGGCTACCTGCACCAGCATTCGCCGCTCGACACGCTGGGCATCGATGCGCCCGAGACAGCCTGTCACGCATTTGGAGGATAAGATGCTTAGACCCGCACTGGCGATTGTGTCCGCCGTTTTGCTGTCTGCCGGTTCGGCCGAGGCCAACAAGGTCTTCGTGAGCAACGAGCGCGGTAACAACATAACCGTGCTCGACAGTGAAAGCTGGGAAGTGATCGCCACGTTCCCGGCCGGAAACAGGCCGCGCGGCATCACCATCAGTCCGGACGGCAAGGAACTTTACGTCTGCGCGTCGGATGACGACACCGTCAGGGTCTTCGATCCCGAGACCTATAGGGAACTGCACACGCTGCCGTCGGGTCCGGATCCGGAACTTTTCGCCCTCGATCCTTCCGGCAATCCGCTCTACATCGCCAATGAGGACGACAATCTCGTGACCGTCGTGGATGTCAAGACGCACCAGGTACTGGCTGAGGTGCCGGTCGGGGTCGAGCCGGAAGGCGTCGCGGTCAGCCCGGATGCCAAGACGATCATCAATACGTCCGAAACCACCAATATGGCGCATTTCATCGACGCCTCGACCTACAAGATCGTGCACAACGTGCTGGTGGATCAGAGGCCGCGTTATGCGGAGTTCACGGCAGACGGCAAGAAGCTCTACGTCAGCGCAGAGATCGGGGGTACAGTTTCGGTGATCGACGTGTCGGCGGCCGAGCCGAAAATCACCAAGAAGATCACGTTCGAAGTCCCGGGCGTCCTGCCGGAATGGCTGCAGCCGGTCGGCGTCAAGGCCACCAAGGACGGCTCGCGCATCTTTGTGGCGCTTGGACCCGCAAACCGGGTTGCAGTGATCGACGGAGCGACGGACGAAGTGCTCGACTATCTGCTCGTCGGGCAGCGGGTCTGGCAGATGGCATTCACGCCGGGCGAGGAATTCCTGATCACCACCAATGGAAATTCCAATGACATCAGCATAATCGACGTGAAGGCGGAAAAGGTGATCCGCTCGGTTCAGGTGGGCGAGCAGCCCTGGGGCGTCGTAGTCGCGCCGGATTGAAGCGGAGCAATGGGCAAATACCAATGGGGAGGATTCATCGTGCATAAATCGGTTGTTGCGGCGCTCGCCGCGCTCTTTCTGGCGAGTCCGGCCGTTGCCGCGCCGCTTTGCAGCGACCTCGGCTTTGCCGGGCTGCTGGCCAAATGCAATCGGGGAGAGCCGATCGAGATCACGCTTTCGTCCGGAAAGCCGCTCGGCAAGGGTGCCATTACGCTCCAGTCGGGCGCATACTACGAAATGCAGATCACGGCGGACGGATCGGCGGAGCTGGCGATCACCGGTGCGCCGTTCTTCCGTGCGATCTGGATGAACGAGATCGTCGTCAACGGCATCGAGGTGCGCCCAATGGCGATCGACAGCCTGGAATTCGACGAGGCCGGGACTGCAACGCTGTCTTTCATCGCCGTCAAGCCGGGCAGCTACGAAGTGAAGATTCCGGAATCCTCCGGCGACAGCCAGAAAGTATCGATTTCCATACAGTGAAACGGTGCCCGAGAAAGTCCGCGGGACAGGGTGCCCGAAGGCGGCGGTTCCGGGGAGGAAGAGATGAAAGTTATTCGACTGTTCATGGCCGCTTGCCTGTTCGCATTCGGACCGGCTGCGGCCTCGGCCGACGAGTTGCCGCAATTGCGGGCGGCCATGCTGGCATCGGGAACCGTCAACTGGGAAATCTCGACCATCAAGACCCACGAATTCGACCGCAAGAACGGCTTCGAACTGGCCGTGCAGGACTATGCGGACAACGGCGCGACGCGCGTCGCCTTCGAGGGCGGCGAGGCCGACACGATGGTGGCCGACTGGATCTGGGTGGCCAACCAGCGTGCCTCCGGCAAGGATTATGTCTTCATCCCCTATTCGCGCGCGGTCGGCGGCCTGATGGTCAAGGATGAAAGCGGCATCAAGGCGCTGCCGGACCTTGCCGGCGAGAAGATCGGCATTGCCGGAGGTCCGCTCGACAAGAGCTGGCTGATCCTGCGCGCCTATGCCAAGCAGCAGCATGGCATGGATCTCGCTGCCGAAACCGAGCAGGTGTTCGGCGCTCCGCCATTGATCTTCAAGTCGGCGCTTTCCGGCGAGACGGCGGGTACCATCAATTTCTGGCACTTCCTCGCGAAGATGCGGGCCAAGGGCATGCATGAACTGGTCTCCGTCTCGGATGCGGCGGCGGCGCTCAAGCTCGATCCCGATACGCCGCTCCTCGGCTACGTGTTGAAGGGCGAATATGCCGCGACGCATCCGGAAATCGTGAAGGGGCTTTACAAGGCCTCGCGCGCAGCCAAGGATCTGCTGCGCGAGAACGATGAGGTGTGGGAGGAATTGCGGGACAAGATGAATGCGGCCGACGAAGCTGAATTCATTGCGCTACGCGACGGCTATCGCGCCGGCATTCCAAGCGGCAAGCCGATCGACGAGGCGGCCGCCGACCGTTTTCTGCGGCTGATGGCGGAACTTGGTGGAGAAGAGCTCGTCGGCAAGGCGACAAGCCTGCCCAGTGGATTGTTCCTGCACCTTGAATAGAACGCTGCAACATCCTGCCTTGGTGCGCGCATTGTCGCTGGGGCTGCTGTTGCTCTTGTGGATAGCGGCCGCCGGCTTCACGGACGACGCGTCGGTCCTGCCCCAGCCCTGGACGCTTTGGGCGCCCTTCGTGCAAGCGGTCAGTTCCGGCGCCTTGCCCTACCACCTGGGCATGACGCTCTGGCGCGTGATCTGCGCATTCGTGCCGGCCATGGTGATCGGTGTGGCGATCGGCTTTCTGATGGGGCGCGTTGCCGCGGTCGATCGATGGCTCGACCCATGGCTTGTCGTGTTTCTCAATCTGCCGGCACTGGTGCTCATCGTGTTGTGCTACATCTGGATCGGTCTCAACGAGACGGCCGCCATCACCGCGGTGGTGCTCAACAAGATCCCGAATGTCGCAACGCTTCTGCGCGAGGGCGCGCGGGCGCTTGACCCGGATCTCGACTCCATGGCGGCGGTTTACCGCATGCGTCCGCTGGCGCGGCTGCGACACGTGATCATGCCGCAGCTTGCGCCTTTCATTGCCGCTGCCGCCCGATCCGGCATTGCGGTGATATGGAAGATCGTGCTGGTGGTCGAGTTTCTCGGCCGCTCCAGCGGGATAGGGTTCCAGATCCATTTCTATTTCCAGCTTTTCAACGTTGCCATGGTGCTGGTCTATGCGCTTTCCTTCATCGGCGTGATGCTGCTGGTGGAGGCTTTCTTCCTGCAGCCGGCCGAACGCCGGGTGCGGCGCTGGAGGACGGCGTGATCAGGATCGATGTCAGACGAAAGGCATTCGGCGAAGAGGAGGTCCTGCGCAATATCCGCTTCGAGATGGAGATCGGCGAGACGGTCGCCATCCTCGGTCCGTCGGGCATCGGCAAATCGACGCTGCTTCGGCTCGTCGCCGGCATTGACACCGCTTTCGACGGCGAGATCACCCGGCCGGAAAACATTGCCATGGTTTTTCAGGAGCCTGTTCTTCTGCCGTGGAGAAGCGTCATCGAGAACCTGACATTGGTGCATCCGCAACTCGGGATGCAAGCTGCACTCTCAGCGCTGGAGCGGACCGGCATCGCCGACAGGGCCGCGCTCTTTCCCGGCCAGCTGTCGCTCGGCCAGCAGCGGCGGCTGGCGCTGGCGCGGGCCTTTGCCGGTCGGCCGGAGCTTCTCGTCCTGGACGAGCCCTATGTGTCGCTCGATCCTGCGATGGCCGAGGACATGCTGGCCCTGACCGAGGCGCTGATCGCGGAAACCGCACCTGCCGTCATTCTCGTGACCCATTCGGAAGCCGAGGCGCGGCGGCTTGCCCGGCGCTGCCTCCGCCTTGCCGGGAAACCGGCGACGATTATAGAAGAGTTTGCGGCGGCGCCGGGAAGGGCATCATGATCGGGCTCGACATTAGCCATGTCAGCTACAGCTACGGAAAATCACGGGCGCTGGACGATGTCAGCTTCTCCGTCACGACCGGTCGGTTCTGCGCGCTGCTCGGGCCGAACGGCGCCGGCAAATCGACGCTGTTCGCTCTTCTGACGCGGCTGCTCGCGACAAGGGCCGGCACGATCGGCGTGGCCGGCTTCGACATTGCGCGCGAGCCGCGTGCGGCGCTCGCGCGCATCGGGGTGGTGTTCCAGCAGCCCACGCTCGATCTCGACATGTCGGTGCGCCGAAACCTGCGCTATTTCGCCGGGCTTCATGGTTTGTCGGGGCGGCAGGCCGCTGTGGCGATCGAAGCGGCGCTGACACAGCTCGGCATGGCCGAGCGGGCCGACGAGCAGGTGCGTGCGCTCAACGGCGGTCACCGGCGGCGCATGGAGATCGCGCGGGCCTTGATCCACAAGCCGCAGATATTGCTGCTCGACGAGCCGACCGTCGGACTGGACGCTGCCTCCCGGCAGGCGATCACCGATCATGTGCATCTGCTTGCCGCGAGCGGCCTTGCGGTTCTCTGGGCGACGCATCTGGTCGACGAGATCCGGCCGGAGGATCAGGTCGTCGTTCTGCATCGCGGCAAGGTGCTGAGCGACGGCACCGCCGCGGAACTTGCGGGCGGGCAGGGGCTCGCCAAGGCGTTCCTGTCGATGACGGCCGAGAACCGGGAGGTTTCGGCATGAAGGCATGGCTGGTCGCGCTTTGCGCAATCGTCACCCGCGAAAACCTGCGCTTCGTCCGCCAGCGCGGGCGGTTTCTGGCGGCACTCGTCCGCCCGCTCGTCTGGCTGATCGTCTTTGCCGCCGGCTTCCGCGCGGCGCTCGGCGTGTCGATCATCCCGCCCTACCAGACCTATATCACCTATGAGGTCTATATCCTTCCGGGGCTCTGCGGCATGATCCAGCTCTTCAACGGCATGCAATCGTCGCTGGCGCTGGTCTATGACCAGGAGATGGGATCCATGCGCCTCCTGCTGACCTCGCCCCTGCCGCGCTGGTGGCTGCTGTTCTCGAAGCTTCTCGCCGGTGTGATCGTCTCCATCCTGCAGGTGGCGGTGTTCCTGGCCATCGCTGCGCTGACCGGCATCACCGTGCCGCCCGTCGGCTATGTCGCGGTGCTGCCCGCCCTCCTCATCAGCGGATTGATGCTCGGCGCCTTCGGTCTGCTGATATCCTCGACCGTCCGGCAACTCGAGAACTTTGCCGGCGTCATGAACTTCGTGATCTTTCCGATGTTCTTCCTTTCGTCGGCACTTTATCCGCTCTGGAAGATGGCCGAAAGTTCGCCGCTGCTGCGCGACATCTGCGCCCTCAATCCGTTCACCTACGCGGTCGAACTGATACGCTTCGCGCTTTACGGCGAACTCAACCTGACGGCTCTCGCCTGGGTCGGCGCGTGCTTCGTCCTGTTCATGCTCGCTGCCCTTTGGGGCTATAATCCGGCCCGCGCCATGCTCCGGTCGAAAGGCTGAGCCCCGCCTTTGCTGGGGTGTTCGGCGCCGAAAACCGACACTTTCCGCTATATTGCCGCGAGCCGCATTTCAACTGATCCTGCTTGTGAACGAAGGACGTTCAAAGCCGAGGAGGAACCAATGCTCAAGCTACATCCGTCCATCGACAACGGCTTTCCGCCTGCCAGTCCGGGCTTTGCCGGCGGTACGCTGAAATGCAAATGCGCCACAAATCCGGTGACCGTGCGGATCGGCTCGCAGACGGCGCACAACCATGCTTGCGGCTGCACCAAATGCTGGAAGCCCGAGGGTGCGATCTTCGCCCAGATCGCCGTCGTCGGCCGCGACAACGTGAACGTCACCTCGGGTGCGGAGAAACTGCAGGTCGTCGATCCGAGCGCGACGATCCAGCGTTACGCCTGCCGCGATTGCGGCACACACATGTATGGCCGGATCGAAAACACCAAGCATCCCTTCTACGGCCTCGATTTCGTCCATACCGAACTCAGCGACGAAACGGGCTGGTCGCCGCCCGAATTCGCGGCCTTCGTTTCTTCGATCATCGAAAGCGGTGTGAACCCGGAGAGCATGCCGGAGATACGCGCAAGGCTGACCGAACTCGGCCTGCAGCCCTATGATTGTCTGTCTCCGCCGCTGATGGACGCGATCGCCACGCATATCGCCAAACAGACCGGCGCCCTGCCGGCCTGACCTGTTGAACATTGGGGACTCCGCTCCACCAGCCGACCGTCTCCTCCCTCGGACCCCGCCCGTCGCCTCTTATTGCAGAGGCATTTCGACGGGCGGGGGCTGAGGCGTTTCCGCGTTCGCATTTGAGGAACCGCACATCCCCGGTCCCTCATTCCTGTGCTTGTCACAGGAATCCAGCCAGCCAAGTCATTGGACTGGAAAGGCTCTTCCGCGCCGCAGACGCGGCGCTGCTGGATCTCCGTGACGAGCACAGGATGAGGTGAAAGGAGGGACCGATGCAGTTCCTTGCCAGGGTTCGTGCGGTCAGTGAAGACGAGCGGCAAGCCTTTGGTTGGCTGTCCGTGCTTCGGGGCATGTCAGAAGGCGCGTGGCGCGATGGTGGGTGGTTCCATCAAACCTGAAAAGCCGAAATCTTCCATTTGATGGTACACCCTATGGAAGGCTGCTGCTCGGCCGGGCCCTTGCCGAACAGCGCGACCATGACCATGGCCTCGTAGAGATCGCGTCGCAGATCGGCGGGGCCGATCTCCTTGCGCGATGCGTCCAGCCGCCCGCGATATTGCAGCTTCATGTCCTTGTTGAAGCCGAAGAAGTCGGGCGTGCAGACGGCGCGGTAGGCTTTGGCGACGGATTGGTCCTCGTCGTGGAGGTAGGGAAAGGGCAGGGCGTTTTGCGAAGCGAAGCGCTTCATGTTTTCGAACGAGTCCTGCGGATAATTGCCGGCGTCGTTGGAGTTAACAGCCACGAAGCCGATCCCGTGAGCCCTGAGGTCGATGGCGTCCCGGACGATCCGGCCGATGACCGCTTTCACATAGGGGCAGTGATTGCATATGAAGGCAACGACGAGCCCTTTCGGGCCGGCCTGGCCGAATATGGTGCGGGTGAAGCCATCGACGCCGGGAAGCGTGGCGTCGATCGCTGGCCAGCCGAAATCACAAAGGGGTGGTGTAGCGGCCATGGCTCACGCTGCCTTCCTGATGGCACCATCGGAGGCGGCGCGGATGGCCGCGATGTTCCTGGCGTAGCTCTCCTCGCTGCCGCCTTTGAATACCGCCGAACCGGCAACCAGCACATCGGCCCCGGCGGCGGCAACCAGCGGTGCGGTCTCCGGCGTCACGCCGCCGTCGATCTCTATGTGGATCGGACGGCCGCCGATCATCGCCTTCACCCGCCGCACCTTGTCGACCACGGCCGGAATGAAGTCCTGGCCGCCGAAGCCCGGATTGACCGTCATCAAGAGGACGAGGTCCAGCCGGTCCAGCACATATTCGATGACGCTCTCCGGCGTCGAGGGATTGAGCGATACGCCCGCCTTGCAGCCTACGTCGCGGATGGCCTGCAGCGAGCGATCGAGATGCGTCGTCGCCTCCGCATGCACGGTGATGATGTCGCAGCCGGCACAGGCGAAAGCGCCGAGATAGGGCGTGGGCGGTGCGATCATCAGATGGCAGTCGAACACCTTGTCCGTGCGGTCCCGCAGCGCCTTGATGACCGGGGGGCCGAAGGTGATGTTGGGCACGAAATGGCCGTCCATCACGTCGAGATGGATCCAGTCCGCACCGGCCCGGCACACAGCCTCGACCTCTTCGCCGAGCCGTGAGAAATCGGCCGACAGAACCGAAGGCGCTATGATGGTCTTCTCATTCATGGCGATGTCTCCGTGTGACTGGGTTCGACTGTGGTGAACACCCGGCTCGCGGCGATGTCACGAGCAGTGATGGTCGACAGCTGTTCGGCATCGACCGGTCCGGCGCTTTCCTCGAAAAGGCGGTTCGCCTGCCGCAGCCGGGCCCGGTCGAGCGCGTTGCGGATGGAGCGCGCATTGGCGAAATGCGGCTGTCGCCGGCGGCGCGCGATGTAGTCGCTCATCACCGCAGACGCCTTGCTGTCGAAGCGGTACCCCTGCCGGCTGAGCATGCTCTCGGCGATCGATAGAAGCTCCCCGTTATCATAGTCGGGGAAGTCTATGTGATGGGCGATCCGGGATCGGAAGCCGGGATTGCTCTCGAAAAACCGGTCCATGCGGTCGGCGTAGCCGGCGAGGATCACGACCAGGTCGTCGCGATTGTTCTCCATCACCTGCAGCAGGATCTCGATTGCCTCCTGGCCGTAATCGCGTTCGTTGTCGGGACGGTAGAGGTAATAGGCCTCGTCAATGAAAAGCACGCCCCCCATTGCCTTCTTCAGGATCTCCTTGGTCTTGGGTGCGGTGTGGCCGATATATTGCCCGACCAGGTCGTCGCGCGTCACCGAGACCAGATGGCCCTTGCGGATATAGCCGAGCCTGTGCAGCAGGTTGGCCATGCGCAGCGCCACCGTGGTCTTGCCGGTGCCGGGATTGCCGGTGAAGCTCATATGCAGCGACGGCGGCTCATGGCTGAGGCCCATTGCACGGCGCGCCCGCTCGACGAGAAGCAGCGCCGCCGTCTCGCGGATACGCTGCTTCACGGGTTTCAAGCCCACGAGTTCCCGGTCCAGTTCGTCAAGGATCTCGGCGACGCCGGAGGCTTGGTATTCCTCAGCGAGGTCGACCGAAGTCGGCAGGCTTTCGGTGTTCGATGGAGCATCCGGCATCAGCATTGTCGCTCCTCCTATCGCTGCGTTTCCCACATATAATGCTGGCTGCGGCCGTTGCTCTCCGTCCGGGTCATTCTGAGGCTCGGCTCGTTTTCGGGGCGGTTGACGATGAACGACATCGTCACCGTCTCGAGGCCGCGGCTGGAATCGAAAGCGTTGAGACGGATATAGTCCTGCGGGTGGGCCTTGCGGCAATCCTCGAGCTCCATCATCACGCCTTTGGCGTCCTTGAGGTCGAACATCGGATTGCCCCACATTTCCCAATAGGTGTTTCTGGGGTGCGGGTCGTCGGTATATTCGACGCCGATAGCCCAAGCCTTTCCGAGGCAATATTCCACCTGTGCCGTGATCTGCTCATCGGTCAGGTCCGGCAGGAACGAGAAGCATCCCTGGGTGATACGCATGTCGTCTCTCCTTCTCTTCTTGTCCGTCAGTTCGGGTCTGTCAGGCCCTGGTGTCTGTCAGGCCGCGGTTACGCTCGGCACGAAATCCGACGTATCGGTCGGGGTGTAGTTGAAGCTGATATTGCCCCAGATATCGAGGGCCGCTTCCAGCGGCTTGCACCACTTCGCCGCCGCCCGCAGAATCTCGGGACCTTCGTGGGCGATGTCGCGCCCCTCGTTGCGGGCAAGCACCATGGCTTCCAGGGCGACGCGATTGGCGGTGGCCCCTGCCTGGATGCCCATCGGATGACCGATCGTGCCGCCGCCGAATTGCAGTACGACATCGTCGCCGAAAAGATCGAGCAGCTGGTGCATCTGGCCGGCATGGATGCCGCCCGAGGCGACCGGCATGACCTTCTTGAGGTCCGCCCAGTCCTGCTCGAAGAACAGACCGCGCGGAAGGTCGACCTCGTTCTTCATTTCGCGGCAGACATTGTAATAGCCCTGCACCGTCGGCGGGTCGCCCTCGAGCTTGCCGACGGCCGTGCCCGCATGCAGGTGGTCGACGCCGGCGAGCCGCAGCCATTTGGCGATCACGCGGAAGGAGATGCCGTGGTTCTTCTGCCGCGTATAGGTGCCGTGACCGGCCCGGTGCATGTGCAGGATCATGTCGTTCTGCCGGCACCATTCCGATATGGACTGGATCGCAGTCCAGCCGACGATGAGATCGACCATGACGATGACCGAGCCGAGCTCCTTGGCGAATTCGGCTCGGCGGTACATTTCCTCCATCGTGCCGGCAGTGATGTTGAGATAGTGCCCCTTTACCTCGCCGGTGACCGCGGAAGCGTGGTTGACGGCCTCCATGCAGTAGAGATACCGGTCGCGCCAATGCATGAAGGGCTGCGAATTGATGTTCTCGTCGTCCTTCATGAAGTCGAGGCCGCCCTTCAGACCCTCATAGACGACGCGGCCATAGTTCTTGCCCGACAGGCCGAGCTTCGGTTTGGTCGTGGCACCCAGCAGCGGCTTGCCGAACTTGTCGAGCCGTTCGCGCTCCACGACGATGCCGGTCGGCGGGCCCCTGAAGGTCTTCACATAGGCGACGGGCAGGCGCATATCCTCGAGCCTTGCCGCCTTCAGCGGCTTGAACGAGAAGACGTTGCCGATGATCGATGCGGTCAGGTTCGCGATAGACCCCTCCTCGAAGAGGATGAGGTCGTAGGCGACATAGCAGAAATACTGCCCCGGCGTTCCCGGCACCGGATCGACCCGGTAGGCCTTGGCGCGGTATTGATCGCAGGCCGTCAGGCGATCGGTCCAGACGACTGTCCATGTGGCCGTCGAGCTTTCGCCGGCGACGGCGGCGGCCGCTTCGATCGGATCGACGCCGTCCTGCGGCGTGATGCGGAAGAGCGCGATCAGATCGGTGTCCTTCGGCTCGTAGTCTCCGTTCCAATAGCCCATCTGGGCGTATTTCAGCACGCCGGCCTTGTAACGTTCGCGGCCCTTGATCTCTGTCTTTGCGTCGGCGTTCATGGTTGGGGTCCTTTCCTCTGAATGGATGCGATCAGGCGGCTTCCGACCGCTCAGGCTGGGGTTTCAGGGAGCCGCTTGCGTAGCGGCGGGCCATCTCCGACATCGGCACGACCTTGATGCGGGATGCGTTTCCGGCGGTACCGAAGGCCTCGAAACGCGCCTTGCAGACCGACGACATGGCTTCCATGGCCGCTTTCAGGAATTTGCGGGGATCGAATTCGGTGCGGCTCGTGTCGGCGACCCGGCGAAAGGCAGCGGCTGCGGCAAGGCGCAGGTCGGTGTCGATATTGACCTTGCGCACGCCGAAGCGGATGCCTCGGACGATCTCCTCGACGGGGACGCCGTAGGTCTCGCGCATCTGGCCGCCATGGGCGTTGAAAACGTCCTGCCATTCCTGCGGTACGGAGGAGGAGCCGTGCATGACGATATGGGTGTTCGGCAGCCGCTCATGAATCTTCTCGATCACGTCCATAGCGAGGACTTCGCCGGTCGGCTTGCGGGTAAACTTATAGGCCCCGTGCGAGGTGCCGATGGCGACGGCCAGCGCATCGACGCCGGTCTCGGCGACGAAGCGGGCGGCTTCGTCCGGATCGGTAAGCAGTTGCGAACGGTCGAGCGCGCCTTCGAAGCCGTGGCCGTCCTCGGCCTCGCCATGGCCGGTCTCGAGCGAACCGAGACAGCCGAGTTCGCCTTCGACCGAGGCGCCGACCATGTGCGCGAGGCGGCTCACCTCTGCCGTGATCGAGACGTTATAGTCGTAATCGGCAGGGGTCTTGGCATCCTCCTTCAGCGAGCCGTCCATCATCACCGAGGTGAAGCCGTGCTGGATCGCCGTGAGGCACGTCGCGACATTGTTGCCGTGATCCTGGTGGATGCAGAGCGGAATGTCCGGATACATCTCTTCCAAAGCTTCCATCATCTTGGCGAGCATGACGTCGTTCGCGTAGGAGCGGGCACCACGGGAGACCTGGAGGATCACGGGAGCGTCGCAGGCGCGCGCCGCCTCCATGATCGCAAGCCCCTGCTCCATGTTGTTGATGTTGAATGCCGGCACGCCATAGCTGCGTTCGGCGGCGTGATCGAGCAATTGGCGAAGCGTGATGCGGGCCATTGTCATGCCTCCTCGGATGATCTGACGATGTGGGCGATCGGATTGCCGGTCCGGGCACCTGCTGGCGGCGTTTCCGGGTAAGCCCGGCGGAGAAGCTCCAGGGCTTCAGCGACGACATGGTCGGCGGTGATGCCGAAATGGCGGTAGAGGTCTCCGGCCGGTGCCGAGGCACCAAAGCCCGTCATGCCGACGAAGGCACTGTCGGGGCCCATCCAACGGTCCCAGCCGAGGCGGCCCGCCGCCTCGATGGCGATGCGCGGTGCATCTCCGAGGACCTGCCTGTGATAGGCCGAGTCCTGAGCCTCGAACTTCTCCCAGCACGGCATGGAGACCACCGCCGCTGCTATGCCTTCTTCGGCCTGCAGGCGCTCCGCTGCGGCTACGGCGATCTCGACTTCGGATCCCGTGGCAAGAAGCGTGACGTCCCGGTCGCCGCGCGCTTCCCTCAGGACATAGGCCCCGAGCGCCGACAGGTTCTCGTTCCCGTCCGTCCGGCGCAGCATCGGCAGGGCCTGCCGCGAAAGGGCGAGGACGCTCGGCGTGTTCTTCTCGCCAAGCGCGATCTCCCAGCATTCTGCCGTCTCGATGATGTCGGCCGGCCGGAAGACATTGAGGTTGGGCGTGGCGCGCAGCATGGCCAGATGCTCGACCGGCTGGTGCGTCGGTCCGTCTTCGCCGAGCCCGATGGAATCATGCGTCAGCACATAGATGACGGGCAGGCCCATCAGGGCCGAAAGGCGCATCGCACCGCGAGCATAGTCGGAAAAGACCAGGAAAGTGCCCCCATAGGGGATGAAGCCGCCATGGAGCGCGATGCCGTTCATGGCGGCCGCCATGCCGTGCTCGCGGATGCCGTAATGCAGGTAGCGGCCCTTGAAATTGCCCGACGAAATGGGCTGGGTCTGCGAGGTCAGCGTCAGGTTGGAGCCGGTCAGGTCCGCCGAGCCGCCGATCGTCAACGCGGTGGCGCCGTTGATGACTTCCAGAGCCATCTGCGAGGCCTGACGCGTCGCGACCTTCGTAGCCCTTGTACGATGCGCGTCCCGGAATCTTGCAAGCAGATCGCCGACCTCGCCGTCGAGCTGCCGCCCTATGGTCTGCTCGTAGCGCTTTTTCGAGCGCGAAGAGTCGAGGCGGATTTCCCAGGCCTCGCGGGCCGAGCGGCCCCGCGCCGCCACCTTTTCCCAGGCAGCCTTGATCTCAGATGGAACGAAGAAGGGCGGATGCGGCCAGGCGAGGTTTTCGCGTGTGGCAGCGATCTCCTTTTCGCCGAGCGCCGCGCCGTGGGTCTTGTGCGAGCCCTCCATGCTGGCGGCACCCTTGCCGATGCGGGTGCGGCAGGCGATCAGCGACGGCTTTCGGGTCCGGCGCGCCCGCTCGATCGCTTTTGCCACCGCGCCGGGGTCGTGGCCGTCGACGGCTTGCGCATCCCAGCCGGCGGCGCGGAAACGCGCAAGCTGGTTCATCGAGGTGGAGAGATCGGTGGAGCCGTCGATCGATATCCGGTTGTCGTCCCACAGCACGATGAGCTTGCGCAATTTCAAATGTCCGGCAAGGTCGATCGCCTCGTGGCTGATCCCCTCCTGCAGACAGCCGTCTCCGGCGACCACGTAGGTGAAGTGGTTGCAGAGCGCACTGCCGAAGCGGGCGGCCATCATCTGTTCGGCGATCGCCATGCCGACAGCGGTCGAGATCCCCTGGCCCAGCGGTCCGGTGGTGGTCTCGATACCGAGGGCATGGCCGTATTCGGGGTGGCCGGCCGTTTTCGAGCCGAGCTGGCGGAAGGATGAAAGCTCGGCCATCGGCATATCGGCGAAGCCGATGAGGTGATGGAGCGAATAGAGCAGCATCGAGCCATGGCCGGCCGAAAGCACGAATCGGTCGCGGTCCGGCCAGTCGGGGCGTGACGGATCGATCCTGATGAAGCGGTTGAAGAGGACCGTCACCGCGTCGGCCATGCCCATCGGCATGCCGGGGTGGCCGGAGTTGGCCTTCTCGACGGCGTCCATGGAAAGAAACCGGATGGCATCGGCCATGCTGCGCTCCGAGGCGGCGCGGGGTCCGATCTGCTGCGAAACATTCATGATGTCCTCCTCACGACATGCGGTGCTTGCGCTCGAGCAGCTTGTGAATGAGCGGGGTGAAGATCAGCTGCATGGCGAGATCGAGCTTGTCGCCCGGCACCACGATAGAATTGGCGCGCGACATGTAGCTGTTGTGCAGCATCGACAGCAGGTAGGGGAAATCGATGCTTTGCGGCTTGGCGAAGCGGATGACCAGGATGGATTCGGCCGGCGTCGGTATCCAGCGGGCGATGAAGGGATTGGACGTATCGACGATCGGCACGCGCTGGAAATTGATGTCCGTCAGGGAGAACTGCGGGCAGATATAGTTCACATAGTCGGGCATGCGCCGCAGGATGGTGTCGGTCACGGCCTCGGTGGAGTAGCCGCGGGTCGCCTTGTCGCGATGAATCTTCTGGATCCATTCGAGATTGATGACGGGCACGACACCGATCTTCAGGTCGCAATGCTGGGCGAGATTGACCGTGTCGGTGACGGCGCAGCCATGCAGCCCCTCGTAGAAGAGAAGATCGCTGTCGCGGAATTCTTCCCAGTCGGTGAACGTGCCTGGGTCCGAGCCGAATTTCGCGGCCTCGGCCTCGTCGTGCACGTAGTGACGGGTGCGCCCGACCCCGCGCCGGCCGTATTCGGCAAAGACGCTTTCGAGGATCTCCAGTTCGTTCGCCTCGGCGGAGAAATGCGTGAAGTCGACGCCTCGGGCTTTCTCCTCCGCGATCTTGCTGCGCATGGTTTCCCGGTCGAAGCGATGAAAGGCATCGCCTTCGATGAAGGACGCCGAGATGTTCTCGCGCTTGAATATCTTCTCGAAAGTGTCCTTGACGGTCGTGGTGCCGGCGCCGGACGAACCTGTGATGGAGATGATGGGGTATTTGGCCGACATATTTTTCTCCTCAGGCCCGGAACAGACCGCGCTTGCCGAAGAGCGGAGCGCGTTCGCCAATCATGTGCGGGTCGACGTGATAGCGGGTGATGCGCGCCACCTCGCGGCGCGAGCCGAAAACCAGAGGCACGCGCTGGTGCAGATTTTCCGGAACGAGATCGAGAATGCGGTCGATGGACGTGGTGGCCGCGCCGCCGGCATTCTCGATGATGAAGGCGATGGGGTTCGCCTCGTAGACCAGCCGCAGCCGGCCCTGGCTATATCCCTTCCGGCCGTCGGCGGGATAGAGAAAGATCCCGCCGCGGATGAGGATGCGATAGGTTTCCGCGACGAGCGAGGCGATCCAGCGCATGTTGAAATCCCGCTCGCGCGGCCCCTCAGAGCCTGCCAGGCAGTCGTCGACATAGAGCCGGATGGCTTCTTCCCAGTGCCGGTAGTTCGACATGTTGATGGCAAATTCGTGCGCGCGCTCCGGGATGCTGGCCGACTTGCAGGCCTCGACGAAACATCCGAGCCTGCTGGAGAAGACGAAGATCTCCGTCCCCTTGCCGAGCGACAGCACCAGAGCGGTCTGCGGCCCGTAGATGAAGAAGCCCGCCGCCAGTTGCCGGTTTCCAGGTTGCAGGAAGGACTGGGAGGGGTCCACGTCCGGCCCCTTGGCGGCGGGAAGCACCGAGAAGATCGTGCCGATGGAAACGTTGTTATCGATGTTCGAAGAGCCGTCGAGCGGGTCGATGGCAACCGCGAGGCGCGCAGCCGGGTCGAGCAGAACGGGATTTTCCAGTTCTTCCGAGGCGTAGCATGCAACGGGGGCGCCTTGCAGCGACGACAGGAACTGGTCGTCGCACAGGATGTCGAGGTCCTTCTGCAGATCGCCATCCGTGTTGCTGCTGCCGTGGGTGCCGTTGAAAGCGGTGCCGAGCGCTCCCTGGCCGACGAGCTTGCGGATGTCGAGAGCGGCCTTAGCCAGCCTCTGGATCACGGCGGCCACGTCCCGCGTAAGGTCGTCGCCGCGGGCCGTGCATGAAGCGAGGTATGCTTCGAGAGTTGCGCCTGACATGATGTCTCCTCCGCACGCTGTCGAGGGAAGGATGGCGTAAAAGGGGAGTTTGTAAAATTTATTCATTTGACTTCATGAGTTAAATTTACTTACTTTGATCCATGCGCAACGTGACCTTTCGCCAGCTCCGCACCGTCGAAGCCGTTTGCCGGTTGGGGAAGATCAACCTCGCAGCCGAAGCCTTGGGACTGACCGGACCGGCGCTCACCCTGCAGATCCAGCATCTGGAACGGGATGCGGGCATTGCGCTCTTCGACCGCACGCGCGGCGGCATGGTGCCGACGGCTTACGGCCTTGCCTTTCTCGAAGCGGCGCGGGCGATCGAGGACAGCCTCATTGCCCTCGAGGACTCGATAGATGCCATCAAGGGGCTCAGAACCGGACGGTTGCGCCTCGGAGTCGTGTCGACCGGGAAATATTTCGCGCCGCAGCTGATTGCCGCCTTTCGCGATCAGGTTCCTGCCGTGGAGATAAATCTCTTCATCGGCAACCGGGCCGAGATCATCGCGAAGCTGCGGGACCACGAGATCGACATCGCTCTGATGGGGCGGCCGCCGCGCGATTTCGAGGTGCGGGCGCAGGTGTTCGGCGATCATCCACTGGTCTTCATCGCCCCCGCCGGTCACCCGCTCGCGGGCGTGCTGGAGATTTCACGGGAGCGGATCGCCCAGGAACAGTTCCTGGTGCGCGAAAAAGGATCGGGAACGCGTATCTCCCTCGAGATCTTCCTGAGCGACACGCCGCACGAGCTCGAGGAGCTCGGCACCGAGATCGCCTCGAACGAGACGATCAAGCAGGCCGTAATCGCCGGTCTCGGAATCGCCTTCATCTCGGCCCATACGATAGAACAGGAGGTAAAGCTCGGCAGGCTCGTGATCCTCGACGTGGTCGACACGCCGATCCGCCGGCAGTGGTTTACCGTGTCGCGCCTGGACCGTGCCGCCACCCCGGCCATGCAGGCTTTCGAGCGATTCGTGCTGGCGTCCGGAGCGCGCTATCTGCCTGTGGTCAGCAAGCCTTATCCAGCCAACGCATTCGGCTAGAGGTGAGCTTCATGTGGGCGGAAGGCGGCGGCGACCGACACCTAGGTCGTAATTGTGGGGCACCACATCGCTTGCTACCATGCGCCACAAGAGGAGACTTTACGATGCCTAAAAGCCCGGCTACGGCGCCGCCGGGCTCTGCCGGAGCAGCGGACTGCCGTTCCGGCCCTTGACCCGGGCAGCGACTGCTATAGGTCCTGCTTGGTTTCATGCCCGCCCCGACCGCAAGGGCGCCTGCCGGAACGGGAGCGAGCACAACGACCCCACGGGCGAATGGAGGAAGTATGGCCTGGCATAAACCGAAATTCATCGAAGTCAGCTGCGCTATGGAAATCACCCGCTATGCTCCTGCGGACGGGGATGAACCGATCCTCTTCTGAAGGCCAGCTTGACGAGGATCGGTAAGGCATCAGGTATCCCGGTGAATAAAACGTCCGATCTTCGCATCATCGTCTTGGGGGCCGCCGCCGGCGGCGGTCTCCCGCAATGGAATTGCGGCTGTCGCAACTGCGCGATGGCGCGCGATCCGGCCTCCGGCCTCAGACCGCAAACGCAGTCGTCGCTCGCGGTGAGTCTCGACGGTGAGAGCTGGGCCGTCTTCAACGCCTCCCCCGACATCCGCCAGCAGGTTCAAAACAATAGGCCGCTTCAGCCGCGCCGCCTTCGTCACAGCCCCATCGAGAGCGTGGTGTTGACGAATGGCGACATCGACCATCTGGCAGGACTTCTCGTCTTGCGGGAGAAGCAGGCATTCACCCTGTTTTCGACCGGCGCGGTCGGCCGGATCGTCGCCGACAATCCGGTCTTCCAGGTCCTCGACCCGGAACTGGTTTCAAGAGAAACCATTGAAATCGATGAGGCGTTCTCTCCGCTGTCGGGCCTCGATGCACGGCTCTTCGCCGTTCCGGGCAAGGTGCCGCTCTTTCTCGAGGACGGCGAGCCCGATCTGGGCATCGAGGGCGAGCACACGGTCGGTGTCGAACTGAAGGCCGGCGACAGGCGGGTCTATTATGTTCCGGGCTGCGCCGTGATGACGGACAGCCTCGCCGCGCGCCTGCGCGATGCCGATGCCGTCTTCTTCGACGGCACGCTCTATTCCGATGACGAGATGATCCTGACCGGGACCGGCCGCAAGACAGGCCGTCGCATGGGCCACATGCCGATCGACGGGGAGGGCGGCAGTCTCGAGGCGCTCGATCTCTTGAACATCGGCAGAAAGATCTATGTCCATATCAACAACACCAACCCGATCTGGCGGGCCGGCACCGAGCGCGAGCGCGTCGATGCCCGCGGTTTCGAGATCGGCTATGACGGCATGGAGGTCCGGCTGTGACGACGGCAACTGACAGACAAGCTTTCCATGCCCGCCTGCTGGAGATCGGCAAGGAGCGCTATCATGACAAGCATCCGTTTCATGCGATGCTCCATAGCGGCGGTTGCACGACGACGCAGGTCCGCGCCTGGGTGATCAACCGCTATTATTACCAGAGCCGCATCCCCATGAAGGATGCGGCCTTTCTGTCGCGTTGCGACGACCCGGATATGCGCCGGGCCTGGCGCTCCCGCATCGAAGATCACGACGGCGGCATCGAAGAGGGCGGCGGCATCCGGCGCTGGCTGCGTCTGGCCGAGGCCGTCGGACTCGATCCAGCCTATGTCGGCTCGGCAAGGGGCGTTCTGCCGTCGACCCGGTTTGCCGTGGACGCCTACGTTTCCTTCGTGCGTGAGAAGCCGCTCCTCGAGGCGGTGGCCTCCTCGCTGACGGAGCTTTTTGCGCCGAAGATCCACTCGGAGCGCATTACCGGGCTGCTGGAGCACTACGCCTTCGCCGATGACGCGGCGCTCGCCTACTTCCGCCAGAGGCTGGCGGAGGCGCCCCGGGATGTCGAGTTCGGCCTCGCCTATGTCCTCGACCATGCCGACACGCGGGAAAAGCAGGACGCTGCCGCTCAGGCTCTCACCTTCAAGACGGATGTTCTTTGGGCCCAGCTCGATGCACTTTATTCGGCCTATGTCACGCCGGGGCGCATTCCGCCGGGTGCCTGGGACGGCCGGGAGGGGGTGATCCGCGAGCCGAGAGCACGGGAGGCGGCGGAATGACGGCCGACGCGCCCGAGATTTCAGGGTCGAGCGTCGTCAAGCTGGCACGAGGGGTCCGGCTGCATGAGGATCCGGTCCGCGGCCAGACGGTGCTTCTGGCTCCGGAGCGTGCCATGGCCGTGGACGACATCGCCGTCGCCATCGTTCAGGCTCTCGATGGCGAACGGAACCTTGACCGGATCGCCGCCGACTTTGCCGAGAAGTTCGACGCCCCGGTCGAAGAGATCGCGGAGGATGTCAAGACTTTCGTCCAGGAGCTCTCGGTCCGCCGCATGCTGGAGATCGTCCAATGAGCGATACCATCGCCCGACCAGCCGATATTGTGCGCGCCATCCCGCGTGTTCCCCCACCGATGGCCATGCTGGCCGAACTGACGCATCGCTGCCCGCTCGCCTGTCCCTATTGCTCCAACCCGATCGCCCTGACGCAAGCCAAGGAAGAACTGTCGACCGAGGAATGGACAGGCGTCTTCGCGCAAGCCGCCGATCTCGGCGTTCTGCATCTGCACCTGTCCGGCGGGGAGCCTGCCGCGCGGCGGGACCTCGTCGAATTGACGCAGGCGGCGAGTTCGCTGGGCCTTTACACCAACCTGATCACCTCGGGCGTGGGACTGACGGAAGCGAGAATGAACAGTCTCGCCGAGGTGGGGCTCGACCATATTCAACTTTCCATCCAGGGCGTTTCTCCCGAAAGCGCCGATCGGATCGGCGGGTACAAAGGCGGCTATGAACGGAAAATGGCGGTTGCAGGCTGGGCAGCCGATGCCGCTATACCGCTGACGCTGAACGCCGTCTGCCATAGGCAGAACATGGGCGAGATCGATGAGATGATCGAGCTGGCGATCCGGCTGAAAGCGCGACGCATCGAAGTCGCCACCGTGCAGTTCCACGGCTGGGCCGAGCGCAACAAAGAGGTTCTCATGCCGACCCGCGAGCAGGTCGAGCGCGCTACGCGAACCGTCGCCGAAGCACGCGAGAAATATCAAGGCCTATTGGTGATCGATTATGTGCCCGCCGATTATTATTCGAAGTATCCGAAGGCCTGCATGGGCGGCTGGGGACGCGTCGGCTTGAACGTCACGCCGTCTGGGCGGGTGCTTCCATGCCATGCCGCGGAAACCATTCCGAGCCTCTCCTTCGAGAACGTGCGCGAAAAATCACTTTCCAGCATCTGGTACGAGAGCCATGCGTTCAATGCCTATCGCGGCGAGGACTGGATGCCGGAGCTCTGTCGGAGCTGCGAGCGCAAGAAGGTGGATTTCGGTGGCTGCCGCTGCCAGGCGATGGCGCTTGCCGGCGACGCGAGCGCAACGGACCCGGTTTGCATCCGGTCTCCGCTTCGCGATCGCCTGACGCTTGAAGTCGAACAGCTTTCGGCGCCGTCGGTCGTCGCCATGAATTATCGCGGCCGGGCATGACCGTTAAATGTGTCGGCACGCTTCTAAAGTGAAGCGTGCCACGAGCGGCGGGGCAGATGAGCCGGTTTCAGAATTGTGCCGCCTCCGCGCGCTGCCGGCGGTATTGCACCGTCGGGAGGCCACCCCAACCCCAGTTGTCGAGATCGACTTCCTCGATAACCACATAGGTGGATTCAAGCGGTTTGTTCAGGACATCGAGCAGCACTTCGCTGACGCCCCTGATGATCGCGGCCTTCTCCTCGGCGGTGACCGAGTTGCGGCCGGGTGCGCTTCCCTCGCGAGTAACCTGTACGGTGACGATAGGCATTGCAGTCTCCTTTGCGGATCTGGTTCGTGTGTCGTCGCAGGGCGATATGCCGTTTACCAGCGTCCCGCGTTCTGACCGCCGTCGACATGAAGGATCTCGCCGGTGATGAATCCCGCATTTTCGAGATAGAGGACGGCATCCACGACGTCGCGAATTTCGCCCATCCGGCCGACCGGGTGCAGTCCGGCGAGCGTCGAATGCGTCTCAACTGGATGCATCGGGGTCTTGATTACCCCTGGGGAGACCGCGTTGACGCGGACGCCGCTCCTGGAAAACTCCATCGCCAGCGACCGGGTCACCGCGTTCAGGCCACCTTTGGTGAGCGACGCGAGTGCGGAGGGCATGCCGACCATCGGCTGATCGACCAGGCTGGTGGTGATGCTGACAATATGGCCCGAACCCTGCTTCAGCATTTCCGCTGCGGCACGCTGGGTGATGTGGAAGAAGCCGGCGACATTCACCCCGAGATTGTGGTCGTAATCCTCCTGGGTCATTTCGACGAACGGCTTGGCGAGGAAAACGCCGGCATTGTTCACCAGAGAGTCGATGCGGCCGAAGCGCTCGATCCCCTCGCGCACGATCCGGTCGGCGGTCTCCGGCTGGCTGATGTCGCCGGCGACTGTATGGATATCCGGATCGGCGCTCGGCTTGATGGACCGGGAGGTCGCGACGACGCGGTAGTTCCGGTCACGATAGGCGCGAACCAGTCCGGCGCCGATGCCTTGCGAGGCGCCGGTGATGACGACGACTTTCTGTTCGTTACGCATTGATGTGATCCTTTCTCGATCGCAGCGGCCGCTTCCTGCGTCCGCCCTCCGCCCTCGGCGTTGGTGCGATCGAAATTAGATCGGTGCGATCTTTGGGAGAATTGCCGGCACTTGATAGACACTCGACCGGATTCCGGCATAATCAGGTAAGCGTGCCCGCCTCCGCTGCCATGCGCGCAAATTCGGAGCGCAGACGCGGCGCTGCATAGTCGACAAAGGCGCGGACCTTGGGGACCGACATTCGGCCCTGCGGTGCGAGCAAATGCGCCGGCAGGGGCGGATGCTCGGCATCGGAAAGCACGATCTCCAGGCGCCCGTCCTTCACATATTCCGCGACGTGATAGGAATAAAGCCTCGTCAGGCCGCGCCCGGCAGCCGCCGAAGCGGCGGCAGCGCGCACGCTGTTGACGATGCATCTGGGCTTAAACTGGACCGTCCTGGGGAGGGACGAGCCTTTCGCCGGTGTGAAGCTCCAGGACTCCAGACCGAAATTGGTGAAGGCCAGTATTTGGTGCCTGGCGAGATCCGCCGGTTCTTCGATGCGGGGGTGATTGGCGAGGTACCGAGGCGAGGCGACCACGACGCGCCGCACATCGCCGCCGAGCCGGGTGGAGATGAGCGACGAATCTGCCAGTTGGCCGATGCGCAGCGCAATGTCGACGCCTTCGTCCACCAGGTTGACGAAGCGATCGAGTAGAAGAAGCCGGACAGAAACGGTCGGGTAGAGATCGAGAAAATCATCCAGGATGGGGCGAAGTATTTCCTCCCCGAGGATTGGTGGCGACGAAATCGTCAACATCCCACGGGGTGCGGAGCGCTCGCCTCCTGCGAGCATGTCGGCTTCCTCGAGGTCGGTTAGCACCCTTCGGCAGGCGGTCGCATAGCGTTGGCCTGCTTCACTCAGTTTGAGGGTGCGGGTGGTTCGATGCAGAAGCTCGACGCCTACATGCGCTTCCAGGAAGCTCAAGGCGCGACTCACCGCTGTGGGCGAGCGCTTCAGCCGGCGGGCCGCCCCGGCGAGGCTGCCTTCGTCGATCGCGGCGACGAAAACTTTCATTGCATCGATGCGGTCCATTATTCTGCCGTTCCCCGGTACAGTGACTGCCACATAGCGAGTATTCACCCGAAGACGGCAATACGCAAATGATGGTGGCAGGGCTGTACTGGCCGGCGGTCCGCGAGAGCCTCGCCAACATACGGTCACGGCTCGAGAATAGGCTGCGTATCCGCGCGATCCTGCGCTTGGAAGCGCTTCAACGAAGGAGAATGACCATGAAGATCCTGATGGTTCTGACTTCGCATGACCGGCTCGGCAATACAGGCAAGCCGGCCGGCTTCTGGCTTGAGGAGTTTGCTGCGCCCTATTACGTGTTCAAGGACGCCGGGGCGGAGGTCACGATCGCGTCGCCCAAGGGCGGTCAGCCGCCGATCGATCCCAAGAGCGATGAGCCAGCCAGCCGGACTGCAGCGATGGAGCGCTTCAAGGAGGACCCTGCAGCCAGGGAAGCATTGGCAAATACTCTGAAGCTCGGTGAAGTCAACCAGGAGGACTACGACGCGGTGTTCTATCCGGGCGGACACGGTCCGATGTGGGACCTCGTCAATGACAGGAATTCCATCGCTCTTATCGAAGGCTTCTACGACGCGGGCAAGCCGGTCGCCGCCGTCTGCCACGGCCCGGCCGTCCTGACGCAGGTCACGCATCGCGGCGAGCCCATCGTCAAGGGAAGGCGCGTCACGGGCTTCACCAATTCCGAAGAGGAGGCCGTTCAACTGACCGATGTCGTGCCCTTCCTGGTCGAAGACGAATTGAAGCGCCTCGGAGGGCGCTACGAAAAGGCCGAGGATTGGGCCGACTTCACGGTTGTGGACGGCAGGCTGGTCACCGGCCAGAACCCGTCGTCGTCCACATCCGCCGCCAGAGAACTGCTGAAGCTTCTACAGTAGTCATCCTTGCCGGCTGGCATGATGCTGCAGAAGGCCCGTGAGGCTTTCTGCACTTCGATACAGATCCCCTCGTTACGAGACACAATCGGGATACCTCGCTCTGGTCCCATGCTCCGCGTGTCAAGCGCGACCGCCGCCGCGAGAGGCGCAGGTCCAATGCAGAGGGACGAAAATGATCCTTTTCACGATAGCTTATCTTGCAGGTGTGCTGACCATCCTCAGCCCCTGCATCCTCCCGGTCTTGCCCTTCGTGTTTTCGCGGGCCGGCCAGCCCTTCGCCAGGAGCGTTCTACCGATGCTCGTCGGCATGGTTCTCACATTCTCGGGCGTGGCCACGCTCGCCGCGCTCGGCGGGGACTGGGCGGTGAACGCGAATGTGGCGGGGCGGTATGCGGCGATCGCAGTGCTCGCCGGTTTCGGCGTGACCCTGCTTTCGGCGCGGGCCGCGGCCGTGTTCACTCGTCCGGCCGTCGCGCTCGGCAGCCGGCTCTCACAAAGGGTGGCCGGTCAGCAGCCGAGCGTCGGAGCGTCTCTCCTTCTCGGTGTTGCAACCGGGCTTCTTTGGGCGCCCTGCGCGGGCCCAATCCTGGGCCTGGTGCTGACCGGCGCCGCCCTCCATGGTGCGAATGTCGAGACCACGCTTCTGCTGGCGGCCTATGCTGCCGGCGCGGCGACTTCGCTCGCCTTGGCCGTTCTTGCCGGGGGGAGAGTGTTCGCGGCGATGAAGCGCTCACTCGGCCTTGGCGAGCGGCTCCGGCAGGGCCTCGGCATTGCCGTACTTGCCGGCGTTGCCGCAATCGCGCTGGGGCTCGATACGGGGCAGCTTGCGCGCCTCTCCTATGCAAGCACCGCAGCCCTGGAGCAATCGCTCCTCGACCGTGTACGGGACGATCCCGTCGAGGAGAGGGCGAGCGCGTCAACGGCCGCCGACGGCGAACGACCGGCCTACCGAAGCGACTTGCCGGTGGAAGGCATGTTCCCGCCGCTGGACGGCGCCGTCGAGTGGGTCAACTCGAAGCCTTTGAGCGTTGAACAGCTGCGCGGCAAGGTCGTGCTCGTCGATTTCTGGACCTACTCCTGCATCAATTGCATCCGTACGATCCCCTATGTCCGCGCCTGGGCCGAGAAGTACCGGGACCAGGGGCTGGTGGTGATCGGCGTGCATGCGCCCGAATTCGCCTTCGAAAAGCGCATCGACAACGTCAAGAGCGCAGTGACGGATTTCGATATCCGCTATCCCGTTGCGATCGACAACGATTTCGCGATCTGGCGCGCCTTCGGCAACAGCTACTGGCCGGCGCACTATTTCATCGATGCAGAAGGGCGGATCAGACATCATCACTTCGGTGAGGGCGATTATGCGCGGTCGGAGCGCGTCATACAGGAGCTGCTCGCGGAAGCGGCAGGGAATAGCCGGAGCGACAGTGGTTTCGTGCAGCCGGATGCGACGGGTGCAGAAGCCGCGCCCGATCTCGCCCACCTCCAGTCGGGCGAGGATTATGTCGGCTACATGCGCGCTTCGAACTTCGTGTCGCCGGAGCGTGTCGCAGCCGATGCGGCGCGCGACTATACCGCCGGCAAGCCTCGGCTCAATCAATGGAGTCTCGCCGGCAACTGGACGGTTGGTGCAGAGCAGGCGACACTCAATCGGGCCGGGGGCGCAATCACCTACAAGTTCAGCGCGCGCGATCTGCACCTTGTCCTCGGCCCTGGGAAAAACGGCGGCAGGGTGCGCTTTCAGGTGAAAGTCGACGGTGTAGCACCGGGCCCGGATCACGGTTCGGACATCAATTCCGACGGCAATGGAACGGTGGGCGAGACGCGCCTCTACCAGCTCGTAAGGCAGTCGGGAGAAGTGCGCGAACGGACGTTCGAGATACGCTTTCTCGATCCCGGCGTCGAAGCCTTCGTTTTTACATTCGGATGAAAGAAGAGAGGAGAGCGCGCGTCGGTGCCGTGAGGTCTGGCGCGCGTGAATTGTAGCCTACTGTATCGGCGGCCGTGAAACGGTACACGGGCTTTCAATTGCGGTCGGGCGGGCTCACATTCGAGATACATCACCATCGCATTTCACGGCTGTGGTTCACACTATCCGGAGAAGTTCGATGACAGGGGAATTCAATCTGCGGCGGCGGCGGTTCATGGGAATGGCGGCATTGACCGTCGCTGCGGCGCATTTCGGCGTTGGACGCGGCGCCCTCGCAAAATCAACGAGCGAGGCTCGCATTCCGGCGACAACGCCGGGGACCAATACATCTTTCGCTAAGATCAGGCAGATCGACGCGGGTGTCCTCAACATCGGGTATGCCGAGGCGGGCGCGAGCGATGGCCCCGTGGTCATCCTGCTGCATGGCTGGCCCTATGACATCCACACCTATGTCGATGTGGCGCCCCTGCTCGCCAAGGCGGGCTACCGGGTGGTCGTTCCTTATCTGCGTGGCTACGGCACGACGCGATTTTTATCCCCCGACACACCGCGCAACGGTCAGCAGGCGGCGATCGCCGCCGACATCGTCGCCCTGATGGATGCGCTCGGCATCGAGAAGGCCGTCATCGCCGGCTGCGATTGGGGCGCACGCACCGCCAATATCGTCGCCGCACTCTGGCCGGAGCGCTGCAAGGCATTGGTTTCGGTGAGCGGCTATCTGATCGGCAGCCGTGAAACCAATAAGAAGCCTTTGCCCCCGAAGGCGGAGCTTGCCTGGTGGTACCAGTTCTACTTCGCCACGGAGCGCGGGCGCGCGGGCTACGAACAGTACCGGAAGGACTTCGCGAAGCTCATCTGGCAGCTCGCATCGCCGAAATGGGATTTTGACGACGCCACCTTCAATCGAAGCGCTGAGGCCTTGGACAACCCGGATCATGTCGACATCACCATCAATAATTACCGCTGGCGGATCGGCCTTGCCGACGGCGAGCGCAAATATGATGGGCTGGAAGCCCGGCTTGCCGAACTGCCGGTGATCGGTGTTCCGACGATCACCCTGGAGGGCGATGCCAATGGCGCTCCGCATCCGGAGCCCGCAGCCTATGCCAAGAAGTTCTCCGGCAAGTACGAGCACCGGCTGATCTCGGGCGGTATCGGTCACAACCTGCCGCAGGAAGCCCCACAGGCTTTTGCCCAGGCGGTCGTCGACGTCGATCGTTTCTGATCGCGTTCGCCTGCGGAGCAATGTCCTCGTATCGAAATGTATCCGCCGGCGGTCCGTGCGGATTGGCTTACAAATTCCGCCCCTTGCGAAACATCCCATACACGTGCGGGGCGGCATATGTGTCTCGACAGTCGGACGAGGCATGCAGCTTCCGTCCCGCATCGTCAACCAAGAAGGCACATGGCGCCTTGCGCCTCCCAGACAAGAGGAGAATGACATGACCACCGCAATCAATAGCGAAAGAGCCCGGCCGGTCGATATGAAGCTCGAAGTTATCGTCGTACCCGTGTCGGATGTCGATCGCGCAAAGGAATTCTACGCGAGCCTCGGCTGGAGGCTCGACGCCGACTTTGCCGGTGCCGACGACTACCGCGTGATACAGTTTACCCCGCCCGGATCGGGTGCCTCGGTCATCTTCGGAAGGCATGTGACCGATGCGGAACCGGGTTCTGCGCAGGGATTGTACCTCATCGTTTCCAACATCGAGGCCGCCCGCGAGGAGTTGCGCGGCCGCGGCGTCGATATCAGCGAGGTGTTCCATGCGGGCGACGTGAATGCCGGGAGCGACGAACCGTATCTGTTCGGAACGCATCGTGTCGACGGCCCCGATCCCGAGCGCCGCAGCTATCGCTCCTACGCTTCGTTCCGCGATCCGGACGGCAATGGCTGGCTTTTCCAGGAGGTCACCGCGCGATTGCCCGGGCGCGTCGACGCGGACGCGACGGCCTTCAGTTCGGCCGCCGATCTCGCAGCCGCGTTCCGCCGCGCCGAAGCAGCCCACGGCGAGTACGAAAAGCAGCTCGGACACCGGGACGAGGACTGGCCCATCTGGTACGCCGATTACATTGTCCGGGAGCAGTCCGGCGAGCCGCAGCCGGCCTGAGACACTGCAGCCTGAAACGATCATGCATAGCGGGGCGGCCGAGACCGCCCCGTTCCTTTGGTAAGCTGCCCGTGTCGCGGACCAGACGGGGGTCGATAGCTCCTCAGGCAGCCCTTGGAGCACATCGAGGAGAAGCGCATAACGTTCTCCGTCCGGAAGTGCGTCGTATCAAAGATTAAAGCGTTTCACTGTTTTGATGAAACAGTGAAACGCTCCAGGGAAAGCTCCGCGGCAAGGCCGCCGCCATCGCGGTTGCGCAAGGTCAGGGAGCCGCCGATGACCGTTGCGAGCTGTTGGGCGATTGCGAGGCCGAGCCCGGTCCCGCCCGTATCCCGGCTGCGTGATTGCTCCAGGCGGAAGAAGGGCTGCAGAACCGCTTCGAGCTGGTCTTCCGGAATGCCGGGACCGCGATCGAGGACGTTTATGGTCACTGTGCCCTCGGGACGGCGCTGAACCTCGATCTGGGCGCTGCCCCCGAACTTCAGCGCATTGTCGATCAGGTTGGTGAGAATCCGTCTCAAGGCATGCGGCCGGGTCACGATTGCGCCGTCCGCCAATTTGCCGAAAGTGACGGCCTTGCCGGTATCCTGATAATCATAGGCCAAACTCTCGATGAACGAGGCGAGATCGATGCGGGTAGCCTTTTCGTCCTTGCCGTGAGCGCTGCGTGCATAGGCGACACCTTCCCTGACGAGACGTTCGACCTCGTCCAGATCCCTCATCAGCTTGTCTCTCTCGATGGACGCTTCGGCCATTTCCGCTCGGAGTTTCATCCGTGTGATCGGTGTTTGCAGGTCATGCGAGATCGCGGCCAATATCTGCACGCGCTCCTCCAGATACTGCGCGATGCGATCCCGCATCGCATTGAATGCCGTCGCCGCATAGGCGACTTCCCTCGGTCCGGTCTCGCTGAGGCGCGGCGTCTTGCTGTTCGGATCGAGCGTGTCGGCGGCCTTCGCCAGATCCGCGAGCGGGCGGGTGGCCTGCCGCACTGCTAACCAGCTGCACAGGACCAGAAGGGAGAGCTGAGCGACGAGAACGTAAGGCAGCCAGTCGGCAACCGGCATGACGCCCCTTGGCGTGACGTCGATCGTCAGCGGCTCACCGTCGCTCAAGCGAAGATGTGCCTGAAGACGGCGGACGCCGCCCGGGATGGATTCGACCTCGATCGAATATTTCGCACCGATGGCAGCCCGGACCTTGTCGGCGACCTCGGCGTCGGCCTCATTGAGCACGGGACTGCCGGGCATGCCCGGCCCCAGGACGAAGCGGTAGGATCCGCGAGCGAGCCGGCCCAGCCAGGCGGCGCGTTCGCTCGCGGGCAGCCGGTCGAGAATGGCGATCGACGTCGCGACGTCGGTTTCGAGCGTATTGAACATCACCGACCTGGCGGCGATGTAGCGTTCCGAGAACAGAACCGCAAAGGACATGGCGTGGGCGACCGCCAAGCCGGCGAGAAGGATAACGAAAAGCCGCGCCCTGAGTGTGCGCGGCCACAGGTGAATATCATGGAGAATCGACCGCGCCGCCATCAGCGGGGCTCCACGATCTCGACCGGCACCGAAAAAACATAGCCTTCGCTGCGGACGGTCTTGATATAGGTCGGCTCCCGGGCATCGTCGCCGAGCCGCTGGCGAACCCGGCTGACCAGGAGATCAATAGATCGGTCGAAGAGTTCGGCCTCGCGCCCCTGTGTGAGGTTGAGGAGCTGGTCGCGGTTGAGAACGCGCTGGGGGTGATCGACGAAGACGCGCAGCAGCCGGTATTCGGCGCCGCTGAGCGCGATCGCAGTACCGTCCGCATCGATGAGATGCCTTGCCGTCGTGTCGAGCCTCCATTGGCCGAAACGCAACAGCTGACCCGCCTCCGAGACCTGCAGGTTCGCCGGCAGCATTCGCGCGCGCCGCAGGACCGCCTTGATGCGGGCGAGCAGTTCGCGCGCCGAGAACGGTTTGGCGATATAGTCGTCGGCGCCCATTTCCAGCCCGATGATGCGGTCCATCTCGTCCGAGCGGGCGGTCAGCATGACGATGGGCGTCGCCTTGTGTCTGCCGACACGCAGTTCGCGGCTCAAGACGAGGCCGTCGTCGCCCGGCATCATCAGATCGAGAACGATCAGATCGACCGTATTCGCCTCTAGGAAGGTCCGCATCTGCCGCCCGTCGGCGACGGCGGTCACCCGCAGACCGTTCTTCTTCAGGTAAGCCGACACAAGCTCGCGGATTTCCCGATCGTCATCGACGATCAGGATGTGATCGATATGCTCCATGGCAAGACACCCCTTTGACCGCCATTTCTTAACAGAACGAGAATACCGTGACAGCAGTATTCACCGGCTCATGCCTGTGCCGTAATGCGGGGGTCAACGCAAGGACCGGAAAGCGGCACGCAGCTCGGCGCTGAAGAGATCCGGCCCTTCCCACGCGGCGAAATGTCTGCCTCTGTCCACGCGGTTGAGACCGGCGGGAGCATGGAGCCGCCGGTTTGTTGTCGCGCCGCGGTTCTCGGCATCCATGACGGACGCTCACTTGACCGGAACGACAAGCGGGGAGCCTTTTTCGACGATGTATGTCGCGAGTTCCGATGCCTTGCCGCTTCCGACATTCTTCGCGAGATGAGCCACCCCGGCCGGAATGAACAGGGCATCGTCGGCATGAAGCGTGACCGGCGCTCTCCCCTCGAGCTGATATTCCAGCGAGCCTTCGAGCACATAGGCCACCTCTTCGCCCGGATGGGAGTGCTTGATGGAGACGGCACCGGGATCGAAATCGACGCGCACCTGGATCGTTTCGCGGCCCGGCTGGCCGAGATCGTGCTGCAAGAGATCGGTGCGGTGAAGTCCCGCCTGTTGTGCTTTGGCCGCTTGCAATGCCAAGCCGCTTCCAACGACCAGCAGCGCGGCCGCCAAGATTCGAGACGTCTTCTTCATAAAGGTCATCCTTTCCGCATTGGCCGAGGCTCGTCCTCGGTGCCAGTGCGGTTATTTGAACGACCGTGTGTATTGACGATGTGTCGGCCGGGCGGGACTTTTGTAACGGCATGTGTCTGCGCGAGGCGTCGGCCTTCGCCGCACGACGCCGACGATGGTCACGCTTATTCGCCGCCCGCCTGCATTAAATCCGGTCGAGGCACCGCCACGGCGCCTGGCGGTCGAGGATGGTCGATCCGGGGCACCAGGTCGACGAGCGGTTCCATGGGCTGGCTTGCTGGCGCCACAGAGGACCGAACCACAGAAGCACGAGCGCCGCTCCGAGCGGGAGGGCGGGGATCGCGATGAACAATGCCGTTTGCATAAGCTTTGTCGGTCACGCGGGGGTAACCGCTCCTATCGGCCGTTGTGCGGCCTCTCGATTCTTACAACCGGATGGTCCTAAGAAAGTTCCTTGCAGTGCACATGCTCGCCGGGGGCTGCAAAGTCTTCGATGCGAGCAGATGGGGAACTTTTCACGCCATGAACTGTCGGGCGCCTTGTTCGTTGATCCGGTTGCGCGGAACGATTCATTCAAGCCGAAGGTAAGGTGGCCTCCGGAGGTGTCGCCGATGAGAGCCATCGACGACCACCTCGGGTCGCTGCCGCTTTAGCCATTGATTAAGCGCACTCCCGAACGGAAGACCGATAGACACTTTTCCCGGAAGAGCCGTTGCTCCGGATGCCTGCCTCTCAAGCGATGTTGCGGTCGGTGTTGCCGGCATTCCAGCCGGGTGATCCTCCCGATGGGCGGATGCGAAGGCTGTTCTGGACATGCTTCACGCCGGAGACGGCCTCCGCGCAGTCCTCCGCGCGGCGTTTGGCGCATTTGGAATCGACCAAACCGCTCAGTTGGACTTCGCCATTGGTGACCGAGACCGCGATATCGGAGGCGTCGAGCATTCCGTCGTCGCTCAGGCGATCGCTCACATCTTCCTGGATGCGGGTGTCCGAACGGATGTAGCCCTTGGGACCTTTGCCGCGATGCTGGTCCATCTCGCGTCTGCGCTCGGCTCCCTTGTCGCCCAACCAGGACGCGACTTCGTCGCTGGCGCGTTCGAGAAAGCCGCGCTCTCCGTAGCCCCTGCCAAGACGGGGATACTCCTCGCCATAGTCGTCGTCGCGGTAGAAGCCTCCACCGCCGAAGTGACCTGGACCGTATGCGCGTTCCCGTTCCCAGCTGTCATCGCGCCCGCGATATGTGCCGGAGCGGCCCGGCTCGTTACCGGCAAAATACGCCGGGCTCTCGTAATCCGTAAGCCGCGGACCGGCAGTCAAGGCGCGGCGCCTCTCGTCCTCGTAGGATTGGCCGCGCCGGCGCCGGTCCGATTCGGGATAGCTCTCGTAGACGTCGCGGCTCCAGCTCCTGTTCCTGGCCATGATCTCCTCCTTGGCTTGGTTCGTCGAACGTCGGTCAAACCCGCGAGCAGACGCTCGGTTCCGGCGCAGTGAGCGCTCCGGCACAGGCCCGGGCATGTCGCGGAAACAGGACCGCCCGGAACCTTCGGTGGCCGACACAGTTGGCTGCATTTGAGGAGATACGACGATGTTGACGAACTATTTCTGGCTTTTTGTCACCGGCGGTGGCGCCTTCATACTCGGCGCTGCGGTCGCCTATGCCATCTTGAAGCAGAGGCCGCTCTCGCGTGCCGAAAAGCAGGCGCAGAAGCGCAAGGTCGAGGAACTTTACGAACAGTCGCCGGAGAACCGGCCCCGCTGATCGCCGGGCGGCGAGATGGCTGCAACGGGAGGCTTCCTGAACAAGCGAAGCACGCAAGGGGAAGGCCTGCGGCGCTTTGCAGGGAACAAGGCTCCAGATGGCTCGTTTGATTGCGTAGACGATAACGATCCCCGTTATGCATGGGAGGAACCGAGAATGACCAATGACACAAGCGGCCGCGGGTCCGGCGATCCCTTGGGCAGGCCTTTGACGTCCGCGCAAGGCATCGAGCGCGTGAGCGGCGTGCAAGCCGGTGACACCGGCGGAGAGGGGGAGGCGGGTGACCGCAGCCTCGAGAACGCCGTGCGTGAAGACGTGAACGAGTTCAAAGAGTTCGCCAGTGAACAGACGGATCAGGCAAAGGCGGCGGTCGGCCGCGCCGTGGAGGATGAGAAAAATGCGGCAGCACGCCAGTTGAGCGGTGTTGCTGACGCACTCGAGAAGGTCGGAAACGAACTCGAACAATCGGATCAACGGGCCATCGGCCGCTATGCAAAGCAGATCGGCACGTCGCTCCAGGGCTTCGCACGCAAGGCAGAGGGCCGCAATCTCGGCGAGATCGCCGGAATGGTCGAAGATTTCGGCCGTAAGCAGCCACTCGCCTTCCTCGGCATGGCCGCGATCGCAGGACTGGCCGCAAGTCGGTTCCTCACCGCTTCGCCTCCACGCCGCGACGGACGGGATGCTTCGGGACGGACCCGTCAATCAAGCGAGAAGGAACGCTATAATGGCTAATCATCGGGACGAGCGCCCCCTGACGGAACTGATGACCGGTCTGGTGGCGGATATATCCGGTCTTTTCCGGAAGGAAATTGACCTCGCGAAAGCCGAGGCATCCGAGAATCTCAATCGGGCGGTCGGCAGCCTCGAGACGCTGCTCGTCGGGCTGATCTTTGCCATAGGCGCAGTCGGCGTGCTGCTGAGTGCCGTCGTCCAGGGTCTGGGCGCCTTCCTCGTGGCTCAGGGCATGACCGAAGCGAATGCCGATGCGTTGTCGGCGGCCATCGTCGGCGTGGTTGTCGCCTTGCTTGCCTGGGTGATGATTTCGCGCGGCCTCTCAGCGCTCAAGGGCAGCAGCATCCAGTTCGACCGGACGGCCGCCTCCCTGCAGCGCGACGCGAACGTGGTGAAGGAGAGACTGCAATGAACGATTCCGCACACACCCACTCCGCTGCCGAACTGCAGCGCGAAATAGAGGCCGATCGCCAGCGAATCGAGGAAAAGCTCCACGAAATTCAGGAGCGCATGTCGCCGGGAGAACTAATGGACGAACTGCTCGAGTATGCAAAAACGAGCGGCGGATCCGAATATCTGAGCAATCTCGGCGTAGCGCTCAAGTCAAACCCGATCCCGGTCGCCCTGATGGGGGTAAGCCTCGCCTGGCTGATCGCCAACCCCGCCTCGCGCGCGCCGCGCCACGGGGAGGGGAATGACGATGCGGATGATTACCCGCTTGCACCCGTAACGGGCTCCGTCCGGAGAGTGGGTCCGGTGGAGGCGAGCTTCGGCGAGCGCTACAGTCACTTCACGGATGAAAGCGGCAGCCGCTTCCGCGCCCTGACGGACGATGCCGGCCGGCGGGCCGGGCACTTCGTCGACCCGGCCGGGAAGATCTATCGCGGCTTTACCGATGCGGCAGGCAAGCAGATCGAAGATATCAGGGACGAGACCGGCGCCCTGTTCGACGAGGCGTCCGGCTGGGCGTCCCGGACCTGGAGACAGGTGAGCGCCGCGGCGGGCCGTATGTCCGATTCGGTGACGGGAGCCGGCAGATCTCTCGCCGGCAGCATGCAGGGTGCCGGCCGGTCGCTCGAAGAACAGGGCGCGCAGCTCAACGCCGCCATCTTGAGGCATTTCCGCGACCAGCCGCTTGTCGGCGGAGCGCTCGCCTTTGCCGTCGGTGCGGCAATCGGGGCGGCGCTGCCCCACAGCGAAGCCGAGGACGAGGCACTGGGCGAAATGGCGGAAGATGTGCGGTCCAATCTCGCGGCCAGGGCGAATGCCGGCGTGGCGCAAGCCATGGAGGCCGGGCAGGAAATCCTCGACAAGGCCGGCGATGCGGCGCTGGAAGTGCATGACGCGGCCAAGGATCGCCTGCAGCAGTCGGTGCGGGAGTAACCTCTCTCGCAGCGATTAGTCGTTCTAAATTGCCGGAGCGTTTCAGGAACACTGAAACGCTCCGTTGTTGAATCTTCCCGGACGGCAGCCTCCCATACCTACAGATCTGCGCGCTTTTGGCAGCCAGCCGCCTCAGGCCGATGTGCCGCAAATCGTTTTGCAAATCGATTTGAAAAACGATTTGCAAAACGATTTATCCTCTATTATTCATTGAGGCATGACAACGATTGCCAAGGTAGCGAAACGAGCGGGCGTATCTCTGACAACGGTCTCGCACGTGCTGAATCATGCGGACCGTGTTTCGGCGGAAATGCGTCGAAGGGTGGAAGTCGCGATAGCGGAGCTCGGTTACGTGCCGAACCCCCAGGCGCAGAGTCTGCGCACAGGGCGGACCAATCTCGTCGCAATGCTGATCCCGGATATTCGCAACCCCTTCTATCCGGAACTCGTAAAGGCGGCCCAGTCGGATCTCCAGGCGACGGGGCTGGATCTTCTGATCTTCAACACCGACGTTCCCGGCGGTCACTCGCAGGAGCATAGTCAGCAATATCTGAGGCATATACGAAACCGCCGGATTGACGGGTTGATCGTGGGCGACTTTGCCCTGCATGACATGCACGACGCATTGATCGGCATAGACGTTCCCACCGTCTTTATCGGTGACCTGCCGAATGCAGCCGTCGACAGCGTCAAGATCGACGATTTCGGCGGCGGTTATCAGATGGGCGCCTACCTTGCAAAGAAAGGCCACAAGCGCATCGCCCATGTCACCGGTCCGTCTTTCTTTGCCGAGGCCATGGCAAGAGCGGCGGGCTTCGAACAGGGTCTGCGCGATCACGGCGTGGAACCGCTCGCCGAACTGCGGCGCGAGGGCACCTATCTTAGCCCGTCGGGCCAGGAAGCCGTAGAATGGCTGCTGGCGAGCACTGGGGACCACCTGCCTTCAGTCGTCTTTTTCGGCAATTATCTCATGGCGGCGGGGGCTATCGCCGAATTCCATGACCGCGGCGTCCGCATTCCCGACGACGTTGCGATTGCCGTTTTCGGCGACCAGCCCCAGCTCGAATATGTGCGGCCGCGGATCGCGCGTGTCGGCAACACCCCTTCGCTGCTCGCGCATCGAGCAACCGCCATGCTGCTCGAACGGTTGTCGGGCGAGTATTCAGGGTCGCCCCGCTCGGAGGTGATCCCCTGCATCCTTCACGCCTTCGATACGGCGTAAGGCGAAGCCGTCCTCCGGAGAGGAGCCGGGGGCGTTTACCAGCAAAACGGGAGGAATTAATGAGTGACAGAGAGAAGGTTTTTCCGACACTGACCCGCCGCGGCCTGCTGAAGGGCGGTGCGGCTGTTGCCGGTGGTGTCGTCGGCCTCGGCGGATTTCCCTACATCAACCGCCTGGCCGTACGGGCACAGGAAGGACCGCTGAAATTCTGGCAGTTTTACGCACCCGGCGGTCCGGTAGCGAGCCAGGTCGCGTGGTTCGAGAAGACGGTTGCCGATTGGAACGACAGCCACCCGCAGAAGATCGAACTCGAATTCATTCCGAACTCCGAATACATCAGTGGCCCGAAACTGGCGACTGCGTTTGCCTCCGGCGAGGGACCTGACATCTTTATCATCTCGCCGGGTGACTTCCTGCGCTACTATAATGGCGGCGTCCTCAAGGATCTGACCCCCTTCATCGATGACGAGGCGAAGGCGGACTTCCCCGAAAGCGTCATCGCCAACCGCATGGTGGACGGCAAGATCTTCGGCATCCCGATGGAAGTCGAGCCGATGGCGATGTACTATTCGGTCAAGGCTTTCGAGGAGGCCGGCCTCAACGAGAACGATGTCCCCAAGACATGGGAGGCGTTGCTGGAGGTGGCCAAGAAGCTCACGACTCCGGAGCGCTTCGGAGTGATGTTCGAGACCCAGCCGGGATACTACCAGAACTTCACGTGGTATCCCTTCCTTTGGCAGGGCGGCGGCGAATTCCAGACGGCCGACGGCAAGAGCAGCTTCGATTCGCCGGCAACGGTGCAAGCGCTCAAATTCTGGCAGGACGCGATCAACAGTGGGGCGGCGCCCCGCCAGATCATGGGTGCGGGCGGGCACGACACCATTGCGAACCTCGCATCCGGCTATGTCGCCATGCAGAATGTCGGCATCTGGGGCATTTCACAGCTTCAGAGCAATGCCAAGGACTTCCAGTATGGCGTCTTCCGGCTGCCCACGCCGCCAAACGGCAAATATGTGACCGTCGGCGGCGGGTGGGCATTCGTCGCCAATGCAAATGGCCGCAACTCCGACGCGGCGGGCGAATTCTGCGCCTGGGCCCTAGCCTCCATGGATCAGGGCTCTGTCGACCGGGTCGCCAACTGGTGCACCAAGGGCAAATCAGACATGCCGCCGCGCAACAGCGCGCTGAAGAGTGGCGGCGGAGCCTTCTCGACGGGTATGATCGGTAAATTCGCCGAGGAGATCCATCCCGGGACCCGGGCCGAGCCGCGCGTTCCGCCGGAGGTGTACAAGATCATCTCCGACGCGATCCAGCAGACGCAGCTGGGCGGCGCCGATCCGCAAACGACGGCGACGGCCGCCTCTCAGCAGCTCGACGCGTTTCTCGCGAGCTATCAAGGCGCGCCGATCCTTTGATGACGGCCACACCGGCGGCCGCAGCGGATGCGGCCGCCTCAGCAAGCTGGACATGATGCCATGACAATCATTGCCGAAACGGCCGCGCGGCGCAGGCACGCCGGGCGAACCCGCCTTTCCGCCAAGCATCGCGAATGGATCGCGGGCTATCTTTTCGTGTTGCCCGATGCGCTGGGGCTATTCATTTTTCTCGGCGTCCCGATGGCGCTGTCCCTCGTGCTCAGCGTCTTCGAGGTCAACGGTTTCGGCGGTTACTCCTTTGTCGGCGCCAGGAATTACCTGCGCATGTGGAACGACCCGCTGTTCTGGAAGGGAGCGAGGGTCACCGCGCTCTACGCGATCATGCTGGTCCCGCTGCTCTACGTATGCGGGCTGGGCCTTGCCCTTCTCGTCCAGCGCACCGATCGCTTCAACGCGATCATGCGTTCAATGTTCTTTGCACCGCACATGGTCAGCCTCGTCGTGGTCGCGCTGGTTTGGCAATTCATGGTCGTCGACAAGATCGGCGTAGTCAGCAGACTGACCGCCGCTCTCGACATCGGCAGCATCTCCCTCCTCGGCGATCCCAACTTCGCGCTGATCACCATCGTCCTGGTCAGCGTCTGGTTCCTGATGGGATTCTACATGCTGATCTTCCTCGGCGGCCTGCAAGACATTCCCCGTCAATATTACGAGGCGGCGATGATCGACGGGGCAGGCGCCATCGCCCGCTTCTGGTTCATCACGCTGCCGCTTCTCAAGCCCACGAGCTTTTTCGTGATCATGGTGTCCATGGTCGCGGCCGTCGCAGGCGCGCAGGCCTTCGACATCATCTACGTCATGACCAAGGGCGGGCCTGCGAACGCGACATCGGTACTGATCGTCTATATCTATCAGCAGGCTTTCGGTTTCGGCGCCTTCGGCTACGCGGCTGCCATGGCCTCCATCCTGGTTGTGGCGCTGATGATCGTGACGGCCGTTTTCTTTGCTCTGACGCGGGGAGGACGGTTCCATCATGAGCAGTAAGCGCCCCCAGCCTTTTTTCTCCCGATCGCAGGTGACGCTGGTCCGCGGCCTCTGGATGGTGGTGACCGCCATACTCGCCTTCATGACGCTCTTTCCGCTCCTCTGGATGGTGTCGATCGCCTTCAAGCCGGCCGCCGAGTCGTTTTCTTCGAATCTCATTCCGCAGGCACCGACGCTAGACAATTTCATCTATGTGCTGACCGGCGTTCCGTTCATCCGCTACATGGCCAACAGCTTCCTCGTGTCCGCCACGGTCACGATCGTGGCGCTGTTCTTCCACACCATGGCCGGCTATGCGCTGGCGCGGCTGAGATTTCCCGGCCGAGAGGTGATGTTTCTCTCGATCTTCTCGACGTTCCTGGTCTCGCTGCCGGTGATCATCGTGCCGCTCTTCGTCATCGTCAAAGCCATGGGCATGCTCAACTCCTATGCAGGATTGATCATCCCGGCGATTTTCAACGCCTTCGGCATCTTCCTTCTCAGGCAGTACTATCTGTCGCTGCCCAAGGAGATCGAGGAAGCCGCGCGCATCGACGGCGCGGGTTACTGGCGGATCTACTGGAGCGTCATCCTCCCGCTCAGCCGCCCTATCATGTCGGCACTGGCGATCCTGTTTTTCCTGGTCAACTGGAATTCCTTCCTGTGGCCGCTCACCATCACATCGGACCCCGATCTCTGGGTCGTCCAACTCGGGATTGCGAATTTCAAGAGCCAGTATTCGGCATCCTGGAACTACATGATGGCCGCTTCCACGATCGTCGCCATCCCGACCCTCATCCTTTTCGTGATCTTCCAGAGGCAGATCATGGATTCCCTCAAGACCAGCGGACTCAAGTGAGCTGCGAGCGAATATACAGGAGCAATTCGAATGACCAATGCCGGCCTCTCGCCCCTTCGCGGTCTCGCGAAGCTGCGCAAAGCGAAAACGCGCCGCTTCTCCAGCCATGACCGCACCGGCGGCAACGACGACAGGCTGCACATCGAACCCGGCAAGACGGTGGTGATCGGCGAATATGAAGGTGCCGGCATCATCACCCATATCTGGGCGACGCTCGCATGCGAGAGCGAGGACTTCCTGCGCAAGATCGTGCTCAGGGCCTACTGGGACGGTGAAACGGAGCCGAGCATCGAAGCGCCTGTCGGCGACTTCTTCGGCATGGGCCACGCCCGCACCGCCAATTATGCAAGCCTGCCGATGCAGGCGAGCCCGGAGGACGGCAAGGCCTTCAACTGCTACTTCCCCATGCCCTTCGGCTCGCAAATGAAGTTCACCGTCACCAACGAGGCGGAACACGACCTCCTCTTCTACTACTACATCGATCTCGAGCTTCACGATGTCCTCGAAGAGGACATGGGCCGTTTCCACGCACATTACCGCCAGGCACGGCCGGCGGGTATGAGCGAAGCCGGGCTGACAAACGAACAGTTTCTTTTCGGCGGCGAGAACGTCGATGGTCGGGAGAACTACACGATCCTCGAGGCCGAAGGGCGCGGCCATTACGTCGGCGTACTCTACAGCGTTTATTCGCGGCGCCGTTCCGAGGTTTGGGATTGGTATGGCGAAGGCGACGACATGATCTTCATCGATGGCGAGCAGGGACTGTCGGTACCGGATACGGTGCGCAAGCCCGATCCCCGCATCGGTCCGAAGGCGGCGTTGATCGAACCGCGGCCGGAGTCCGAACCAGGTGCCAACGACGCCTGGCCGCCGACCCTGCACGGCACGGGCACGGAAGACTATTTCAACACCGCCTGGTGCCCCACCCAAGATTATAGCGCGCCCTACCACGGCATCATCGCGGCCGGCGGCCCCAACTGGACCGAACCTGTCACGCTCTACCGCTGGCACATCGAAGATCCCGCCATCTTCCACAAGGCCATTCGGGTGACCATCGAGCGGGGCCATGCCAACCGCCGCGGCGACGATATCTCCTCCGTCGCCTTCTGGTACCAGGCGGAGCCGCATAAGCCCTTCGGCAAGTTCCCCGATGTTGCGGACCGGATACCGGCTTATCGCCGCCCGTTCCACAACATGGAAGCGGCGATGAAAAAGGCGAGAGGCTGAGATGGCCAGCGTTGAAATAAGGAATGTGGTCAAGCGCTTTGGTGCGCTGGAAGTCGTTCATGGTGTCTCGGCAGAGATCGCCGACGGCGAATTCGTCGCGTTGGTCGGACCGTCGGGCTGCGGCAAGTCCACCCTTTTGCGGATGATCGCGGGCCTTGAAGAAATCTCCGACGGAGCGGTCGTGATCGGAGGAGATATCGTCAACGAGGTCGCTCCGAAGGACCGCAACATCTCGATGGTCTTCCAGAACTATGCGCTCTACCCGCACATGACCGTTGCCGAGAACATGGCCTTCGCGCTTCGCTTAGCCCGCCTCCCCAAGGACGAGCAGAAGAGAAAGGTGGGCGAAGCGGCTACCATGCTTGGCCTCGACGGCCTGCTCGAACGGTATCCGGGGCAGCTCTCCGGCGGCCAGCGCCAGCGCGTCGCCATGGGCCGGGCCATCGTCCGCCGTCCTGAAGTCTTCCTGTTCGACGAACCCCTCTCCAATCTCGACGCAAAGCTCCGAGTGCAGATGCGTGCCGAGATCAAAGGTCTGCACCAGCGCCTGCGCACCACCAGCATCTACGTGACGCACGACCAGATCGAAGCCATGACGATGGCCGACCGCATCGTCGTCATGCGCGACGGCAATGTCGAGCAGATCGGGACGCCACTGGAGATTTTCGACTATCCTCGCAATCTCTTCGTCGCGAGCTTCATCGGCAGTCCCTCGATGAACTTCATCGAGGGCGAGGTCGTTGACGGCACGTTCCGGGCGCCCGGCGACATCGTCATTCCTGCTCCCGATCTGTCTCACAAGGGGCCGGCCGTCGCGGGAATAAGGCCGAACAAGCTGCAGATCGGCGCTAACGGTCCCTCCGCCAAGGTGCTGATCGTGGAACCGACGGGCGACGAAACACATCTTTTGGTGGAGCTTGGCGGAGCGCAACTGGCGATGTTGCTTCGCGAACGCACCAGCCTCGCGCCCGGTGACCGGATCGGTCTCGACCTCGCCTCCGCTGATATTCACTTCTTCGACGCTCATACCACCCTGCGGCTTGGAGCACGTCCAGGAGAAGTGCGAAGCGGTTTTCCGTCCGCAAGTGCGTAGAGCCGGCCGCTTGACCTCGCCGCGAGCGCCGGTCAGCCCGGGTACGACGCCGCGGAGGAGCAGGGAACAAATATCGTGACAGCCGGTTGAGTCGCGAAGCGGAAAGGAGCGACCATGTCCAAGCCGGCAAGCAATTCTGCGCAGGTGCGCGGCGACATCCAGCATGGAAGGACGGGCGACAAGAGGCGCGGCTTCGACCCCGCGGCGGCGCCGCTCGAGACCGATGACGAAGCAGGCGGTATGCCGCCCGGCAGTGAAGCGGTCCGAAACGCCAGGGCCGGGCAGGCCGCGGGGAGGCCGGCCGATACCTCTACCGAGTACAACGACGCGATGCGGCCGCTTGCAGCGGCGGAGACCGCCGCACCGAACAGGCAACGGCTGGGGCTGAGCCTGGCCATCATAGCCATGGCCGTCGTGATAGGCGCCTTGATCTACGCCGGCGGGCTTCTCTCGCCGTAAAAGCGGTTCTTCAAACAAGCGAAGGAGTCTCCAAATGCCTGACCGTCGACGCCCCTCGAAAGATCCTCTATCGGAACTGGCCGCTCGCGAGGAAGCCATGTATTTGCGGCGCTCGTCGACGCGCTTTCTCGAATGTGCGATTCATCTCTGCGTGACGCACATGACGCTTCAGGAAGTCGCCGACCTGCTCGAGAAGGAAGCTGCGCAGCTTCGCCGCTTCGGATGAGGTCCGTGAGCGACGGACCGTCAACGCCAAGGCGACGGTGAATTGCCCCTCTGGCCTGCAGGCCGGAGGTTCGCCGCAGCCACTAGTTCCCGATATCTGCTGAATTTCCGAGGATCCTCAAGGTGGGCTCGTCCAGATACGGGCGCTCGCCGCGCCGCAGGAGATAGACTTCCCGCTCGGGATTGGCTTCGATGACGAAGCCGGCGCTTCGCAGCATCGCTTCGACGCCGGCGCGGTTGGGGATGAACCAGTTGGTGGGGTCATCCGCGAAGCGGTGTTCGACGAAGAACAGCTTCGGATAGTCGGGCCGGTCGAAGATCTCCCACTCCCGGAAATCGTAATCACCCTTGAGAGTTGCCACGGATTCCGACCCGCGCTGCATGCACTGGAAGAGCATCTGGTCGCCGACGACATGCTCGTAGAGGAGGTCGAGTGCCAGCAGCGGATGGCGCAGGTGATAGAGAACGCCCATGAAGATGACCAGATCGAATCTCTCGCGCAGCCGTGCCGCGTCGTAGACCGACATAAGCCTGTACTCGATGTCGACCCCCGCCTGCTCCGCGGCAAACTTCGCCTGCCGCAGATAGTGCGGGTCCGAGTCGATGCCGAGTACGCGTCCGGCATTGCGGCGTTTCATCTCCTGCGCGTAGAACCCGGCATTGCAGCCGATGTCGAGGACGCTCCTTCCTTCGAGGTCTTCCGGCACCACATGCCTGAAGGCCTTCCATTTCACCGCGGGATAGTCGCCGAGGAAGTGACCGGGCGCCGTCTCGATGCCTCCGATCCGCATGTTGTGGAACCAGGGACCGAGCGCCGCAATCTCTTGCGCTATGACCGTTCGGTCTTTCGTCTGCTGAACCATGATCACAGATCCTGAGTGACGACGGAAAGTTGCGGCTGGCGCCGGGTGCGGCCGGACCGGCGTTCAGCGCGGCTTCCGGCAAGTGCGCTCTGGAACCAGGCGATCGTATGGGTCAGCCCGTCCTCCAGAGGAACTTTCGGCTCCCAGCCGAGAAGCTTCCTGGCGCGCGCGATGTCGGGACGGCGACGCTGCGGATCGTCCGCCGGCAGCGGCTCATGGACGATCGTCGAGGCCGTCTCGATCCTGGAGAGGACCAGTTCCGCCAGTTCGATGACGGTGAATTCTCCGGGATTGCCGAGGTTCACCGGCACGGCAGGATTCTCCTCGCGGTTCATCAGCCGGATCAGTCCGTCCACGAGATCGGACACGTAGCAGAAGGAGCGCGTCTGCTCGCCACTGCCGTAAACGGTGAGCGGCTCGTTCCTCAGCGCCTGGACGATGAAGTTCGATACGATCCGGCCGTCATTGGGGCGCATATGCGGACCGTAGGTATTGAAGATGCGGGCGACCCGCGTGTCGACGCTTCCCGCCCTCAGACTGTCGAAGCAGAGGGCTTCGGCCGCGCGTTTGCCTTCGTCGTAGCAGGCCCGCGGCCCGGTGCAATTGACGTGGCCCCAGTAGTTCTCCTGCTGCGGATGCTCCTCGGGATCGCCGTAGATCTCGCTTGTGGAGGCCTGCAGCAGCGTGGCCCCGTGCCTTTCGGCAAGCCGGAGGAGGTTTCCCGTCCCGGTCACGCTTGTCATCATCGTGTGGATGGGATCGGCCTGGTAGGAGGGCGGCGAGGCGGGGCAGGCCAGATTGTAGATCTGGTCGAGCGGTTCATCGATGTCGATTTCGTCGCAGACGTCCTGTTCCACCATTGCGAAATAGGGGTCGTCCTGCAGACCGACGAGATTGGCAGGGGAGCCGGTGAGATAGCTGTCGAGGCAGATCACCCGGTTGCCGGAGCCTAGAAGTGCTGTACAAAGGTGCGACCCGACAAAGCCGGCGCCGCCGGCAACCAGGATGATCTTTCCTCGGCTTGCTTTGTTTCTTTTAGCCATCGGCCGTTCTCCTTTCGGGTTAAACCGGAAGCCGCCGCTCGGAACGCCTTGTGGCGAGACCGGTCCTGGCGGCGACGCTTTCGATTGCCTCGACAAAGGTCCGTGCGCGCGCCGTGGAACTGTGCGCGGCGGCGACGCGTCGATAGGCGCAATCGGCAAGTGCTTTGCGGTGTTCTTCGTCGAGCCGCGTCAATGCCGTGACGACATCGCTGCTGTTTCGCGCGATGATCACGGCCTCGCCGGCCGGGAAGAAGCTTTCGATTCCCTCCCACCAGTCGCTGATGAGCGGCGTGCGGCACGCGGCGGCCTCGAAGAGGCGAACGCTCGGGGACCAGCCGGCGGCCACCATGTCGGCCCGCGTTACGTTCAGGGTGAATCGCTGGCGGCTGTAGAATTCGGCATGTTGGCCGGGCGGCAGATGTTCGATGCGCGCGACGTTCCCCGGCCAGTCGATGTCCTCAGGATAGCTCGGCCCGGCCACGACGAAGCGCATGTGCGGCAAGCGCCGCGCCGGCTCGATCAACAGGCGTTCGAGCGCGGGTTGCCTGTCGGGGCTGAAGGTGCCGAGATAGCCGAGGTCCCACTCGGTGGCCGCACCGGTATCGCGATAGGCGTCGAGGTCGACGGCGCAATAGAGGGGCACCGGCCGCCGCGCCGAGAACTCGTCCCGCAGCCGGTCGAGCGTTCTGCCGCCGGAGAAGGAAAAATAAATGTCGAAGTCCGCAACCTGTCTTCGCGCCAGAAACTCCTCGTCGCCGCGCTCGAGCTTTGCGAGCGTCACAGGCGTGTCGATGTCGTAGAAGAACAGACGTTTCGGTGCGAGATCCGCAACCGCGTCGATGACCTCCACGCCATCAGGCACGTAGGAGCCGATGACGACGGCATCCGCGCCGGCCAGTCGGTGCGCATGCCTGGAGACGAGTTCGTCCGGGTTCGAGTAGAACACGAGGTCGCAGAAATCCGGCGCGGCCAGATCGCGGTTGCTCGCATACCAGGGCACGTCCCGTTCCAGGAACGTCACCTTGTGCCCGGCAGCGTCGAGCGCGCGAAGCAAAGCGCGATAGGTGGTCGCATGACCGTTGCCCCACGAGGAGGACAGCGAGAGACCGAGAATGACGATGTCGAGCGGTCGCTTCATTCGGCAGCCTCCATGCGGCGCGCCTGCCGCAGGACGCGGTCCACCTCCTCGGCACGGTGCGCATAGGTATGCTCGGCGAGAACGCGGCGGAGCGCCCGTTCGCCGATCTCACGGGCGCCGGCCGCCGTCAGCTGCTGCATCAGTTCGGCGACGTCGCGGCCGTCTCTGGCGACCAGCACTTCTTCTCCGGGTTTCAGGAAGAGCTCGATGCCCTCCCAGTAGTCGGTGATCAGGCAGGCGCCGGCGCCCGCGGCCTCGAAGACGCGGGTTGCCGGCGAGAAGCCGTTTTCGGCCATGCTGGCGCGTGAAATATTCAGGACGGCATTCGGCGTCGTGTTGAAGGCATTGTGGTCGGCGGTCGGGACGTGCCCGATATAGGCGACATTCGGGGACAGAGACTTGTCGTGCCACCCGGATCCGCCGAGCAGGAAACGCCGTTGCCAGAGCTTTTGCGCCGGCTCGAGGAAGAAGGCCTCCACGCGCTCCTCCCGGTCCGGCAGGCGGTTGCCGAGGAAGGCGAGATCGGCGGCAAAGTACGGATCCGGCGGCACCGGATGGTGCGTCTCCGGATCGACGGCATTGTAGATCGGAACGCAATCGCGGGCGCCAAGCGCGCGATAGGCTTCGACCACGGGATCGCCGCCGCCATAGGTCAGCACGAGATCCAGGGAGGAAAGCGCGTGGCGAAGCGGGTGGTCGGGCGCGGCCCTGAGTTCGGCCAGAGTGGCGGGTGCATCGACATCCCAGAAGATTTTCAGCGCCGCCGGGCCTGCCGCGGCCATCACCTCGGCGAGCAGCAGTTCGTCCTCGAAGCCGACGCCGCTCGCCTTGACGACGATGTCCGCTTTGGCTGCTTCCTGCGCCACTCGCTTCAACGCCTCGACGGTCCCGTCATAGACGACGACCCTGCACCAGGAGGGCGGATCGATATCGCGGTGCTTCTGCCGATCGTAGACATCGGGCTCGTAGAAGGTGATTTGATATCCTCGTTCGGCAAGCGCCCGGAGCAGGCCGCGATAGTAGGTGGCCGCGCCGTTCCAGTAGGCCGAAACGAGACTCGATCCGTAAAATGCCAGCCTCATACCTCGACCTCCTCCGAAATGATCTGTCGCGCGCCGGAGCGCGGCCTGTAGGAGGCCACGATGGCGAGAAGCTCGTCGACGCGATGGCTGCATGTGTGGCGCGCCCGGATCCTCTCCAACCCGGAGGCGGTCATCTCCGCGGCGAAGTCCGGTTCGGCGAGCAACTGGCGCAGAAGGCGCGTCATCTCCTTGCCGTCCTTGGCAAGGCAAAAATCCCTGCCCGGCCGGAAAAGTCCTTCGGCATCGCTCCAAGGCGCCGAAATCAGCGGAATGCCGCAGGCAAGCGCCTCGAAGACGCGGATCGTCGGTATGCCCGGCAGGGCCTCGACATAAGGCCGGCGCGGAATGTGCACGGTGACCCGATGCTCGGCGAAAGCCCGCGGAACAGCGGCATTGGCGAGCCAGCCGCCATAGTCGATTTTCGCGGACCGTAAAGCCTTGAGCGCGGTCTCGGGATATCGCACGCCGCGGACGGTGGTCCTGAGCTTCAGCTTTTTCGCCGGTTCGACCAGGAAGGACATGATCTCGCTGCTGCGCTCGTCGTCGCCCCAATTGCCGATCCAGATGAGCTCGCCCCGCTTTTCCACGTCCGGCATCGGGTGGAACAGCGAGGTATCCGCCGCCTCGTGCCAGGTATGGACATGCCTTCCCCAGCCCGCCTGCAGATAACGCTCCCGCAGCGCCTCACCGAAGGCCAGAACGAAGTCGTATCCGGAAAGGTCGAGCCGGGCGATGTCCCGCTCGGCGCTGACGGCGCGGTGATGGGTATCGTGGAAAGCGAGCGTGAAGCGGCCGCCCTTCAGGCGAATGCGGCCGAGCTCGGCGACGAGAGCGGGATCGGTCCACTCATGCACGATGACCATGTCGGCCTCGCGGGCCGCCGCTTCATGCTCGAAATCGGCCCCGTAGATCCCGACCCTCAAATCGGGGAAGGTCTTGCGGAAGGCAGCGATCGCTCCGTTACCCTGATCTGCGACGAGATTGCGCCGGCTCCAGGAATCGCCGGGCTCGAGCGCTACGGCCTCGTGGCCGCGCCGGATGAGTTCGCGCATGACACCGCGCAGAAAATGCGCATTGCCGTGGTTCCAGTCGGACACCAATGAGTGGGTGTAGAAGAGAAATCGCATCCGCTCACTCCGCTGCCGTCAATCGATCGGACCCGCTCATCACCCGCCGGTAGGCGGCGAGCACCGCGTCGCGCTGAGCCTCGACCGTGAAATCGGCTGAGCGCAGCTGCGCCCGTCGGCCAAGGTCGGCCCTGAGCCCTTCATCCTCCGTCAGCCGGTTGACGGCTTCGGCAAAGGCGGCGGGATCACCGGGGTCGGCGAAAAGGGCGACGCCCTCCCAGAGCTCGCGATAGGTTTCGATGTCGGCGAGGACCAGTGCGGCGCCTGCACGCGCGGCTTCCAGCGCCACCAGGCCGAAGGGTTCATAGACCGATGGAGAGACGACGATCCCGGCCTTCGACATCAGCCTCATCGTCCGGTCGTGGCTGAGTTCACCTTCGTGATCGGCATGCATGATCGCCAGGTGCTGCCCGTTCGGGCCTTCGCAGGCGCCGGCCATCACGACCGGCCAGCCTATGTCGGCGGCGGCCCTGTCGAGCACGGCGCCGTTCTTGCCTTCGTCCCACCAGCGACCGGCGGCAAAGACGAAGTTTTCCTTGGTGCTGACGGAGCATGCATTCCGGCTCGCATTGTAGACGACTGCGAGATCGGGGATTGCGCCGTAAGTGCGCGTCAGGGTCGCGGCATGGCTTCGGCTCGGCGCGAGCACCAGGTCGGCGCGGTCGAATCCCAGCCGGTTCAATCGCTTCTGCCAGGCCCAGGCTTCCGGCAAACCGGACCCGCGCACCGCAGCGAACCAGGAGGCGACGCAGGAATGCGACATGGTGACGAGCGGTATTTCCGCCGTTATTCGCGCCGCCTGGGACGGCAGGTTGAGATGGAGGAGATCGACGGAATGCCTGAGCGCAAGTTCGGACAGGAGGTGCGGGACGCGGTCGAGTTCGCTCTCGTCTTCGACCATCCAGTCGAGCGGCTGAGCCGGCCATTCGAGCCGGCCTATGCTGTTTGCCTCGCGCCGTTGCTCCGGGGAAGGTTGCGGGCCGAGGCCGACGATCAGCGGCTCCACGCCGCAATCGCGCATGGCCGCAGCGAGATCCATCGCATAGCGCCAGACGCCGCCCACGGCATCGACGGTCATCAACACCCGCCGCGGCAGTGGGCCCGGGGCCCTGCGGCGGCCGTCAAATCGAGCGGCGGAAACGGCGGGAAGGCTCATGCGGTGACCCTCCGCGGTTGGCGCCGGATCCTGCTGACCGCACCCCGATCGTCGTGAAGCCAGGCGTACAGGTCGCGCAAGCCTTCGCGCCAGGGCATTGCGGCCTTCCAGCCAAGCGCATCGGCGATCGCGCGCGTATCGGCGACGAAGTACAATTGGTCGCCTGCGCGCCAATCGCTTTTTGCCTTCGAGAGCACGCGGCCGGTCAAAAGCTCGATCTCGCGCAGCACGTCCATAATGCTGACGGCATTGGCGGGTCCGCCTCCCAGATTGAAAGCGCGCCCCTTCAGGCGGTCGATCGATTTCAGGAGCGCCCTATAGGCCGCGACCGCATCGGTGACATGGAGAATGTCGCGGACCTGCTTGCCGTCGCCATAGATCGAAACAGGCTCGCCGGCGAGGGCGCGAATGAGGAAATGGGCGACCCAGCCCTGGTCCTCGGTGCCGAACTGCCTCGGCCCATAGACGCAGCTCATCCGGAGCACGGCCGTCGGCAAGCCAAAGGAGCGGGCATAATCCAGCACATACTGGTCGGCGACACCCTTCGAGCAGCCGTAGGGCGTACAGAAATCCAGCGGTTGGGCCTCACCGACGCCATGCTCGCGTGTCGCCTCGTCGGCCGGCATGTAACGGCCCCGCATGTCCTGCATCGCCATGTGCCCGAGGGCGCCATAGACCTTGTTGGTGCTGGCGAAGATGACGGGCGCACGGCGGCCGGCCAGGCGTGCGGCTTCGAGCACGTTGAGCGTGCCGCGGGCATTCGTCTCGAAATCGTCCGTCGGCTGCTCGAGGCTGGTGGTTACCGCCGTCTGGGCCGCAAAGTGAAACACAGCCCTGGCTTCTCTGAAGGCAGGTTCGATCGCGCCGAGGTCGCGGATATCCGCGATCAATGCCTCGACGGCACGGCCGTGGCCGTCCACCAGCCATTCGAGGTTTCGCTCGACGCCCGGACGGCTGAGATTGTCGAGAACGATCACGTGCTCGCCGTCGCGCAGAAAGCTGTCGGCCAGATTGCTGCCGAGAAAGCCGCTGCCGCCAACGACCAGGATCGGCGCCGTCTTGCCGGAAAGAGCGGGCGCCGCCAGATGCCGGTCCGTGCCGACCGTCCGGCCGCTCATAGGACCAGCCCCCGTGCTTCCAGATGGCGTTTCATCTCGGCGCCGCGGTCGATCGCGCCGGCGCTGCGGACCCATTGGGCGAAGTCCGCAAGCGAGTCCTCGAGCCGGTGGGCCGGTTCGAAGCCGAGAAGGTCGCGTGCCTTCGCGATATCGGCAAAGCAATTGCGGATATCGCCTGAGCGGGCCTTGTTCATGATCTCCGGCTCGATCTCCGGTACACCCATCGCTTCGGCAAGCAACGAGGCGATGTCCGCAATGGCGTAGGCGTTGCCGCTGCCTATATTGATGACGTGGCCGGCGGCGTGCGGCTGTTCGAGCGCCAGCCGGAAGGCACGCGCCACATCGCGGACATGCACGAAGTCGCGTTTCTGCCGGCCGTCCTCGAAAACCATCGGCGATTGCCCGTTGGCAAGGCGGGAGGCGAAATTGGCAAGCACGCCCGTATAAGGGTTGGAAAGCGCCTGGCCGGCGCCGTAGACGTTGAAGAGCCGCAGCGCCACCGCGTCCGTCCCATAGGTTTCCCCGAATATAAGGACCTGACGCTCCTGTGCATATTTGGTGAGCGCGTAGATGGAAGCGAGGTCGACCGGCTTGTTCTCGTCGGTGGCGATCGGCCTCAGGCGTTCGCCGTCAGGACCGGACGGGTTCCAGGCGCCGGCTTTGATCTCGGCGGGGGATCGCCGGATATGCGCACGACGCTCGCCGGCCGTCGTCTCGTACAAGCCTTCGCCGTAAACACTCATGGAAGAGGCAACGACGATCCGCCGGATCGGCATGCCGATCATCGCCTCGAGCAAAACGGCGGTGCCCAGGTCGTTGACGCCGACATAGCGGGAAATCTCGTACATCGATTGGCCGACGCCGACTTCCGCGGCGAGATGAATGACGTGATCGACGTCCTTCAGCGCGCTTTTCACCGCGTCTGCGTCGCATATGTCGGCGCGCCGCATGTCTACTTCCGGTGGCAGCGTGACCTGCGCATCCGCATGGACCTGATCGTTCAACGCATCGAGGACGCGCAGGTCGTAGTTCCTTGAAAGAAGCTCTTCGACAACATGCCGCCCTATGAAGCCGCAGCCGCCGGTAACAAGTACTTTTGTCATAATGCACCTGATGATGACCAATCAGAGATAGAGACAAACCTCCAACAAACGTGCGTCGCAAATGTTCCTTCTTCTTTGACTTCTTCTTCTTTGATGTTCTTCTTTGATCCCCCGGGGGCGTCGCCCCGTGCCAAGGTACAAACCTCTCTTTCGCGGGAGTGTTCCACGCGAACTGCGGGCATCAGGAACAAAAGCTGCAACATCAAGTTAAGGGCGGGAGGCTCTTGAACATTGCTCGGAGCTTTCTTTGGCCGGGGCAGGGGCGGGTCCGGCGGACCTCGCGACACCCTTTTCGGGCTGCCGGACAGGTCGCCACCGAGGGAAGGAGCTGACATGAACATCAGCATATCTCAGCGGACGGACACGATGTCCGCCGCTATCGTCACCGGGCCGGGCGCGGTGCGCATAGAGACGTTGCCGTTGCCGCAACCGGGTCGCGGCCAGGTGCGGATAAGGCTCGAAGGCTGCGGCGTCTGCGCCTCAAATCTCGTTCCCTGGGCGGGTCCGGAATGGATGCAGTTTCCGACGGAACCCGGCGCGCTCGGACACGAGGGCTGGGGCATTGTCGACGCGGTCGGCGAGGGCGTGCAGGGTTTCGCGCCGGGCGATCGCGTGGCGGCACTTTCCTACCATGCCTATGCCACGCACGACATCGCCGATCAGAGCGCGATCGCGCCCTTGCCGGCGTCTCTTGCAGATCAGCCCTTTCCCGGCGAACCGCTCGGCTGTGCCTTCAACATCTTCCGGCGCAGCGCGATCAGTCCGGGAGAGACTGTGGCGATCGTCGGTATCGGCTTTCTCGGGATTCTTCTGACCGAACTCGCAAGCGCTGCCGGCGCGCGGGTGATAGCGATATCGCGCAGGCCGTCTTCGCTCGCCGCGGCCCAGCAGGCCGGTGCGAGCGAAGTGATTCCCATGGACGATCACTGGCGGATCATCGAAGAGGTAAAGCAACTGACCGACGGGCGTTTCTGCGATTGCGTCATCGAGGCGGTCGGCAAGCAATGGCCGCTCGATCTTGCCGGCGAACTGACGAAGGAGCGCGGCAGGCTCGTCGTCGCAGGCTACCACCAGGACGGCCCCCGACAGGTGAACATGCAGCTCTGGAACTGGCGCGGCCTGGACGTGATCAATGCGCATGAACGCGATCCTGCCGTTTATATGCGCGGCATGAACGAGGCGATCGAAGCGACGGCAGCGGGTGGTTTTTCTCCCTCGCGGCTCTACACCCATCGGTTTCCCCTCGAAGAACTCGGCGCCGCGCTCGACATGACGCGCGACCGGCCGGAAGGTTTCATCAAAGCGCTGGTGATCTGCCATGAGTGACGCAATGCAGCTTTCAACGAGCCCGAAGGCCGTCATCCGCCCCCGCGTCGGCTTTCTCGGCGTCGGAAGAATCGGCTTCCACCGGATGAAGGCGGTGGTCGAGACCGGATCCGTCGAAACCGTCGCGATCTTCGATCCTTCGCCGGAAATGGCGGCGGCGGCCCGCGAGCTGACCCCCGAGGCCTCCGTCGTGAACTCGCTCGAGGCACTGCTCGACCAGGAGCTCGACGGCATCGTGATCGCCTCGCCGAGCGCGCTCCACGCCGCCCAATCGATCGTGGCACTGGAGCAGGGCGTGGCGGTTTTCTGCCAGAAGCCGCTCGGCCGCACGCGCGACGAGACCGCGGCGGTGGTCGAAACCGCCCGGCATGTCGACAGGCTTTTGAGCGTCGATCTCTCCTATCGCTACACCGACGGCATGCGGCAAATTCGCGACCTGATCGCGTCGGGCGAACTCGGCACCGTGTTCGCCGTGGACCTCACCTTCCACAATGCCTACGGGCCGAGCAAGCCGTGGTTCTACGACAAGGCGCTTTCCGGCGGCGGCTGCGTCATAGATCTCGGCGTGCACCTGGTCGACCTCCTTCTCTGGGTCCTCGGGTTCCCGGACGTCGCCCGCGTGGAAAGCAGGCTCTTCGCCAAAGGTCTGCCCATCCGCCGCGACGGCGACGAGGTCGAGGATTACGCCGTCGCTACGGTCGAACTGGCGAACGGCGCTCTCGCCAGGATGGCATGCTCATGGCATTTGCAGGCCGGATGCGATGCGGTGATCAGCGCCGACTTCTATGGCACCGAAGGCGGCGCCAGCCTGAGAAACGTCAACGGGTCTTATCTGGACTTCACGGCCGAACGTTATCGCGGCACGCAGCGCGAGGTGCTTGCGGTTCCCCCCGACGCCTGGGGCGGACGCGCGGCGGCCGGTTGGGCCGAGAGGCTGGCCGCAGGCGCGCGCTTCGATCCCGACAGCGAATATCTGGTCACAGTGGCGGATGTGCTGGACAGGATTTACGGGCGGTAGGGCGGCGTGCCGTCCGCTGCGGCTCCTATCCTAATCCTCGATCCGGCGCCGAAGGAACCTCGCATAGCGCGCGGCTGCGGCCTCCAGCCGGGGGACTTCCTCGGGGGCGGCCACGGACTTTGCCGACATCCACAGGCCCAGCTGGAAGGCGAGATAGGAGAGTTCGAAGAGCTCCAGCAGCCCGGCATCCGGAATGCGCGAGCAGCCTTCGGATACGGCCGCGCGCAGCGCCGCCCGCTCCTCGCCCGTGAGGTCGAATTCTATGCTCGCGCCCGCAATGTCCCAGCCGATGTCCTGACAGCCGACGAGGTCATGGGCGCTGCTGTGGTCGAACGCATCGGTCTTGAGAATGTGTCGCTCTCCTTCGACCAGCCATTCCCACCGGTGAAGCCGGTTGTCCGTATCGACCGGCACGATCGTCGAATCGTATCGTTCCGGATCGCCGAGGCGGCTCTTCAGCCGCGACGCTGCCGCTCTGCCCAATGCCTCTTCGGTGTTGATCACTGCCATCTCGCAGAGTTTGGCCATGGATGCCCCTTGCGCCGCAGGCGGCGGCAGGCTGTGCGCCCGGAAGGACAGGTAGCGGCCGAGATGGGCGATGAAGGCCGGCCGGCGGAATTCCGGCGGCGCCATCGGCTTCGCCGAAACCCATTTCTGAACCAGAAAGCCATGGCACAATCCGGCGACCGGTGGCGTGAAGCCTGCCTCGGCAAGAAGACGCGCCTTGACGAGCTTGCGCTGCCCGGTTTCGCCGAGTCCCGCAAACTTGACGAGCCACGGACCGTCGGCGGTGTGCGCCAGGAATTTCCGGCGTTCGAACCTGCCGTCTGCGGGAGGCCAGCGATCGCCGGGAAGCATCTTGCGCCATAAGCCGGCTGAGACGTCTTCGAGCGGCTTCTCGAGCGGGCCGACGAGATGGGCGACCCAATCGGCGAGGTGGCGCGCAGAATGCGACGGCTTGATCAGGAGATCGTCCACGTCGATGACATGGCGCGGCCTTTCCGCCCAGCGCTGGCGATGACGGCCGCAGGATTGCGGCCCAAGTCCTCCCTTGTGGCCGGGGAAGAAGTGAATGCGGTTGGCGCTGACGCCGTGATCCTCCAGCCAATCCGCGACGCATCCGAACGAGCTGCCGGAAAGGCCGGGTCCTTCGTCCACGATCGCGAAATCCGCCGCCCGGTCGCGCAGCAGCCGTTCCGCAAGTTGCGGCGCGACTGCAAGCCGCCTTCGGAACGGATCGCCGATCGGCCGCAGTGTGACCGGAGGCGCGGCACCGAGGGAGGCCGCGACAAGTGCCGAGAGCGTGGTGCCGATGCTGCGCAGGCCGATCACCACCGTGTCGGCAGGAAGCCCGGAACCTGCCGCGGCCTCGAGATAGCTCTCCGGGTAAAGAGCATAGAAGGCATAGCCTTCCGGCTCGCGAATGCTGAGGGAAAGCGGTGCCTGGCTTTCCGCCAGCGACCTTGCGACACGGGCCGGCACGACCACCGGGCCGGCGAAGCCCTGGCGCCAGGACCGGGCGACGAGCCCGGCAAGGTCGAGGAGGAGGCACTCGCCGGTCTGGCGCGATGCGGAGATGTCGTCGGCTCCCATCCGCACCAGCTCCAGGTCGGCAAGCCCCTGCACCAGTTCCCCGGCCCTGAGCAGGATGGCGACGAGCTCGGTGTGGCGGGCGATGCCCGGCGGCTGGTGTTGGGCCCTATGCAGGCGCGAGGCGATCTCGGCGCATAGCGTGTCGGCGCGCTCCAGGCGCTTTGCGTCACCGTATACGAGCATGAAGTCTCGCTCACTTTCCTGTCCGCCCCTTCAACGCGCTGCGGCTGAATTCGATCCGCGATGCGCGAGAAACGGGAGAAAGAAGAAGGAACCAATCGGTTGCGCGCGGGTTTGGCAAGCATTGTAGATACTGCGCAGGAGTAGTGGTGAGATGCGATCGAACTCCATTCGGGTCGGGCTGGTCGGTGTCGGCAATTGCGCGTCCTCCCTCGTCCAAGGGCTGACATTCTATCGCGACGCGAAGGAGGACGAGCCGGTTCCGGGGCTGATGCATACCAGTCTCGGCGGATACCACGTCGGTGATATCGAGCTCTCAGCGGCTTTCGACGTCGCCGCTTCGAAGGTCGGGCGCGATGTCGCGGAGGCCATCTACGCCGCTCCCAACAACACGTTCCGCTTTGCGGAGGTTCCCGCCACCGGCGTGCTCGTCGAGCGCGGCAGAACGCTCGACGGCATCGGCCGCTATCTGCGCGAGGAGATCGAGGAATCCGATGCGCCCGCCGCCGACGTCGCGGAGGTCCTGCGGCGGACCGAGACGGACGTGCTCGTCTCCTATCTTCCGGTCGGTTCCGAAGTCGCCACGCGCTGGTACGCGGAGCAGGCGCTTGCCGCCGGCTGCGGTTTCGTCAACTGCATTCCCGTTTTCATCGCCTCGGACAAGGCGTGGCAGCGCAAATTCGCCGAGCGCGGCCTGCCGCTCATCGGCGACGACATAAAGAGCCAGGTCGGCGCGACCATCGTGCACCGGTTGCTTGCCAACCTCTTTCGCGACCGGGGGGTGCGCATAGATCGGACCTACCAGCTCAATTTCGGCGGCAATACCGACTTTCTCAACATGCTCGAGCGGGAACGGCTCGAATCGAAGAAGATTTCCAAGACCCAATCGGTCGTCAGCCAGATGGATATTCCGCTTGCGGCCGGCGACATCCACGTGGGCCCAAGCGATCACGTCCCTTGGCTTGCCGACCGCAAGTTCGCCTATATTCGCGTCGAGGGCACGACATTCGGCAACGTTCCCCTCAACGTGGAACTGAAGCTCGAAGTCTGGGACTCGCCGAATTCCGCAGGAGTCGTCATCGATGCGGTTCGCTGCGCCAAACTCGCAATCGACCGCGGCATCGCCGGTCCGCTGATTGCCCCTTCGAGCTACTTCATGAAGTCGCCGCCGCAGCAGTTCACCGATGCCGAAGCGCGCAGACGCCTCGAGGAATTCATCGCCGGCGATACCGACGCACTCCTGGGGGCCGCCGAGTGACGACCACTTTCCTTCTGGTGCGGCATGCCGCCCATGACAGGGTCGGCTGCTTTCTTGCCGGGCGGACCGGCGACGTGCCGCTCGGCACCGCGGGCCGCGAGCAGGCCCAGCGGCTCGCGGCGCGTCTGGCCGGCGAAGGCATAAGCTCGATCTACGCGAGCCCGCGCAAGCGCACGCAGGAAACGGCCGCGGCGATCGCCGCGGCGTCGGAAGTTGCGGAAGTCGTGACCACGGAAGCGCTCGATGAGGTGGATTTCGGCGACTGGTCGGGCAAGACTTTCGACGTCCTCGATGCCGACCCGCTCTGGCGGCGATGGAACGCGATGCGAAGCCTCGTGCGTGCTCCCGGCGGGGAGACGATGCTGGACGTGCAATGCCGGGCGGTGGGACTTGTGGCGGCGCTTGCGCAGCGCCACGGCCAGGAGAAGGTCGCCCTGGTCAGCCACGCGGACGTCATCAAAACCCTGGTCTGTCATGTCCTAGGACTTTCCGCCGACGCCTGGCCGCGCTTCGAAATCGCCCCTGCCTCCATCTCGGTGCTGGTGATGGGCGATTGGGGCGCGAAAATCCTGACATTGAACGAAAACGTGTCGTAGCCGGCCGGCCGCGTCTGCCGGTGCCGCAAATGCGGGAGGCCGGCCGGCGTTTCCGGCAATTCGGAGGTACTCATGATCGAAGCCGCCATGATCTGGAACGAGCCGAACAACAAGTCGCATTGGGATCCGGAGATCGATCCGGACTGGAGCCGCTTTGCCCATATGGCGAAGCTGGCCGCGGCTGCGATCCGGGAGGTCAATCCCAGGCTCACACGCGTGCTCGGCGGAATTTCGCCGATCGATCCGAACTTCCTCGCTCTGATGAAATCGGAGGGCGTGCTCGACCATGTCGACGCCGTCGCGGCCCATGGTTTCCCGCTCGACTGGAACCTCTGGCAGATCCATGAATGGCCGCAGAAGCTCGATGAACTGAAGAGCGTCACCGAACTGCCGGTCTGGGTAAGCGAGGTCGGCGTCTCCACCTTCGGCGCCGAGGAAGTGCAGCTCTGGGGACTGAAGCGAACCGCCGAACTCCTGAAGGGCCGGGCGGATCGCATTCAATGGTACAGCCTTTACGACCTGCCGCGGGCCTGGCCGGCGACGACGCGGCATCGGGAGGCCGAGGGTTCGTCCTACTACCGGCATTTCTACATGGGTCTTCTGCGCGAGGACGGAACGCCGAAACTGGCGTTCGAGGAGTTTGCCCGCCACACGCCGGAGATCGGGCTCGTACAATGGTTCCATTTCGAGGACCCGCGCCTCGACGATGCCGTCGCCTGGATGAAGCGCCTAGGCGTCACATATCTGCGCACCGGGCTCTCCTGGGCCGACCGCTTCCGGCCGAATGCGCTCGACTGGTTCGATCGCCAGATGGAGGCGCTCGAGGATTTCGACGTCACCGTCACCTACTGCTTCACGCCCGAGCACCGGGGGCTCGCTCCGCACCACACGAGCGCGCCCCTCGTACCGGAGGAGTTTGCCGAATTCTGTGCCGAAATGACGGCGCGCTATGCGCCCGCCCCGTCGTCCTTCGAGCCCTTGCGCCAAGGCGTCGCGATGGCATCGGCGAGCTTGCCGATCCAGCCGCGTGAATAGGTCACGCCCTGGTAGAGAGCGAGCATCGCCGCCGCCCAGCGGAGATAGGCGGCCGGCATGTTCAGGGTTCTGGCAAGCCAGAAGACACGGTGGCTGTTTGCGCTGATCGCGCTGCGCAGCCAGTAAATCAGCATCCGCCGTGCAGGCAAGCCCCTCCACTTCGGCGCAACGCGTTTCCTCGGTCGAATGCCGGAACGCGGCCAGGCCAGCCGGAAGGCCAGCCCCTCCCGTCTTTGCCTGAAACCGGCAGCCTGCGTCTCCACGACGAAGGCACTGTCGACCGCGCTCAGGTCGAGCCTTCCCGCGTCGATCGCCTCGGCCACGAGCGTCTGCAGCAGGGGCGAGCGAACGACGACCACATTCGTTCCGCGGCCGTCGGACGAATAGGGTTCGACCCAGGCGTCGCCGAAGGAGATGTCGGCCGTTTCTGCAACCACGTCATCGCAGAAATTGCAGGCGGAATTCTGGAAGAACCCGGCTCCCCAGTCGCCGTCGACCAGATGCCACCAATCCTTGCTTCTCGTGCTTCCGTCCCTGAGCCGCAGATGGGCCGTGTACCAGTTTGCCGGTCTTGCGGAATCCTTCAGGCGGTAGTCCACGCCCGCTACGGCGTTCATTTCCGTGGCCATCTGCCAGGCGAAACTTTCCACGAAGCGGGTGCTCTTCATGTGTCCGCAGAACAGGCCGAGGGTGAAGGCAAGGCGCTCCTCGAGCACCGGGTCGTTGAGGCAGAGGAGATGGATCGCCTTGATGAAACAGGGTATCCCGACGACTGCGTAGCGGCCGGGATGCCGCTTCATTTCGGCGATGACGCCGGAGAGCTCCACCGGATAATAGCGCGACTTGGCGCCCTTGCGCAGGTCATCCGCGGACCGCGAGACCTGATACCGGAACAGACGTTCGCCGGCGCCCGAACGGGGAACCACATGCGCAACCGCGTCGACCAGGTTCCTCTTGAGAAGCTCCGCGGCCGTCCAACTGGCCATGCCGCCGGAGCTGCCATCCGCTCGAAAGCTGCCCTCGCTGACATGGCCGACATAGGCTGCCTCGAAGCGGCCGATCCGCGGGTCGTAAAATCGCGCCGATCCGAAGCGTGCCTCGGCGATCTGGTCTTCGCTTCGGGCGTGGGGCGAAAAGGGGCACAGCTCGGCGAACCCGTCGGGGCGATGTGTAGCGGCCGGTTTGAGCTGGCCATAGCGGTCGAGACGCATCGCGGCGCTGCCGCCCGATTGCGCCATGCACGTGCCGCAACCGATGCAGAGCCCGGATTTCGCCATCTGCCCCGGCGAGAGCGAGGCGCTGGCCAAGGCGGGTGCGGGTCGCTCAGGCGAGGACATCTGTCAGATAGGTCCGTGATTGCCGGCGGAGTTCGGCGAGCCTTCTCGCGATAGCCGGGCTCGGGGATTGCGCGAGAAGTGTTTCGTAGTCGGCTTGCGGCGTCTCCTGCGATACCACGTGCCGTTCCGCGCCGGCGGTGCGCGCGAGATCGGCGATCTTGTTGGAACGATAGTCGGAAAGGACCGTGACGAATGGCTTGGCGTTGAGGAGGGAGAAGATGCAGCCGTGAAAGAAATTCGTCGCGACGGCCTCGGCACCCTCCATGCAGGCGGCGAACTCGTAGGGCCCGGCATCGAGCCACTGCTCGTCCGCCCATTCGTTACGATAGCCTATGCTGACGAGAGGCAGCGAGCGCGTCGTCGCCCAATGGCGGATCGTGTGCTGAAACCAAGACGGGAACGAATGTCCGTAGACGGCTATGTAGGGGCGTGAAGCCAGAGCGTTCGGGCCGAAGGAAATCGTCTCGGGGAACTGCAGGCACGGGTCGAGAACGAGCGTCGCCTCGCGTCCCACATCCTTTTCGATGATCGCCCTCGAATTGTCGTCGCGGACGGAAATTCCATCGAATTTGCGCAGCCTTTCAGCCCAGTATGGTTCGAGGCCATCGGCCGCGGGGTGGTTTCCGAACGTCGCCGCGTAGGAAACGGTTCTCTTGGCGGAGAGACCCTCCCCGTAGAAAAGCGAGCAACCGCCGTACCAGGGGTGCCGCAAGTTCCAAACCTCATCGCTGCCCACGACGACGATATCGCATTCTTCGGCGCCGGCCGGACCGTCCAGTGCGAAGGGGGCACTCATCGGTACCGAAGCCAGGGCGCTCTGAAATTTTCTGATCTTGGAAGCGTAGAGCGGAATGTCGGCGCGCGGGGTCCTCTCCGGCAGAAGCGGCTGCATCGCGCAGCGCCACTCGGCCCGGGTGACGCGGGCGGAATGATGATCGAGGACAATGGGGTCGGTGCCGAGCGAACGAAGACCGTGGACAAGAGATCGCGCCTGCCAGAACGATCCATAATTGATGCAGCGGTGGAAGGTCAAAACGCCGAGTTTCGCCAACGGCCTCTATCTCCTGATCGTGGAAGCAGATCGCCGGGTTCAACCGGTTTCAATCGAAGATGGTTCCTTTCGCGCCCTCATATTCGCGCGCAAGCTCCTCGATCGCCGCCGATGCCTCCTCGAACGTCCAACCGGCCGCCTCGGCCCGTTGGGCGAGCGCCAGCAGATCGTCGGTCAACTCCCCGCCCATCGCCGCCACGATGCTTTCCTGGGATGTCGCCGCCAGGTCCGAAACGGCCGGCCGCAGAGCGGCGATGCAGTCCATCCGGCGACCGGAATAGTCGGAAGCGCGTTGCGGACGGGAAATGGCTTGTGACTCCTCCATCTTGGACTCCTTTTGTTGTCAGTCGTCAAATGACGGGCCCGGCCGATTGTTCCTGCGGCAAATGGGCGTGGTTCTAATCGCCCGACCGGACCTTCTGGTCCTCGAGCCGATTGAGGACCTCTTCCGGCGTGATCTCCTCGGTGAGTTCACGGATGTCCTCTTCACCGTCCACCTTCACGCCCAGCCGGCCGGCTATCTCACGAAGAAGCGCGAGCAGTTGCGTCGCCTCCTGCTCGGCAAGGAGCGAAATCTGCAGATTGAGGTCGGAGCGCTCGTCGTCCTTCTCGGCCATTCGGTTCTGGCTGATCAGAACGAAAGTGGAAATGAAGATCGCCTCCACCGAAGCAACCATGGCGAGAACGGCGAAGGTCGGGTCGAACACCGGTATGCCGGGGACCAGACCGAGGTTCAGAGCGATCCAGGCGCCGAACGCCAGGACGTGCAAGCCGACGAAAGTCATGGAGCCTGCGAAGTTCGTGATCGCCTGGGCGACCCTGTCGTGCGCCCTCCGCCCGCGTTCGTCTTCCTCGCGCCGCTTCAGAATGGCGTTTATGTTGCGCTCGAGCCTCGGCATGGTTCGAGCGGCGGACGATCTTTCCTCGGTTCTGTTCCTTCTCGATCCCATTCGAACACTCGCGACACCTTGTGGGCCGCCTTGTTGCCGGCGGCTACGGCAAACACGTCAGGCACCGCAAAGTTCCGCGCGAGAAGGACGAGGCGGAAGCTCCCAGGTCAGCGGCCGGGGCCGAGGCTCACCCGGTACGGCCGTGCCACGGGTCAGGCCCCGGGTCGCGTCCCGCGGCAACTTCCGAAAGCCGATCGAGATAGTGGGCCCAACCTTCGGCATGACCGGCACATTGCTCGGCATTGGGCAGGCCCGAATGGGTCAGTCGCACCAGCGTTCCATCCGGCTGCTCGATCAGGTCGATCTCGACCAGGCTCGAGCCCGGCGGCACGACATCGCTGTCGTCCCAGCCGAAGCTGTAAGCCAGGCGGTGCACCGGCACCACCTCGCGAAAGGAGCCGCGGGCGAAGCGGGCCCCGGTAACATTGACGAGATAAAGCCCCTCGGGCTTCGGCTCGACATCAGCCTCCGTTCCCATCCAGCGCAGGATCTTCTCCGGGTCGGTGAGTAGGGCGAACACTGCCGCTGGCGGTGCCGAGACATGCGTTTCGCGGCGGACGACGAGAGCTTCTTGCATCGCACTCCCCTTCGGTTGCCGTCGAGCGCCGGCGAGAAAGAAGGCCGCGCGCCGGATCCGGACGGGAACGATCATATCCCGAGGGGAGCGCCCGCGCCACTGCCTGCGGAGCCGGGGCGATTTTCGGATCAGTGCCGCGAGGCCAGATCGGTTCACACATTTCCTGCAACTGCTCTATGATCAACGCATGGACCTGCCCGCACCCCTCGCATGGCTTCTGGATGAGGCCGGTACCTCGTCCGGCCCCGATCCCTTCCTGGCAGAGCTCGGAACCCGGCTCCGCGCAGACGGCCTTCCGCTGGCCGGCGGTGCCCTGACGCTGGCGGTGCCGCATCCGATCATCGCGCGGCGCACCTGGCTTTGGCGGGCGGAGGACGGCGCGGTCATCGAGGCGCTCGGCTTTGCCGAAGGGCCGGTCGACCACGCCGGTCGCGACTGGCTGGCGGGGTTCGGTCCGGTGCAGGAGGACGTGGTCGGCCAGACGGAAGAGAAGGTGGTGCTGGGCTGGGCCGGGACGAGGCAGTTCGATCCGGCCGAGGTCGCGCGGTTGCGCCAGGCCGCCCGCTTCGCGGCGGCGCCCTTGGCCGTCCTGGCGGAGCGGGCGACGCGCGCGGCGCTGCTCGAGGCCTATCTGGGCCGCCGCAGTGCTGCCCGTGTGCAGGCCGGGGCGCTGAGCCGCGGCACCGGAGAGAGCATCCGTGCGGCGCTGCTCTATGCCGACCTGCGCAACTTCACCGGCCTTTCCGAGGAACATGAGCCGGCCCGCGTGATCGCGGCGCTCAACGACTGGTTCGACCGGCTTGCCGGAGCGATACACGCCTTCGGCGGCGAGGTGCTCAAGTTCATCGGCGACGGGGTGCTGGCGATCTTCCCGGTCAACGCTTTGCCGGCGGAGGCCTGCGACCGGGCCCTGCGCGCGGTCGTTGCCGCCCGCGCGGGCATGGCGCATCTCGAGGCTCTGCGCCACGAACAGGAACTGCCGCCGTTGCGCTTTGGGGCGGCGCTGCATCTTGGCGAGATACTGTGGGGCAATGTCGGATCGATCGATCGGCTGGACTTCACCGCCATCGGTCCGGCCGTCAATCTGGTGAGCCGGCTGGAGGGCCTGTGCCGGCCGCTCGGGCGATCCGTGCTGATTTCCGGCGCACTTGCCGCCGAGACGCGAACCCCGCTGGTGCCGCTGGGCGAACACGCGCTGCGCGGCATCGCGGCGCCCTGCGCCGTCTTTACCCTGCCGGAGACCTGAAAGATTATCGGTAAAACGGCCTGAAATCCGCGAAACATGCGGGCAAGCCCGTTGATCCCATCGTCGCGGAGAAGTATTTCTTTTGTCGACAAGAAGGAGACCGCATGACCAACAAGGATACGGACACCAATTCAGCTCCCGAACGCAAGCGCGGTTCCGGCGTGAAGATGGTCTATGACCTCTTGCGGGACGAAATCCTCGATCTGGTTCTGCCGCCGGGCTGTCCGATCGACGAGGTGCAGCTTGCCGAACGGTTCAAGATGTCGCGCACGCCGATCCGCGAAGCGCTGGTGCGGCTGGCGGGAGAGGGGCTGATCGCTACGCTGCCCAACAGATCGACGATGGTGTCGAATATCGATTTCCTGAACCTGCACACTTTCTTCGACGCGCTGGTGCTGATGTATCGCGTCACGACGCGCCTGGCGGCCGAACATCACCGCCCGGAGGATCTCGAGGTGATCCGCGCCCGTCAGGCGGAATTCGCCGCAGCGGTCCAGGCGCAGGATGCGCTGGCGATGATCGCCACCAATGCCGCCTTCCATTCGGCCATCGCCGAGGCAGGCCGCAATCCCTATTTCATCGGCCTGTTCAACCGGCTTCTCGACGAAGGCCGGCGGATCCTCCGGCTCTATTATCAGTCCTATGACGACCGGCTGCCGCAGCGCTTCGTCGACGAGCACGAGGACATGATCGCCGTTATCGCCGCACGTGATGTCGAGGCGGCCGATCGGCTGGCCCGCACACATGCCGAGCAGATCGTCCAGCAAATTCAAAAGCTTTTCGCCCGCAATGACCGACTTGAAATTGCCCTGTGAGCCGAGCACGATTTCTGTCGACAAATAAAATACAAATGGTATTTTCATATCGAAGCACAGGCAATCGCCGCGATGGCGTCCTGTCTCTGCCATCCGTCAGGCCAATAGGAGTTTGAAATGAAGGCCAAGATTTTTTCGGGCGTGATCCCCGCCCTGATGACCCCTTGCAGGGAAGACCGCTCGCCCGACTTCGATGCCCTCGTCCGCAAGGGCAAGGCGTTGATTGCCGACGGCATGTCGGCGGTCGTCTATTGCGGTTCGATGGGCGACTGGCCGCTTCTGACCGATGCGCAGCGCATGGAAGGCGTGGAGCGCCTGGTCAAGGCGGGCGTCCCCGTGATCGTCGGCACCGGTGCCGTCAACACCGCCTCGGCCGTCGCGCATGCGGCGCATGCCCAGAAGGTCGGAGCGCAGGGCCTGATGGTAATCCCGCGGGTGCTGTCGCGCGGTCCCTCGATCGTGGCGCAGAAGGCGCATTTCAAGGCGATCCTGGCTGCCGCCCCGGACCTGCCGTCCGTGATCTACAACAGCCCCTATTACGGGTTCGCCACTCGCGCCGACCTCTTCTTCGCGCTGCGCGCGGAGCATCCGAACCTCGTCGGCTTCAAGGAATTCGGCGGCAATGCCGATATGCGCTACGCGGCCGAGCACATCACCAGCCGTGACGACGGCGTCTCGCTGATGATCGGCGTCGATACGGCCGTCTTCCACGGCTTCGTGAACTGCGGCGCGACCGGCGCCATCACCGGTATCGGCAACGTGCTGCCGAAGGAAGTGATCCACCTCTGCAACCTGTCCCAGGCCGCTGCTGCCGGCGATGTCGATGCACGCCAGCGTGCACAGGAACTGGAGCAGGCGCTTGCCGTGCTTTCCTCCTTCGATGAAGGGCCGGACCTCGTCCTCTATTTCAAGCACATGATGGTGCTGAAGGGAGACAAGGAATACACGCTCCACTTCAACGAGACCGACGCGCTGACCGAAAGCCAGCGCGGCTATGTCGAGGCGCAGTTCAAGCTCTTCAACACCTGGTATGCCGAGTGGAGCAAGCTCCCGGGCGCCGTCGAAAAGTACAAGGCCTGATCGGGCCGGAGACGGAGGAGGCTCTCCATCGGGAGGGCCTCTTTCTTTTACCGCACGGCGGCAGGGGGGCCGAGCGCCACCCAAAAGAGAAGAACTGCCAGCAGAACCCATATTGAAACGACTGCCACCAGCCCGGCCCGGCTCACCGGCTGCGCGGTGTGTTTCATTGCGGTGGCGCGCAGATCCGCAAGGACATCGACCGGGATGAGCTTCAGCACGACGATGATGCCGACGGGAACGATGATGAGGTCGTCGAGATAGCCGAGGACCGGGATGAAGTCGGGTATCAGGTCGATCGGCGACAATGCATAGGCCGCGACCGCGCCTGCCGCCAGCTTCGCATACCAGGGCACACGACGGTCGCGCGCCGCGAGCCACAGGACGACGACGTCTCGCTTGATGCCCCTTGCCCATCGGCGTACTCGTTCCAGCCACGTCATGTCTGAATTCCCCGAGATCCCTCCGGTGCCCGCATTCCTCCTGTGCCCGAATCCCTCCTATGCTTGCCACAGGAGGGTGGAAGAGTGCCCGCCGGGATCACGCCACGGCGTCGAGTCCGAGCGCAAGCAGCCGGTCGAGCTGCTCGATCTCGGCCGCGCTCAGCGTGATGCCCTCGGCCTCCGACTTCGCTCGGGCGGCAAAGCGGCGCTGCGAAGGCAGGCGGGCGCCCTGGCCGACGATCGCTTCGAACAGCAGCTCGGCCCGGGCGAAGGGGTCGCCTGGACGGCCGGCGGCGAAAGCCTCCGGGGAGAAGGCGACGATGAGTTCGCCATGGAAGGGTGCGAGCGTCGTGGTGCCGAGATAGTCGAGCACTTCGGGGCTGGTCAGGTCGCCGATCATGATGCCCGCCAGCAGTTCGATCATCGTGCCGATGGCCGAGCCCTTGTGTCCGCCGAAGGGCAGCATGGCGCCCGCGAGCGCAGCCTCCGGGTCGGTCGTCGGATTGCCTTGCGCATCGATGGCCCAGCCTTCGGGCAGCGGTTTACCCGCCCTGCGGTGCAACTCGATCTCGCCCCGGGCCGCGACCGAAGTCGCGAAGTCGAAGACGTAGGGCGGCTTGCCCGCGCGCGGCCAGCCGAAGGCGAAGGGGTTGGTGCCGAGCAACGGCTTGTTGCCGCCGGTCGGCGCGACCGTGGCATAGCTCGGGCACATGACCAGCCCGGCAAGCCCTTCTCCCGTGAGCGCCTCCGCTTCCGGCCAGAGCGCCGAAAAATGCGTGCAGTCGTTGATGGCGAGTGCGGCGATGCCGTGCTTGCGGGCACGCTCGGCAAGCACCGGCAGACCGAGTTCGAAGGCGGGATTGGCAAAACCGCCCCTGGCATTCACCTTGACGATCGCCGAGGCTTCCTGCGCGACGATTTCCGGCTCGGCGTCCGGCTTGACCTTGCCGGCCTTGACCGTGCGCAGCGCGCCCTCGATCCGGTAGATGCCGTGCGACTTGCAGGCATCGCGTTCGCCGGCGACGATCACCCGGGCGAGAGCGCCCGCCTGGACCACGTTAAGGCCGCCCTTGCGGAAGATCGCCTCGACGCGCTCCTGAAGCGCGGTGGTCGTCAGGGTGGTTGTCTCGCTCATGTCGTCTCTCTCATGCTAGGCCTGATTCAGGGGCAGGCGGTTGATGTTCTGCATACATAGAGTATACAAACCCCCGGCAAGTGCAATTCGTCTGTTCGCCGGAAGGTAACGGTTCCGCAACGGGCGAGGAGAGTGTATGCGAATTTCCGCCGGCAATCCCGTTTCGTTGCGGGAATCGACGCGTTTTATGATCTTGTGCCGAATCGACCAGGGTCATTGTGATCCAGAGAAAGGAAAGTCAGATGATTTTCACCCCCAAAGGAAAACACCTCGTCGCGGGCGAATGGCTCGATGGGGCAGGCACCTTCGCCTCGGCTCCGGCGCATGGCCCGGCGCATGATTTTGCCGTCGGCACCGTAGAGCTGGTGAACCGGGCCTGCGAGGCGGCCGAGGAAGCCTTCTGGACCTATGGCTATTCCTCGCGCAAGGAGCGCGCCGCCTTCCTGCGCGCCATCGCCGACGAGATCGAGGCCCGGGCGGAGGCGATTACCGAGATCGGCAGCCAGGAAACCGGCCTGCCCGAGGCGCGGCTCAACGGCGAACGCGGCCGCACGACCGGCCAGCTCAGGCTCTTTGCCGATCATATCGAAAAGGGTGATTATCTCGACCGGCGCGTCGATGCGGCGCTGCCCGAGCGTCAGCCGGCGCCCCGTCAGGAGATACGGCTGGTTCAGCGCCCCGTCGGTCCGGTCGCCGTCTTCGGCGCCTCGAATTTCCCGCTCGCCTTTTCGACCGCCGGCGGCGATACGGCCGCGGCGCTCGCGGCGGGCTGCCCCGTAGTGGTAAAGGGCCATTCGGCGCATCCCGGCACCGGCGAGATCGTCGCCGAGGCCATCGACGCAGCGATCCGCAAGACGGGTGTTCACCCCGGCGTATTCTCGCTGATCCAGGGCGGCAGCCGCGACGTCGGTCATGCGCTGGTGCAGCATCCCAACATCAAGGCCGTCGGCTTCACCGGGTCGCTTGCCGGCGGACGTGCCCTGTTCGATCTTTGCGCAGCACGCCCCGAACCGATCCCGTTCTTCGGCGAACTCGGCTCGGTCAACCCGATGTTCCTGCTGCCGGAAGCGTTGAAGGCACGGGCGGAAACGCTTGGGCAGGGATGGGCCGGTTCGCTCACCATGGGCGCCGGGCAGTTCTGCACCAATCCCGGCATCGCCGTCGTCACCGAAGGTGCGGATGCCGACCGCTTCACCACCGCCGCCGTCGAGGCGCTTGCCAAGGTGGCACCGCAAACCATGCTGACGGACGGTATCGCCAAGGCCTATCGCGACGGTCAGGCGCGCTTTGCGACGCGCAACGCCGTGAAACCGCTGCTTGCGACCGAGTCGTCCGGCCGTGACGCATCGCCCAATCTCTTCGAAACGACGGGCGCGCAATTCCTGGCCGACCATGCGCTCGGCGAAGAGGTATTCGGCCCGCTTGGTCTCGTGGTTCGGGTGGGATCGGCGGCCGAAATGGAAGAGCTCGCGCGCGGCTTCCAGGGCCAGCTGACCGCAACCATCCATATGGATGCGGGCGACCTGGAGACGGCGCGCCGTCTGCGTCCGGTGCTCGAGCGCAAGGCGGGCCGGGTGCTGGTCAACGGCTTCCCGACCGGGGTTGAAGTCGTCGATTCGATGGTGCATGGCGGCCCCTATCCGGCCTCGACCAATTTCGGCGCAACCAGCGTCGGCACCATGTCGATTCGACGTTTCCTGCGTCCCGTGGCTTACCAGAACATGCCGGAAGAGCTGCTGCCCGAGGACTTCCTCGGCTGATCCAGTCCGTCGACCGCGCAATGAAAGGGGCTTTTCCACAAGGGAAAGCCCCTTTTCATTGCGAAAAGGCGTCCTGTTATATACGTTTTGTATACTAATTGTATTTTTAAATTGATTTGTGCTCTCCGACGCGGAATAGTGCGCGCGCCGTCACACCGATCGGCCAACTCAAGGGAGAGAACAAGAATGAAGACCTCGGTCCTCGCCTTCGGCCTCGTTGCCGCCACCGCTCTGACGAGCCCCGCCCATGCCGACAAGCTGGACGACATCATCGCTTCGGGAACGCTGCGCTGCGCCGTGGTGCTCGACTTCCCGCCGATGGGCTCGCGCGACGAGAACAACGAACCGATCGGCTTCGACGTGGATTACTGCAACGATCTGGCCAAGGCGCTCGGCGTCACCGCCGAGATCGTCGAGACGCCGTTTCCCGAGCGCATCCCGGCGCTGATGTCCGGCCGTGTCGATGTGGGTGTCGCCTCCACCTCCGATACGCTCGAGCGCGCCAAGACCGTCGGGATGACGGTGCCCTACTTTGCCTTCGAAATGGCGGTAACCGCCAACGAGAAGTCCGGCATCAACTCCTTCGAAGACATGAAGGGCAAGGTGGTGGGCGCCACCGCCGGCACCTATGAGGCAATCGCACTCGAAAACCAGGTCAAGGCCTGGGGCGAGGGCGAGTTCCGCCCCTACCAGACGCAGGCCGACGTCTTCCTGGCGCTGAGCCAGGGCCAGCTCGACGCCACCGTCTCTACCTCGACGGTCGCGCAGTCCAACGTCAAGGGCGGCAAGTTCCCCGGCATCTCCGTGGTCGACAAGGCGCCCTTCGACATCGACTACGTGGCCCTCTTCACCAACCGCGAGGAATACGGCTTCCTCAACTACCTCAACCTGTTCGTCAATCAGCAGGTCCGCACCGGCCGCTATGCCGAACTCTACGAGAAGTGGGTCGGTGGCGAGGCTCCGTCCCTGTCGGTGAACGGCGTTTACCGCTGATCCGAGGATCTGACGGTGCGGGGCAACCCGCGCCGTCGCTGCATTCCGAGGGGTGAGACGGGAATGTTCAACTACACCTTCCACTGGAATCAGGCGCTGAGGGCGCTGCCGCAGATGCTGGATGGCGCGGTGGTCACGCTGCAGGTCGCGGTGCTTTCGATGGTCATCGGCGTCGCCTGCGCGATCGCGCTCACCGTGTTCCGCCTGTCCGGCAGCCGTATCCTTGGCGGCATCGCCACGACCTGGGTCGAGGTCGCGCGAAACACGCCGGCGCTGTTCCAGATCTACATGGCCCATTTCGGCCTCGGCAATTTCGGGATCCACCTGAGCCCCTATACGGCGCTTCTGGTCGGGATTGCCTTCAACAATGCGGGCTATCTTGCCGAGAATTTTCGCGGCGCGCTCAAGGCCATTCCGGATACGCAGGCGCGGGCGGGCCGGTCGCTCGGCATGACCTCGCTGCAGGCGTTCCGGCTGATCGTTCTGCCGCAGATGCTGCGCGTGGCCTTCCTGCCCGCGACCAACCAGATGGTCTGGGCGATCCTGATGACGTCGCTTGGCGTCACCGTCGGCATGAACACCGACCTGGCCGGCATCACGCAGGAGCTGAATGCCCGCTCCTTCCGCACATTCGAATTCTTCGCGCTCGCTGCGGTGATCTACTACCTGATCGCCAAGGCGGTCACGCTTGCAGCCCGGGCCTTCGCCTGGCGCATGTTCCGCTACTGAGAGGGGTGAGAGATGTTTGATACTGCCCTCACCTGGAACGATCTCGCCTTTCTTGCGCAAGGCGCCGGAATGACGCTGGCGGTCACCGCCGTCGCCGTCACCGCCGGCACCGTTCTCGGCATCCTCTTCGGAGTGATCCGGTTCCAGATCGGACCCTATTGGTCGGCACCGCTGACCTTGCTGCTCGACGTGTTCCGCTCGGTACCGCTCCTGATCCAGCTCGTGCTCGGCAATGCCTTCCAGTCGATCGCCAAGCTCGGCTGGGGCCCATTCACCACCTCCGGCGTGGTGCTTTCGCTCTACACGGCGGCGTTCTGCGCGGAGATCGTGCGCGGCGGAATCTCGTCGGTGCCGGTGACGACCCGCCGTGCGGCGCGCTCCCTCGGCATGACCTGGTGGCAGGACATGCGCTACATCGTGGCGCCGCTGGCCACCCGGGTCTCACTTCCGTCGTGGATAGGCCTGACGCTCGGCGTGATGAAGGACTCCGCACTGGTGCTCTGGCTCGGCCTGGTCGAGCTCTTGCGTGCCTCGCAGATACTGGTCACGCGTCTGCAGGAGCCGCTCTTCATTCTGCTGATCTGCGGCGCCATCTACTTCCTCCTCAGCTTCCCCGTCGCCCGGCTTGGCGGGTATCTCGAAAAACGGTGGTCCCCCAATGATTGAGATCGAAAACGTCCGCAAATCCTTCAGCTCGCTGGAGGTTCTCAAGGGCATCGACCTGACCGTCGAAAAGGGCGAGGTGGTCACCATCATCGGCGGCTCCGGCTCCGGCAAGTCGACGTTGCTCACCTGCATCAACGGGCTCGAGCCGATCGACTCCGGCCGGATCGTGATCGACGGGACCGATGTCCATGCCAAGGGCACCGATCTCAACAGGCTACGCCGCAAGGTCGGGATCGTTTTCCAGCAATGGAACGCCTTCCCGCATCTGACCGTGCTGGAAAACGTCATGCTCGCCCCGCGCAAGGTGCTCGGCCTCTCGAAGGAGAAGGCCGAGGAGATCGCGGTGAAGCAGTTGACCCACGTCGGTCTCGGCGAGAAGCTCAAGGTCTATCCGAACCGCATGTCGGGCGGCCAGCAGCAGCGCATGGCGATCGCCCGGGCGCTTGCCATGTCGCCGGAATATATGCTGTTCGACGAGGTGACTTCGGCGCTCGATCCGATGCTGGTCGGCGAGGTGCTCGACACGCTGAAGATGCTGGCGGAAGAGGGAATGACGATGATCTGCGTTACCCACGAAATGACCTTTGCCCGCGACGTGTCGGATCGCGTGGCCTTCTTCCATCAGGGGATCATGGCCGAGATCGGCTCGCCCGATCAGATTTTCGCCTCGCCGCAGAACCCCGAGACGCAGAAGTTCCTGGCGAGCGTACGATAAATGGCCGAATCGGACGTCATCGTGATCGGCGCGGGGGTCGTCGGCCTATCGGCTGCGATTGCCGCCGTGGCCAGCGGCCTGTCGATCACCGTTCTGGACCGCGAGGGGCCGGCGGCCGGCGCTTCCGCCGGCAATGCCGGGGCATTCGCCTTCACCGATATCCTTCCGCTTGCCTCGCCCGGCATCCTGAAAAAGGCGCCGAAATGGCTCCTGGATCCGCTCGGACCGCTTACCGTGCCGCCCGCCTATGCGCTGAAGATCGCGCCATGGATGTTCCGCTTCTGGCGCGCTTGTCAGCCGGGTCGCGTGGCGCATTCGACCGCGGCCCAGACCGCGCTGATGGACCTGTCGAAAGCGGAACTCGAGCCGTTCCTCGAAGCAACCGGCACGGCGCCCATGCTGCGCAAGGAAGGCAACATCCAGGTCTATGAGGGAGAGGCGGAATTCAAGGCGTCGCTTGCCGGCTGGAAGGCGCGCGCGGATCACGGGATCGAGTTCCGCCATCTCGATGCCGCAGGCATTGCCGAGATCCAGCCGGGCCTGGCGGCGCGCTTCACCCACGCCACCTTCACGCCCGGCTGGTACTCGATCGCCGATCCGAAGCTCTATACGCTTGCCCTTGCCGACCATTTCCGCACGATCGGCGGGGTGATCGAGCGCGCGGAGGTCATTGCACTGAAGCCCGTCGATGGGGCGGTTGAAGTCCTGAGCGCCGATGGGAGGGCCCGGCGGGCGGCACAGGTGGTTCTCTCGGCAGGCGCTTTCTCGCACCGGGTTGCGCGCACGCTCGGCGAAAACATTCCGCTCGAAACCGAGCGCGGCTACAATACGACGCTTCCCGCAGACGCGTTCGACCTGCGCACGCAGATCACCTTCGGCGGCCATGGCTTCGTCGTGACACGGCTGTCGACCGGTATCCGGGTCGGCGGCGCGGTCGAACTCGGCGGGCTCGACCTGCCGCCGAACTTCCGCCGCTCGGAAGCGATGCTGAAGAAGGCGCAGGCCTTCCTGCCCGGCTTGAAACCGGAAGGCGGGGTGCAGTGGATGGGCTTCCGGCCGTCGCTGCCCGACAGCCTGCCGGCCATCGGCCGCGCCGGCGCGACGCCGCGGGTGATCTTCGCCTTCGGTCACGGCCATCTCGGGCTCACCCAATCGGCGGGGACCGCCAGGATCGTCGCCGATCTCTTGACGGGCCGGACTCCGGCCATCGACATTGCACCCTTTTCGCCGCAAAGATTCTGACAGAGGTTCGACCATGGCCACCCACACCTTCTCCTGCATCGACGGCCACACCTGCGGAAATCCCGTACGCCTGGTTTCGGGCGGGGGGCCGCGTCTCGAAGGCGCGAACATGCTGGAAAAGCGCGCGCATTTCCTGAAGGAGTTCGACTGGATCCGAACGGGCCTCATGTTCGAGCCGCGCGGCCACGACATGATGTCGGGTTCGATCCTCTACCCGCCGACCCGGCCCGACTGCGACGTGGCGGTGCTCTTCATCGAGACCTCCGGCTGTCTGCCGATGTGCGGTCACGGCACCATCGGCACCATCACCATGGGCATCGAGAACGGCCTGATCACCCCGCGCGAGCCGGGAAAGCTGTCGATTGATGCCCCCGCGGGCAAGGTGGACATCACCTACCGCCAGGAGGGCCGCTTCGTCGAGGAGGTGCGCCTTACCAACGTGCCGAGCTTCCTTTATGCCGAAGGCCTGACGGCGGAGGTCGAAGGGCTGGGCGAGATCGTGGTCGACGTCGCCTATGGCGGCAATTTCTACGCCATCGTCGAGCCGCAGAAGAACTTCCGCGACATGGCCGACCATACGGCGGGAGAACTGGTCGGCTGGAGCCCCAAGCTCAGGGCCGCACTGAATGCCAAATATGAGTTCGTCCATCCCGAACACCCGGAGATCCGGGATTTGAGCCACATCCAGTGGACGGGCAAGCCGACGCAGCCGGAGGCCCATGCCCGCAACGCGGTGTTCTATGGCGAGAAGGCCATCGACCGCTCGCCCTGCGGCACCGGCACCTCGGCCCGGATCGCGCAGCTTGCCGCCAAGGGCAAGCTGAATGTCGGCGACGAGTTCGTCCACGAGTCGATCATCGGCTCGCTTTTCAAGGGTCGCGTCGAAGCGGCCGCGAAGGTCGCCGACCGCGATGCGATCATCCCGTCGATCGCCGGCTGGGCGCGGATGACCGGCATCAACACCATCTTCATCGATGACCGCGATCCCTTCGCCCACGGCTTCGTCGTGAAATGAGCGGCCTCGATCCCGCCCGCAGCATCCTTCAGGGGGCGGCCGAGGGCCCGGTCATCGCGACCGGGGAGGCGCTGAGTTTCTGGGGCGGGGTCGATCCCGCGACGGGCTGCGTGATCGACGTGCACCACCCGCTGCATGGCGTCCCGCTCACTGGCTCCATCCTGATGATGCCGTCGAGCCGCGGGTCCTGCACGGGCTCGGGTGTGCTGCTCGACCTCGTGCTGACCGGTCGCGGCCCGGCTGCACTCATATTCTCCGAACCGGAAGATGTGCTGACCCTCGGCGCGCTGATCGCTTCCGAGATGTTCGCCAGCCCGCTGCCGGTGCTGCGTCTCGCGCCCGAAGCCTTTGCGGCGCTCGCTCGCGCGAAGACGGCGCGGATCGGTGACAGGACGATTGAAGCCGAGGGGCTGACGATCCCCGTCGTTCCGCCCGCTACGGCCACGCTCGACCTGACCGATGGCGACCGCGCCATGCTCGACGGGGAGGAAGGCGTCGCGGTTGCGCAGGCCATGCGCATCATTTCGGCCATGGCGGCGCAGCAGGGGGCACAGGGCCTGGTGGATGTGACGCAGGCGCATATCGACGGCTGCATCTATGCCAGTCCCGCGAACCTGACCTTTGCCGAGAAGATGGCGGAGATGGGCGCGAAGGTGCGGATCCCGGCGACGATGAACGCCATTTCCGTGGACCGTGCCAACTGGCAGAGGCAAGGCGTGCCGTCATCCTTCGGCGACCCTGCGGCTAGGCTCGCCGACGCCTATGTCCGCATGGGCTGCCGGCCGACCTTCACCTGTTCGCCCTATCTGCTCGACAGCGCGCCTGGAACGGGCGAAGCCGTCGCCTGGGCGGAGTCCAATGCCGTGATCTTCGCCAACAGCGTCCTCGGTGCGCGGACGGCGAAGCACCCGGATTTCCTCGACCTTTGCATCGCGCTCACCGGACGCGCGCCGTTCTCCGGCGTCTATCTCGACGAACACCGCAAGGCACGGCGGATCATAGACGTCGAACTGCCCGCGGGCGCCGACGACGCTTTCTGGCCGCTGATCGGCTATCTCGCCGGTCGGGCGGCGCCAGATCGCATCCCGCTCATCCGCGGGCTTGCTCCGGCGGAGCCTTCGCGCGACGATTTGAAGGCGCTTTGCGCCGCCTTCGGCACCACCTCGGCCGCGCCGATGCTGCATGTGGAGGGCGTGACGCCGGAGGCCGGCGGTGCTGCGGCTGAGGACGCGGATCATGCGACCATCACCCGCGACGAATTGACGGCTGCGTGGTCCGCCCTGAACGAGGGTCCGGATGAAATCGAACTCGTGGCGATCGGCAGCCCGCACGCGTCCCTTGCCGAGTGCCGGGCGCTGGCCGAGGCGCTCGACGGCCGCAAGCGGCATCCGGACGTGGCGGTGATCGTCACGGCCGGCCATGAGGTCATTGCGGCGGCGCGGCTCGAGGGAATTCTCCCGCGGCTTCAGGAGAGCGGCGTCCAGGTGCTGCCGGACCTCTGTTGGTGCTCGATCTCCGAGCCCGTGTTCCCGACGCGTACCCGGGCGGTCATGACCAACTCCGGCAAATACGCCCATTACGGTCCCGGTCTTTCCGGGCGCGCAGTGCGCTTCGGCAGCCTTGCCGATTGCGTCGCCGCGGCCTTGACGGGGCGCGTCCCGGCCCGGATGCCGGACTGGCTTCCCTGAAGCGCGGCGGACGTTCGTAACCGCGCTGGCTTTTGAAACGAGGAGTTCGCGATGCGCAGCACCAAGACCATTCATGTCATTTCCGCCCATGCCGAGGGCGAAGTGGGCGACGTGATCGTCGGCGGTGTCGCGCCTCCGCCGGGCGACACGATCTGGGAACAGAGCCGCTGGATCGCCCGCGATCAGACCCTGCGCAACTTCGTCCTGAACGAGCCGCGCGGCGGCGTCTTCCGCCATGTCAATCTCCTGGTGCCGCCGAAGCATCCGGACGCGGATGCCGCCTTCGTCATCATGGAGCCGGAAGATACGCCGCCCATGTCCGGCTCCAACTCGATCTGCGTCTCCACCGTGCTGCTCGACAGCGGCATCCTGCCGATGAAGGAGCCGGTGACGGAGATCACGCTCGAGGCGCCCGGCGGTCTCGTTCGCGTGCGCGCGGAGTGCCGTGACGGCAAGGCCGAACGCATCTTCGTCGAGAACCTGCCGAGCTTTGCCGAGCGGCTGGACGCGAAGCTGGAGGTCGAGGGGCTCGGGACCCTCACAGTCGACACCGCCTATGGCGGCGATAGCTTCGTAATCGTGGATGCTGCCGCAATGGGCTTCGCCCTGAAGCCGGACGAGGCGCACGACATCGCCCGGCTTGGCGTCAGGATCACCAACGCGGCAAATGCCCAGTTCGGTTTCCATCATCCGGAAAACCCCGACTGGCGGCATTTCTCCTTCTGCCTCTTTGCCGGCCCCGTGGAACGCACCGCGGAAGGCCTGCGGGCGGGTGCTGCGGTCGCGATCCAGCCGGGCAAGGTCGACCGCTCTCCGACCGGCACGGCGCTCTCGGCACGCATGGCCGTGCTGTATGCCCGAGGCCAGATGGGACTCTCGGACCGGCTGACGGCCGTTTCGCTGATCGGCTCCACCTTCTCCGGCCGCATCCTTGGCACCACCGAAGTCGGCGGCCGGCCGGCCGTGCTGCCGGAAATCTCGGGCCGCGCCTGGATTACCGGCACCCATCAGCACATGCTCGACCCGTCGGACCCGTGGCCCGAGGGCTACCGGCTGACCGACACTTGGGGTGCGCGCTGAGCGGATTGGCGCGTGGGTGGAAATCGGGAGCGTTTTGCGTCATTGGAACGAAGATGAACGCATCGCGACAGGAAGGAGAATCGGATGAAGGCACGCATCAAATGGGTCGAAGGCAGGACTTTCGTCGGAGAATCCGGAAGCGGCCACAAGGTCGTGCTCGGCACGGCCGCCGGCCCGGATAGCCCGACACCGGGGCCGAGCCCCATGGAAATGGTGCTTATCGGCACCGGCGGCTGCTCGGCTTTCGATGTCGTCCACATCCTCGAGAAGGGCCGCGAGGCCGTCGAAGATTGCGTGGTCGAGATGGATGCCGATCGGGCGGATCAGGACCCGCGCGTATTCACCCGCATCCACATGCATTTCATCGTCAAGGGCCGTGGTCTGGCCGCCAAGAAGGTCGAGCGCGCGGTGGCCCTCTCCATCGAGAAATACTGCTCCGCATCCGCGATGCTCGCAAAGACGGCGACCATCACGCATGATTTCGAGGTCGTCGACACGTCGAACACGGTGGCCTGATCGGGCGCCTCCGCCCCTCATCCGCCGGGAGACGGAACAAGCGGGCCGCTCCTCGCATCTCATCGGTCTTGAACCTTGCCGCGAGTCCCTTCGTCCCGCTTGCGGGGAGAGGGGGGCTTCGGGAATTCCGCTGAGCGCCACATGGTTCAACCGCATCCAGCGCAAAGCAGCCTGAAAATTTTCCACTCCCATGTCGGCGCCTTTGGGCGCCGTTCGTCCTATCGTATGCGCGGCACAGCCGCGAACGGGAGAATGCCCTTGATTTGATCGGCAATCCGGGCGTGGACTGAAAAAGAATGCCGCGCCGGATTGCCCTGAGCGGAGACACGAGAAATGATCGATGCGCATTATCGCTGGGTGATCGTTGCTGCCGGCGGCCTGCTCGGCTGCATTGCAATCGGTGCCATGTTTTCATTGCCGGTTTTCCTTGTGCCCATCTCGCGGGATACCGGATGGTCCGTGACCGGCATATCGAGTGCCATGACGGTGGGTTTCATCGCAATGGCCCTGGCAAGTATGGTCTGGGGGAGCGCTTCGGACCGCTGGGGCCCGCGCCCGGTCGTGCTGGTCGGTTCCGCGCTCCTTGCGGCGAGCCTTGCGCTTTCCAGCCTTGCGCCATCGCTGATCGCATTCCAACTCCTCTTCGGGGTGATCGTCGGAGGTGCCTGCGCGGCGATATTCGCGCCGATGATGGCTTGCGTGACAGGCTGGTTCGATACGCATCGCAGCCTTGCCGTATCTCTTGTATCGGCCGGCATGGGAATGGCGCCCATGACCATGTCGCCGTTGGCCGGGTGGCTGGTTACGATCTACGACTGGCGGACATCGCTGCAGATCATAGCCGCCCTTGCCGCCGTCACGATGATTCCGGCTGCGTTGCTCCTGCGCCGCCCGCCTGTCCTCGAAGGTCGCAATGCCGTCTCTGCAAGTGAGGGGCAGCCGGACATGTCCCTTGGACAGGCGCTGAGGTCGCCGCAATTCGTCATTTTGCTGCTGACGAACTTCTTTTGCTGCGCCACTCATTCGGGGCCGATATTTCACACCGTGAGCTACGCCGTGAGCTGCGGAATCCCGATGATGGCCGCTGTTTCCATCTACAGCCTCGAGGGTCTGGCGGGAATGGGCGGCCGTGTCGCCTTCGGCATCCTCGGAGACCGCTACGGCGCCAAGCGCATTCTGGTATCGGGGCTGCTGCTGCAGGCCTTCGGTGCGCTCGCCTATTTCTTCGTGCGCGACCTCGGCGCCTTCTACGCGGTGGCTGCCGTGTTCGGCTTCATCTATGCGGGCGTCATGCCGCTTTACGCCGTGATCGCCCGCGAGAATTTCCCGCTGCGCATGATGGGCACCGTCATCGGCGGCACGGCAATGGCCGGCAGTCTCGGCATGGCGATCGGCCCGGTTGCCGGGGGGGTGATCTACGACGTTTTTGCCAGCTACGGCTGGCTCTATATCGGCGCCTGGGGTCTCGGCATCGGTGCTTTCCTGATCGCACTGACCTTCAAGCCCTTCCCCAGGGAACGGCCGGAACTGGCTGCCGCCTGAGGCAATCGCGAGGAAAATCGTGCCACGGTTTTCCTCGTCGCTCTGTTGGAATGAGCCGATCGGCTTCAGGCTTCACTGCGTACCGGGACGGTCAAGCTGCAGCGAAAGCTGCACGCCGCGCTTGAGGGGCGGGAGCGGTATACCGACCTGAATCCGTCCGAAGGTTTTTCTGCGCCACTCCTGTTCGCGCTCCCGCCGGCGTCTTGCCTGGGCGACGGCGGCCATAGCGCGCTCGATCACTTCCTCTGCATGGGTCATGAGAGACTCTCCAGAATGTTCACGTTATGTTCTCATCGCCATTCCTGAAAGTCAAGCCTCACCGGGGAAGCACGTCGGTCCGAGGCGGCTTTTCGTCGGGCGGATTCTGCGTGTCGTCCTCGGGCCCCTTATCGGGCTGGGGCTCGTTCGGCGGCGGATCGGGGATGCCGAGTGGCGGAACCGGGTTCGGCGGAATTATTCCCGGCCCGGGGCCGGGACCGACAGGATCGGGCGTCATTGAAGGTCTCCACTCATCGAGGTGCCGGCGTGTCGGCGATCGGCGGTGTGTAGACGACCGTTTCGGTTTCACTTTCCAGCATGGCGCCGCCGATCGCCAGATAGGCGAAGATGGCGCATATCGCGAGCAGTATGAGGCCTATCGGAAATGCCGCTGTGGCGCGCCTTTCGGGCATGTTGCGATCTTCATGGGTCAACATGGTGGACTCCCATACGGCTGCCTGCTTCGGTAAATCCGCGATCAGGATCAAAGCAAGCAGCACTCCAAGTGTTACAGGCGCCCTTGCGCGCCGGATAAGGCGCGAGGCGCAGTCATCATGGGAGAACGAAACCGGCGTTCACCGGTTCCAAAAGGCGGGCGACGGAAAATGGGCGCGCGTCAACCTTTCGGCAGGCCCGCAGAACCAATACGGGTAAGCATCTCTGCGAGCGCCGGCCCCTGGAGCAACGGGACCGACAGCGGCAGAAGCGCAGCCGCAACCGTGCGGACGAGGTCGGCGTTGGAGCCGGCGGCCGTTCCTTCCGGAAGCCAGAGATTGTTTTCGAAGCCGACGCGGACATGGCCGCCGAGGAGCGCTGCGGCTGTGACGCAAGCCGCCTCGTGGCGTCCGAAGGCGCAGACGCTCCAATGGGTGTAGGCGGGCATGTCCGGCGCCAGAAAGGGCAGCAGATCACGGGGGAGGGATCTTTGCCCGGGCGTATAACGACCGAGTACGTAAAGCACGGGAATATCGTCGCGGGAAAGCAGACCTCGTCGCCGCATGCCGTCCAATTGCACCGCCTCCTTCGGATCGTAGAGGATGATCTGCGGCGAAACCTTCTCCCGGGCAGCCCACGACAGGAGATCCGCGAAGGCAGCCTCGTGCGTTTCGTCCGGGACCAGTTCTCTGAGCGCCAGAGACACGGCCTCGGGCCGGACCGCCTTGACGACTGCGATCTGCTCGGCCGGCGAGTAGATGCCCAGCCCCTCGCTGGTGATCTGAATCATCATGCGATCGCCCACGGCAGCCCGGATCGCTGCGATCGCGGCGCGGTAGGCATCGGCATCGAGAAGATGGCTTCCGTCCTCCTTGCGCACGTGAACGTGGATCATCGCCGCGCCGGCATCGAGGCAGTCGCGTGCGGTAAGCGCGAGTTCTTCCGGGGTCAGGGGTATGGCGGGATGGTCGGCCTTCGTCCGGCGCCCGCCATTCGGCGCAACCGCGATCGAAATCCCCTGCAAAGCATCGCCAGCGTTCATGTGGGCACCATCGAGCTATGATTTTCAGAAATCATAAAATTGCACACTGAAACATTCGTTGCAATGGTCACGGGATCGTTGTTAAATGAAGCATGGACAAGGGGCCGCTCAGCGACGCGATCATCACTGCATTCGACGGCCTTTCGTCGCAATTGCGGACGGCGGCCCGCTATATCGTCGACCATCCCCGCGACGTCGCTCTTCTCTCCATGCGCGAGCAGGCGCGCCAGGCGGGGGTGCAGCCCGCGACGATGACCCGCCTTGCCAAGCAGCTCGGCTTCGATGGTTACGATGCCATTCGCGAACGCTATGCCGAGGCGCTGCGGGAGGGTGATGCAGGATTTGCCGGAAAGGCCGGCGAGCAGGCCCGAAGTCAGAAGCTCAGGGGCGACCATGCGCTCGCAGCCGATATGTTGCGCACCATCGGGACGCAGATTTCGCGGCTGGCAGAACCGGCGGTGCTCGATCGCATCGTTGCAGCGGCAATGCGGATTGCCGATGCCCGGCGGGTCTATTGCCTCGGGCTGCGCTCGAGCCACGCGGTCGCCTGGCAGTTCCACTATATCCTTTCGCTGGTCGGCGAAAAATCCGTGATGCTGGAGGGCATCGGCGGCACCGGCGCGGATGCCGTCGCCCGTGCCACGAGTGCAGACGTGCTGCTCGTGGCCAGCGTTCTTCCCTATACACGGGCGACGATCGAACTTGCCGAATATGCTCGGGACAACGGCGTACCGGTCGTCGCGGTGACCGACAGCGAAGTGGCGCCGCTTGCGCAGATCGCCGAGACGATCATCGTGGTGCCGACCGAAAGTCCTTCCTTCCTGCACGCCATGTCGCCGGCCTTCGCCGTCGCCGAAGTGCTCGGCGCGCTCATCGCAGGCCGGGGCGGCGAAGCCACGCTCGCGGCTCTGAAGCGCTTCGACGGACAGCTCGCGGCGCTGAACACCCATCTCCAATCCCGCAACTCCAAGAGAACGCCATGACCCATCTTCTCCACCGCGCCATCCATGCGAAACTGCCGGTCGCCGTCCGCGGCGAAGGCATCCGGCTCTTCGATGCCGAGGGCAAGGCCTATATCGACGCCTCCGGGGGAGCCGCCGTCTCCTGCCTCGGTCACGCTCATCCGGATGTGCTCGCCGCCCTCCATGCGCAGCTCGACCGTATGGCCTATGCCCATACCGGCTTCTTCACCACCGAGGCGGCGGAACGGCTTGCCGACCGGCTTGTTGCCGATGCACCTGACGGGCTCGATCACGTCTACCTGGTGAGCGGTGGATCGGAAGCCGTCGAGGCGGCGCTGAAGATGGCTCGGCAGTACTTCGTGGAGAAGGGCGAGCCGCAACGCCGCCACATCATCGCCCGGCGCCAAAGCTATCACGGCAATACGCTTGGCGCATTGGCGGCCGGGGGCAACGAGTGGCGGCGCGCTCAATTCCGGCCGTTGCTCGTCGAAACCCACCACATCGATCCATGCTTCGCCTATCGGCTGCAGCAAGCCGGCGAGAGCGATGCGGACTATGCCGCGCGTGCCGCGGCCCAACTCGAGGCCAAGATCCTCGACCTGGGCTCCGATCAGGTGATCGCCTTCGTCGCCGAGACGGTGGTGGGCGCCACGGCCGGTGCGGTGCCCCCCGTCGCGGACTATTTGAAGCGCGTTCGGGCGATCTGCGACAAATACGGAGTGCTGCTGATCCTCGACGAAGTGATGTGCGGCATGGGCCGGACCGGGACTCTGCATGCCTGCGAACAGGACGGCGTCATCCCGGATCTGATGACCATCGCCAAGGGGCTCGGCGGCGGCTATCAGCCCGTCGGCGCGGTTCTGCTGTCCTCCGCAATCTTCCGGGCATTTGCCGAGGGGGCGGGCTTCTTCCAGCACGGCCATACCTATATGGGCCATCCGATGGCCGCGGCGGCCGGCCTTGCCGTGCAGGACGTCATCCGCCGCGACGGGCTGCTCGAGAACGTCGTATCGATGGGCGACTATCTCGAAAGATGCCTGGTCGAGCGGCTCGGCAATCACCATCACGTCGGCGACATTCGCGGCCGCGGCCTCTTCCGTGCCGTCGAGCTTGTCGCAGACAGGACGACGAAGTCCCCTTTCGATCCCGGCCTGAAGCTCAATGCCCGGATCAAGAAGGAAGCCATGGCACGGGGCCTGATGGTCTATCCGATGGGCGGCACGATCGACGGGCAACGCGGCGATCATGTCCTCCTGGCGCCCCCCTTCATCCTTGGACTGGAAGACGTCGATCAGATCGTGGAGCGCCTGGGCGATGCTGTGGATGCGGCCATTGCCTCGCTCACTGAAGCTGCCGGTTAGGGCAAGCGGACCAGAGCTATAGATCAATGCGCCCTCTGGTCGGCAGGCCAGAGGGGCACTGCTTTCGCAGACCTCGCAACAGGCCACTGTTCGCTGCATTTTTTCAGCCGTGACGCTAAACAGATCCGAGAGGTGCAAATTTTCATGGCGACAAAACATAAAAAGCATTCTATATTTGCACACTGGCGCCGGCGGCAAAACGCTGATGCCCGAATGCAAAACAGGGGAACGCCACCATGAGAAACAGACTTCGCCATTTCTTCGCGGGCTTTTTCGCCGCGGCACTCTCGCTCTCCGGCCCGGCAGCTGCCGAGGACCTGGTCGTCGCCACCGACACGGCCTTCGTGCCTTTCGAGTTCAAGCAGGGCGACAAATATGTCGGTTTCGACATCGATCTCTGGGACGCTATCGCGAGCGAGATCGGGGTTACCTACACGCTGCAGCCGATGGACTTCAACGGCATCATCCCGGCGCTGCAGACGAAGCAGGTCGATGCCGCCCTCGCCGGCATCACCATCAAGGACGAACGCAAGAAGGTGATCGACTTCTCTGATGGCTATTATGACAGCGGCTTCATGCTGATGGTGGCCGCCGACAGCGCCATTGCCGGTTCGTCGGACCTCAAGGGTAAGACGCTGGCCGTAAAGACCGGCACGTCGGCCACCGACTATGCGAAGGAGAACTTCACGGAGACCGAGCTTCGCCAGTTCCCGAACATCGACAACGCCTATCTCGAACTGCAGACCGGCCGCGTCGACGCCGCGATGCACGACACGCCGAACGTCCTCTATTACGTGGCGACTGCCGGCGGCGGCAAGGTCAAGGCGGTGGGCGAACAGATGATGGCGCACCAATACGGCATCGGCTTCCCAAAAGGCAGCGAACTCGTCGCCAAGGTCAATGAGGCGCTCGCCAAGTTGAAGGCCGATGGCCGTTACGCCGAAATCTACAAGAAATGGTTCGGCGTCGAGCCGAAGAGCTGAGTTTCCTGCATCGAGGCGGGCCGGATCGATCCAGCCCGCCCGCAGGAATGGCGAGAGCATTTCCACGAAGCCGCGGCGGCTGCCACTGCAGCCGTCCATAACCTCTATCGGTAGCGTCGCCATCGCCGCAGAGGCAGATCGCGACGCAGCGGAGCAATTCAATGGAATTCGATTGGTCTGTGGTCGTGGAGGCCATGCCCGCTCTCCTGGGTGGTGCACGGCTGACCATTCTGATAGCACTGGCGGGCCTCGTCGGCGGCCTGGTCGTCGGTGTCGTCGCCGGCTTCATGCGTGCCTATGGCAACGCTATCCTGAACGCCGTCGCCTTTACCTATGTCGAGGTGATCAGGGGCACGCCGATCGTCGTGCAGGTGATGTTCATCTACTTCGCCCTGCCGCTGCTCGCGGATTTTCGCGTCAATCCGATGACCGCGGCGGTGACGGCGATCGTTGTCAATGCGGGCGCCTATATTGCCGAGATCGTTCGCGGCTCGCTGCTCTCGGTGAACAAGGGACTGAAGGAAGCGGGGCTGGCGCTCGGCTTACCGGTCTGGAAGGTGCTCGCCTACATTGTCGGCCCGATCGCCTTCCGGCGAATGATCCCGCCGCTTGGCAACCAGTTCATCGTCAGCCTCAAGGACACATCGCTATTCATCGTCATCGGTGTCGGCGAGCTGACCCGCCAGGGCCAGGAAATCATGGCGGCGAATTTCCGCGCAGTCGAGATCTGGTCCGCCGTCGCCGTTCTCTACCTCATCATGACGAGCACGCTGACCCTGATCCTGCGCGTGACGGAAAAGAGGATGCGCATCCTATGAGCATTGTGGAATTCAGGAACGTCACCAAAGCATTCGGCAACGTAACCGTGCTCAAGGAAGTCGACCTCAACATCGAGGCCGGTGAGGTCGTGGTGCTCATCGGCCCTTCGGGCTCAGGCAAGTCGACCCTCCTGCGCTGCATCAATGCACTCGAGGAGATCGATGGGGGCGACCTCGTGGTCGACGGCATCAGCGTGCGCGAAGGGCGCTCCAAGGTGAGACTCATCCGGCAGGAAGCCGGCATGGTGTTTCAGCAATTCAACCTTTTCCCACAGATGACGGCGCTCGCGAACGTCGCTTTCGGGCCGCGGCGCGTGCGTGGCGTCGGCAAGGCCGAGGCGATCGGGCAAGCCCGCGAGCTGCTTGCCAAAGTAGGTTTGGCCGACCGCGGCCATCACTATCCCTCCGAGCTCTCCGGGGGCCAGCAGCAGCGCGTCGCCATCGCCCGAGCGCTGGCCGTCAAGCCGAAACTCATGCTCTTCGACGAGCCGACCTCGGCGCTCGACCCCGAACTGCGCCATGAGGTTCTGCGGGTGATGCAATCGCTTGCGGAGGAGGGCATGACGATGATCGTCGTCACGCATGAGATCGCCTTTGCACGCCAGGTAGGCTCCCGGCTGATCTTCATGGAGGGCGGCAAGATTTCCGTCGACGGCGATCCGACCGAACTTCTCGATAATCCCGAAAATCCGCGTCTTCGTGAGTTTCTCCAGCATGTCCATTGAGGTTTCAAGCAGCCTGCCCCTGGTCGAGATCGACGGGTCGCCCTTCGAGGTCGGCGTTGCGCTTGGCCGCCATGGCCGCGACATCGTCCACCACCATCTGATCAGGACACACGGCTGGGCAAGTGTCATCGCCTTCGCCGGCCATGAACGCATCGTCGCGGCGAGGGCACTGGTCGAAGCACACTTTCCCCGCTATTTCGAGGAACTGCACGGTCTCGCAAAAGGCCTCGAACTGCCCTTTGACGAGGTCTTTGCTTGGAACTGCCGCGGCGATATCCGGGCGATCGCCCCCGACGGATGCACCACAGTCATGCTGCCCGGCCAGAGGCTCACGCTGGCTCATAACGAAGACGGAGATCCGGGCCTTCGTCCGGGCTGCGCCATTGTCCGTATCGCTTCCGCAGGGGGCCGCGCCTTCTTCGGCTTCGTCTATCCCGGTTCGCTTCCGGGGCATACATTCGCGCTCAACGATGCCGGGCTCGCCATGGCCGTCAACAATATCCGCTCGCGCCAGACAGGACCAGGAATGCCGCGCATGGTCCTCTGCCGCGCCGTGCTCGATTGCGGCACGGTCCGCGAGGCACTCGACATGCTGCGCAGTTCGCAGCGCGCCGCCGCCTTCCATATTTCCCTGGCGCAGCCCGGAAATCGGGGCATAGCCAGCGTCGAGTTTACCCATTCGGCCTGTTCGGTCCGGCAGGTCGATGCGCCCGAAGTGCACGCCAACCATCTGATTCACGACGGCACGCGCGAAGAGCGCCAGCGCGTCACCGCCTCCTCCCGCTCCAGACAGGAACGTGGAGAGGAAATTCTGGCCGGCGGCGTGACCGGCGTCGAACCTCTTGCGGTCCTTTGGGACCGGCAGCGGACGGCCCTGCCGATCTATCGCGAACAGCCGGACGATCCGGACGGCGAGAACACGCTGGCGACGGCGGTCTTTCGCGTCGACATGGACAGAATCGCCTGCGAGATCTACGACAGGGCGCATGCCGCACCGCTCTTTCGCTTCGAGGAAAGGCGGTCGCTGCTCGATTGAGGTTCACGATGGCACCGCCCACCGATCCCCCGGCGTCGTCCCGGCCAGGCACGATCGAGGAACTGCGCGACCTGACGCTCAGGATCAGGCGCAAGGAAATCGACCTCGCTCTCGGCAGCAAGGCGCTCGACGTGCTGGCACGGCTGGTCGATACGCCCGAACAGACGGCGGTGCGCAGCATATCCGAGCTCGCCGACGGCCAGGGCGTTAACGCCTCGACCCTTACCAGGCTTGCCAAGCGGCTCGGTTATGCCGGCTTCAGCGATTTCCAGAGCGTCTTCCGCCAGGCGATCGCCGATGACGAGCGCTACTTCTACAGCCGCCAGGCTGGCCGTCTGATGTCGGTCACGCGCGGCGAGCGGGAAGAGGTCCATGTCCTCGAACGCATCGGCCAGGAGACGAAGGCGAATATCGACGGCTTTCTCGGCCAGACGGATGCCGAAACGCTGAAGCGGGCGGCGGCGTTGCTCGCGACCGCGCCGCGTGTGCGCGTGCACGGGGTACGCCAGTTCCATGCTTTCGCGAGCTTTATGGTCTACGGCCTCGGAATGCTGCGCAGCGACGTCGCCCTGCTGGACGCACCGCGTCTCGGCGAGGCGGAGGCGCTGTCGCAGCTTTCTCCCGGAGACCTGGTTCTGGTCGCGAGCTGCGCGCCCTATACCCGCAGCGTGGCGGAAGTGGCCGCGGTGGCAGAAAAAGCCGGACTGGAGGTGATCGCAGTAACGGACAGCCGTTCTTCGCCGCTCGTTCCCCCCGCCCGGCACGCCTTCTTCATCCCGCACGCCAGCAGTTTCTTCAGCAACAGCATGGGAGCCTATATCGTCTTTTGCGAAGGGCTACTCAATCTCGTGGCTCGCGAACTGGGCGAACGCGCCATCGCTGCCCTTGCCGCGCGGGAGAGGCTGATCGGAGAAATGGGCATCGAAACCGGTTGATTCGGAACGAAGGCGCCGGCGCTGAAGGCTTCTACGCCACACGCAGGTGGCAACCGCCCAACGTCTCACTCCTTCAGATGCGGTTCGCCGAGCGTATGCATCAGGCGGTTCGCCCAGCCGAAGATTGCGATCGAATGGATCAGGTCGAGGATCTCCAGTTCGTCGAGCCCGATCTCGCGCAGGTGGTAGAACTGGTAGACGCCGACATTGTCCGGGTGCGCCGTCAGATCCACGCCGAAATTGAAGAGCGCCTGCTCGAAATCCGGCAGGTCGGCGTCGAGGCCGCTTCTGTAGATTTCGTCCACCACCTCCGGCCGCTTTTCCAGCTGGATGTAGCGGTTGGCATGCACCGAGGCGCAGTAGATGCAGCGGTTGACGAAGGAAGCTGCCAGCGCGCCGATTTCGCGCCCGCCGCGCGAGAGCCCGCCTTCGCTATACATGATGTCGTTGAAGAGCGGCGTACGTTCGGCGAGCATCTCGGCGTCGTTGGCCAGAACCAGGACATAGTTCGAAACCTTGGTGTTGGAGGGCGTCACTTTCAGAGCGTCGAGCTGCTCCGGCGTCGCCTCGTCGAGCTTCACGGGTTTGACGTAGGGCTGCCAGTCGAGCGGCTCCAGGGTGAATTCGTGTACGGCTTCCGACATGTCAGTTGTCCCTCAGCATCTTGAGGCCGGCCACGACCAGCACCTGATAGTTCACGAAGGCGATAAGACCCGCGAGGGTTACGATGTCGCGGTCGTCGAGACCGACGGCGTAGAGCGCTTCGATATTCGCGCGCGTCGCTTCCTTCGGCTTGAGCGTCACCAGGTCGACATGCGCAAGCATCGTTGCGAGCCGCTTGTCGCCCTCGGGCCTGAAGGACGGATCGGCGATTGATCGAAGGTCGGGTGTCGATCCCTTCTCCTCGAGCTGCGCCTTGTAATGGGCCTGGAGCTCTGCCGCTTTCCAGAGGCCGGCGATGCGCGCCGCAAGAGCCGCCCTCATGGCGTAGGAGAAATTACCTGGTTCGGCGGGGAGAAGCGCCGCGTCATGACTGGTTTGCGTGAAATGCTTGAGCTTTTCGCGCCGCTCGCGCAGCGCCTGAACGGGCGAGGAGGGATCCAGGCCGAGCACGGCGTCGATCACATCTGTTTTCGGGGAAACGGTCATCGTAATCCTTCAGCTTGGGCAATCGTCATCGAGAAATTCAAGCAGTTTTGTGTGCCGGCTGCGGCGCGTCCGCGTCGGTCCATTCGGAGCCGTCGAGTTCGGGCTTCTCATAGGCGAGCAGGGCTTTCCAGTGGTAGTCGATATCGCGGATGAAGAGCGAGGCGGCGACCCCGCGTGCCAGCCAGAGCGCGCCCTCGCTGATTGCCGGAATGTCGCCGCTCACCTTGCCGATGCTGATCGAGGCACCATAGTTGAAGCAGTGGATGTCCTTGAGCCATGACGCGGTGCCGGGCTCCTTCTCGGTGAAGGCGAAATCGTCATCGAGCCAGGGGAAACGGCCAAGGTCTGAATTCTCTTCTCCGGCCGGCGGCGTGTAGCGGTCCTCCCAGCAGGCGATCCGGTCCTGATAGGGCGCGAGCTCGTCGCGGCTGAGCGGATCGACCGTGAAGCCGGTTCCGAGGATGACGAAATCGGTCCGGAAGACGCGGCCCCTCGTGGTGGTGATCAGCACTTCGCCGCCTTCCTCCCGCATCGAGCCGATGGCGCAATCGAAGTGGAAGAAGGCGTTGGGATGGCGGCTGACGCGCAGCGTCGAGTTGTGCGGCGCCGGCGTCTGCTGCTTGACCGAATAGTCCATGATCCGCCAGCGCCACTCCGGATCGATTTTGGCAAACCCCGCCGTTACCCCGTAGGAGCCGATGCCCATCAGCTTGTTGACGGTCGGCATCTCCTTGCGGCGCGCGAGCAGGCGGACCTCGCCCGCGCCGGCCTCCAGCGCCTCGGCCGCATTGTCGACAGCGGATGCGCCGACACCGATGACGACGACGCGCTTTCCCTTGAGTGCCTCGAAATCGATGTCGTCGGCGGAATGGGCCCAGGACGCGTGACGCTTCATGCCTTTGACGAAAGCCGGAACGACCGGCTCGCCAAGGCCTTCGCGTCCCGTGGCCAGAACCAGCTTGCGCGTGACGATGGAAGGCTTTCCGCCGCCGGCGATCTCCAGCTCCAGGAGACCGTCCTCGCGAGGGCGGACGCGGGTGACATGCGTGTCGTTCTCGACGGGAATGGACAGAACCCCGCGGTACCATTTCAGATAGTCCATCCACATCGGGCGGGGAATGCGGAACAGCGTTTCCCACGCCGCTTCACCGAAGCAGGCGGTGTACCAGGCGCGGAAGGTGAGCGAGGCCATGCCGAGCGCCGGGCCCAGCAGGTTCTTCGGCGAGCGCAGGGTTTCCATGCGGGCAAAGGTGACCCAGGGACCCTCCTGCCCCTCGGGGGCACGGTCGAGGATGCGCAGATTGGCGATGCCCGCCCGGGTCAGGGCAAGCCAGGCGACCATGCCGCACATGCCGCCGCCGATGATGACGACATCGCTCACCGGCTGTCCGTCAGCCGTCGTGACCGGCTTCGACCAATTGGCAGGCGGGTAATTGAGATAGTCCAGGTCCTGTTTGACCCTCGCATTCAGTTCCGCGAGCCGCCCATGCTGTTCATCCGTCATAATAGCCTTTGCTCCTGAAATCCGCTTTCGGGACCGTCGCTGCCGGCGGCCCCCTGAAAAGTCTGCGCCAAACAGGCGCGTCAGTCGGCAAGAACGACCGCGTCGCGCTCGCGCCAGCCGAGCCACACCTCGTCCGTCCCGATGTGCGAAAGCGCTACCGGGTCGAGCTGCAAGGCCAGCTCCGCGCCATTTTCGAGTTGCACGGTTAGGGACGTATGGGCGCCCTTGAAGACGCGCTGAACGATGCGCCCCTTCAGGGCGAACCGGTCCTTCGGCTGTTCCGCCACGCAGTAGAGGGCCTCGGGTCGAAGCGCGACGGTCGCGCCGGTGCCGGCCGCCAGCTTCGTCCCGTTGAGGTCGGCGTGGATGATGCTTCCGTTCCAGTCGATGGCCGCGGTCGTGCCGTCGTCGGAAAGCAGCTTGCCTTCGAGGAAATTGCTCTGGCCGATGAAGTTGGCGACGAAGCGGCTGCGCGGCCGGGAATAGAGCTCGTTCGGGCCGCCCATCTGCTCGATCCTGCCTTTGTTCATCACCACGATCACGTCGGACATGGTCAGCGCCTCCTCCTGATCGTGGGTGACGAAGATGAAGGTCTTGCCGGTGGTCCGCTGGATGGTTTTCAGCTCGATCTGCATCTGCTGGCGCAGCTTCGCATCGAGCGCCGAAAGGGGCTCGTCGAGCAGGAGCACGTTCGGGTCTGGGGCGAGCGCGCGCATCAGCGCGACGCGCTGGCGCTGGCCGCCCGAAAGCTGGTCGGGCATGCGGTCGGCGAAATCCTGGAGCTTGACGAGGGCCAGCAGCTCCATGGTCCGTTTGTGGATCGCGTCCGAAGCCAGTCCTTTCAATTCCAGTCCGAAGGCGATGTTGCGTCCGACGTTGAGGTGCGGAAAGAGCGCATAGTCCTGAAAGACGATGTTGACGTTGCGTCTGTTCGGCGGCAGATGCGAGATCGGCTCGCCTTCGAGATAGATCTCCCCCGACGAGGGTTGCTCGAAACCGCCGAGCATCCTGAGCGTCGTCGACTTGCCGCAACCGGAGGGGCCGAGCAGCGTCACGAATTGTCCCGGCTCTACGGCGAGGTCCAGGCCATCGACCGCAGGCAATCCGCCGTAATATTTGTTGACGTTTTTGAAGTGGACCACAGGCTGCATCGTCAGTTCCTTGAACGGCGGGTGAGGTGCTCGGCGTAAACGCCGACAGCGGCTGTCACGACCAGCACGATCGTCGCCATGGCGTTGATCTCCGGCGACATGCCGCCCTGTACCTTCGCGAAGATGAGCATCGGGAGCGTGGGCTTGTAGCCGCCGAGGAAGAAGGTGCGGACGAAGTCGTCGATACTGGTGAGCACGCAGAAGATCATGCCGCCGAGAAGTGCCGGCATCAGGTACGGGATCGTGACCCTGAGGAAGGCCACGAACCGATCGGCGCCGAGATCGCGGGCTGCGTCGACCAGATTGGCCGGCATGGAACGCAGCCGCGTGAGCACCATGATCACCACGAAGGGCACGGCATGGACTGCATGTGACAGGATGATCGCCGCCGTGCCGGTCGGGATGTCGACGGTGCGGATGAATATCCGCATTGAGATTGCGTTGATCAGGCCCGGAACGACCGCCGGCAGGCAGGCGAGTGCGAAGATGATGGCCTTGCCCCAGATACCTTCGGTCGAGACCAGAAGAGCGATCCAGACGCCGATGACGGTCGCCGCGGCAGTGGTCGCCAGCGCAATCCCGACCGAATAGAGCGAGGCTTCGATGAATTGCTTGTCCTGCAACACCTGGGCATACCAGTTGAGCGTCCAGTCCGTGATCGGAAAGGCGACGAAGCTCGCATCCTTGAAGCTCATGGCCGTCATCAGCGCCAGCGGCAGCAGGAGATAGACCGCAAACAGCCAGTAGGCGGCACCGAGGGCGGTTTTCGGGAGATCGGCGAAGTATGGTCGCATCGTGGCCTCCTTACATCAGCCGGACGGACCGGCCGCCGATCACCCGCATGAACAGGCCGACCGTCGACAGCGAAACCGCGAGCAGCAGCATGGCGAAGGCGGCGCCTTCGGGCCATTTGTCGTTCGAGGAGTGGAAGAGCGTCGCGATCACCTCGGGGAAGATGACCGTATTCGGGCCGCCGAGCAGGAGCGGTGCCGCGAAGACCCCGACGGAGGTGAGATAGACGAGGCTGCAGCCGGAGACGATGCCGTCCTTCGACAAGGGCAGGATCACGCGGCGGAAGCGCTGGAACGGGCCGGCACCGAGGTCGGCCGCCGCATGAATGAGCGGTGTCGGTATCTTCTCGATGGCCGAATAGAGCGGCAGCAACATGTAGAGCGCCAGCAGATAGATGACGCCGAAGCTCAGCGAGAACGACGTGTAGAGCATCGGGATCGGCCGGTCGATGAAGCCGAGTTCGCGTAGCGCTACGTTGACCGCGCCGCGATTGGCGAGAAGCATGATGACCGAAAAGGTGCGGATCAGTTCTCCAGCCCAAAAGGGGATGAGCAGGAGCAGCAACGCGCGCATGCGGTTCTTCGGCTGAACGATTTTCGCGACGTAGTAAGCGACCGGATAAACGATCACCAGGGTCGAGATCGTGACGACGGCCGCGAAGATGAGGCTGCGGATGAAGGGCATGAAATAGAGCTGGTCGGAGAAGAACAGCTCGTAATTGGCCAGCGTATAGGCGGGGCCTCCGTCCGGTGCCTGCGGGTAGTCCGTCATGAAGCTGATCCGCGCCATCTGGAAGATCGGGCCGATGTGCAGCGCCGCGATCCAGAAGAGAGGGACGCCGGCAAGCAGCGCCAGGCGGGCACGGCGGCTGTCCGCAAGGCGTCCGATGGTGTGGCGATAAAGACCCGAACCGACGGCCTTGCCGATCCATCCGGCATAACGGGGCACCCGTAAAGAACCGGCGGATCGGGCTTGCATTGTGGTCGTATCTACCATTGTCGTCGTTCCAGGCTCAGGAAATGCTCTTTCTCGCGGCCGATCCCAAGGGGACCGGCCGCGTCGGATGGGCCTCGGCGATCGATCAGGCGGCCTTGATCTCGGCGACCGCCTTGTCGACCATCTCGTTTTTCATGTCGCGGTTGACGGAGCTGAAGAACTGGATGCGCTCGGTCTGCTCCTGCGGCAGGGTCATTGCAGCACGCTCCTTGTCGTTCAGCACCTTGTCCACGCCGTCGAATGCGGAGGCGAAGCCCGACTGCCGGCTCATCGCCGCGCCGATCTCCGGAGACGAGAGGATGGCGTCGAGGAAGGTATAGGCCGCATCCGTATTCGGGCCGTTCTTCACCACGTTGAAGGAGTAGAGGAAACCATAGGTCCCCTCCTTCGGAACCGATATTTCGATCGGATGTCCGTCCATGATCAGCTTCGCCGCGGGGCCGGACCAGCTATGGGCGACATAGATGTCCTCGTTGACGAACATCTGCTGAACTTCGGAGCCGGCGTCGTAGTATTTGCGAACCATGTCCTTGTTCTGGATCAGGTAGTCGCGCGCCTTGTTGGTTGCGGCCTGCGCCTCCTCCGGCTTGCCTTCATAGGTGACGAAGTCGCCGTCATTGCCCTGATAGCGCATGGTAATCTGGAGGAAGTCGGAAATGATGTAGGACGTCAGGCCCTTGTATTCCTGATCGAACATGATGGCCCAGCTGTCGGAGGCCTTGGTATAATCCGTGTTGCGGGCGAGGCCCTCGAAGCCGGCCAAAAGCGGCACCCCGTAGACCGAACCGTCGACGGTAAGCTGCGGTGCGCCCTTGTAGGCGGAGGCGAGCTTGTCCCAGTTCTTCAGCCGGCCGGTGTCGAGCGGCGTGAGCAGCTTGGACCCGATGAATTGCGACAGACGATGGCCGGTGACCGTGACGATATCCGTCGAAGGCGTCTCGCCTTCGGCCGACAGCACGTTGTACTGCTTGCCCTGGTCGTCTGTCAGGCGAATGCGCACTTCAATGCCCGTATCCTTCTGAAACTGGTCGATAAAGGATTGCGGAACGAACTTGTCATAGGTGGTGATGTTCACGACCTTGGACTGGGCAAATGCCGGGCGAATGATTGCCGGCGCTGCCAGGACGCCCGTGCCGGCGGCCAGAAGCTTCAGCGTGGAGCGGCGGGTTGCGGTGAAGTCTTTCATGTCATTCTCCTCTTTTGGTTCTCAGTTTCGTTGTTATGAATTGGATACTTCCCGGCATTTGGCAGGGCGGTTTCGCGGGCTAGCGTGCGTCGGTCTGGTCTCCTCCCAAGATCATATCGGCGACGCGATTGACGTTGCGCGGGTCGTGAGCGGTAAATCCCGGGATGTGAGCGGAAGCAATCTGTATGATCGCCTGAATCAGTTCGCGCGAGCTGTCGGATAACGGACGCGCGGCGGCCGAAAAGATCGCCCACGGGAAAGGAATGTCGACGTCGAGCGGACGGACCGCGACATTGGCCAGCTTCAAACCGTAGGCTGTCGCAGGCTCGATGATCGCCACGCCGAGCCCCGTCGATGCGATCTGTACCGCATTGACCGAAACGCTGGTCGCGATGATCCTGGCCGGGCGGATATTCGCTGCCTCCAACGCTATGTCCACGCGGTGGCGCAGGCGGAACGGATTGGCCATCGTGATAATGTTGCGTCCGGCAAGATCTGCGATCGAAATCACCTCGCAGGCGGCAAGAGGATCACCTTCCGCCACGGCGGCAACGCAAGGTCCCTGAAACACCCCGTGCACTTCCAGTCCCGGCTGGTCGGCCGGCAGAGACGTGACGCAGAAATCTGCCGTGCGGGCCAATACCGATTGCACCGCCGCCTCCGCCGGCAGGCTGCGCAGATGGATTTTTCGCGGCAGCAGCTTTTCCGGCAACGCCGCAAGCGCCAAGGGGATGATGCCGCTGGCGAAGGCCGGGATCGCCACAATCTCGATCGGCTGCGGCTCCTTTTCCGCGATCGTCCTTGCCCGCTCCCGCAAATGGCCGATGCCGCTCAGGAAGCGCTCGGCTTCCGCGTGGAAGGCGATCCCCTTTTCGCTCGGTGCGATCTTCGGACCGTTGCGATCGAAGAGCGCGAAGCCGACGGAGGTTTCGAGGTCCTGGATGAGGCGCGTGACCTGGGACTGGGAGCGATCGAGCAGCCGGGCGGCGGCGGTGATGCTGCCGGTGGACATCACCGCAAGAAAGGCCTCGAGTTCCCGTATCTCCATCTCGATCATGCGCCCAGTGCATTATAGCTGTCTCATACTGCATAAAACGTATCTTAAGCGCCAGTGACAAAGGACAATTTTTCTTTTCGGTGCTATCCAGTGAAAAATCTCCGGTTTCCCGCTGGATGCTTCGCGAAGAGCGGTGTTGGGCGACCTCGATTGCAAGGCGGCAAAGCACGTCGCCATTTGAGAAAGGAAGACAGAACCACGATGCGTATTGGTATTCTCGGCGCCGGGGCGATCGCCTTCGGCATGGCAGCTTTCCTGGCAAAAGCCGGTCATCACCCCGTTTTGTGGTCTCCTTCGGGGGCGCGCACGCGCAAACTGTCGGAAGGGGAGCCGCTGACGGCGACAGGCGCCGTCGAGTTTTCCGGCCCGGTGGCGGTTGCCCGTGACGCAAGCGAGGCGGTCGCCGAGGTCGATGCGGTCATCGTTGCGCTGCCCGCCAATGGTCATCGTGTGGCGTTCGATGCGGCGCTGCCGCACCTGAAGTCCGGCCAGCCCGTGATCGTCAGCTCGCACAGCTCCTTCGGCGCGCTCTATCTTTCGAAGCGGCTGGCCGAACGGGGCGTTTCCCTGCCCATCATCGTCTGGGGCACGACCCTTCTGACCGGCCGCCAGCAGCCGGACGGCGCGAGCGTTTCCGTCAATACCGTCCGCCAGAAAATCGACGTCGCCACCTTGCCGAAGGCTGCCGCAGCCGAGGGGAAGGCGCTGTGCACGGAACTCTTCGGCGACCGCTTCGTCGAGCGCGACGGGCTTCTGGCCATCTCGCTTTCCAACCTCAACCCGCAGAACCACCTGGGCATCGCGCTTCTCAACCTGACCCGCATGGAGAAGGGCGAGAAATGGGGACAGGGCGAGCATGTGACGCCGGCTGTCGGACAATTGATCGAAGCGCTCGACGCGGAGCGGCTGAAGATCGCCGAAACCTTCGGTCTGTCGGTCAGAACCGTACGCGAACATTTCTCCCTGTCTTTCCATGTGCCGATGGGCACGGTCTCGGACATGAACCAGCAGATGCACACCGAAGGACGGGGCGGTTTCGGCCCGGCGACAGCCGACAGCCGGTACATCTACGAGGACGTGCCCTTCGGGCTCGTCCCCACCAGTCTGCTTGGAAGGATCGCCGGCCGGCCCGCTGTTCTGCACGAAGCGGGAACGAGCCTGTTTTCCGCTGCAATGAACCGCAACCTCGCGGCCGATAACGACCTGTTGCCGGAGCTTGCGCTCGACAGTTTCTCGCCCGCCGCTCTCAGAGAGCTTTGCGACCAGGGTTTCACGGCCTGACGCCGAGCAGGGCGTGCGCCTATCTCAGGATCAGAAAAGCCCCGCTGGCCAGCGCGAAGGTAAGCACGCCCAAGCGCAGGCCGCGGCCGCGAATATGGTCGTGCGTCAGCCGCGACAGAGCGCTTCCGAGGAGAACTGCCGGTGCGAGGTAGAGCGCAGCCAGTAGCTGGTCCGCTCCGAGACGGCCTGCAAAGGCGAGTATGACGAGCGACATGATTTCGCCGACGAAGAAGCACACCGCCACGGTTGCTCTGAGTATCGGCCCCTGGGCGTGCTGGTAAAGGAGAGCGAGCGGCGGGCCGCCAATACCGGTCGCCGTTTCGGTCACACCGGTGAACAATCCGACGCCGAGCGCGCTCGGGCGGCCCGGTTCGAAGGGCGGCGCGAAGAGCGCGGCGGCGGCGGCGATGACCGTGAACCAGCCGACGGCCAGATCCAGCTGCTGCGTCGAGAGCGCGGCGAGCAGCCACACGCCGGCAAAGGTGCCGGCGAACCTGCCGAGCGTGATCCACTTCGCGCCAGACCAATCGACCGCCGACCGTTCCCGCCAGGCGACGTGGAAATTGAGCGGCAGCATCAGAAGAAGCAGCGTCACCGGCAGGAGATCGGGCTTAAGGATGCCGACGACGGGCGCCACGATCAGTGCGAAGCCGATGCCGAGCGCACCCTGGATGAAGGACGAGACGAGCGTAACGGCGCTCAGGACCGCAAAGAGGCCGAGGGTCATGCGAAATGCCCCAGCGCCCGATGCTCGGACGACGGTTTGTGGACGCGTTGGATCGGCGCCCTTGCGATGGCCTCGGCCGTGACCTCGCGCACCTCGGCAAGAAGAGCGCGTGCATCCCATCCGACCGGCCAGCCCTGCCAGAGACGGAGTTGCCCGGCGGTGAAGACTGCGTCGATCTGGTCGCGATTGCCGTAGCGCACGAGCTCCCACATGAGATCGTGGGAGGGGGTGAATTCAGGACGATCCAGGTCGACCAGAAGGAAATCGGCGGCAAGCCCCTCGCGGATCGCACCGGTCACTCCGGCGAGACCTGCGGCGTCCGCAGCCCGAGCGGTTGCCCGCTCGACCCAGAGCCAGCCGCCGCCGCAGGAGGAGTCGCCTGTCGCAAGGCCGAAGCCGGCGCGTTGCAGGCCTTCGGCGGCATCCATCAGACGGAAGCCGTCGGCGCGCGTTCCGTCTGTTCCCAGCCCGAAGCGGATGCCGAGTGCGGCCATCTGCAGCGCGGGCGCGATCGCATTGCCCTTCCAGAGGCTGGCGACCGGATTGTAGGCGACGGCCGTGCCGCTGTCGCGCAACAGGTTCAGCTCGTGAGGTGTCACCAGCGTGGAATGGGCGATCAGCACATGCGGGCCGAGGGCGCCCAGATGGGCGAGGTGCTCAAGCGGACGGCGGCCGTTTGCGACCAGCGAGCGCTCGACGGCGACGAGGTGTTCGTTGACATGGGTCTGGAAAATCGCTCCCGATTCACGTGTCATCCGGGAAACGTCGGCCAGCATGTGGTCGCTGGCCGCCTCCGGAAGGGAAATGGCGAGCGAGGCATGAACGAGAGGGTCGCCCTCGAATGCGGCCAGGTGCCTGGCTGCGTTCTTGAGGATCGTCGTGCGTTCGGGGACGACGGCGGCTCCGCCGAGGTCGTTGCAGATCAGGCCTATGACGCTGCGCAGGCCGGTTTGCCGCGCCGCCCGTATCAGCGCATCGACATGGCCGGCTGAACGCGTGCCCGCATCGACGGCGGCGGTAAAGCCGCCGCGCAGACACTCGAGCGCCGCAAGCTTTGCGGAAAGATAGACCATCCGTTCGTCGAGACTGCCTTCGAGCGGCACCCATATCCGGCGAAAGATCTCGGAAGGCTCGCCGAAGACGAGCGATTTGCCGAGCGACTGGGTCAGATGGGTGTGTGTATCGATGAAGCCGGGCATCACCAGATGATGCGGCAGCTCGATCGGTGTCAGATCCGGGTTCCGGCTGCCGACAAGCCCTGCGGCGCCGATGTCCGTGAAGTGCCCGTCGCGGACCACTACCCCCATTCCGGATCGAGGCCCGTCCGGCAGGAGAACCTTGCCGGGGTGAAGCAGGAATTCACTGCTGCCCTGTAACTTGTCGCGCAATTCCGTCACTTTTGTATTCCTTTCAGCTTCGACGCTGGCTGCTGCCTTTTCGGCGGCGCCCAGAGCATTCCCGCTTTGAACCGCGGAAATGCTCTGATCCTTGTTTTGCCGCTATTGCGGACGGAAAACCGCTGCGCACTTTGCCTGGAATTGCTCCAGAGGCAGGTGTTGAAAAAATGCGTTCACAATCACCGCCGTGATTGTTCCGGCGGCAAGGCCGTTGGCCAGGATCATCTGGCTCCATTGCGGAAACTGGCTGTAGACGCCGGGGACCAGGATCGGCAGAAGCCCCATGGAAAGCGCCGCCGCGAGCGTGAACATCGGCCCGTGCTCGCGCAGATCGACGCGACGCAGAAGATCGATCCCGATCACGCCGATGATCGAGAACACGATCACCGCCGTTCCACCGACGACGGGGCCGGGCAGGGCATTCGCCAGACGACCGATCGGCGCAAACAGGGCGATGAGGACGAGGATCACGCCGGCCGTTGCGGTGACGTAGCGGGATTTGACGTTGGTTGCCCGGACGATACCCACGTTTTCACCGCTGGTAATGATAAGCGAGGTTCCGAACAGACCGCCGACGAGCGAGGCGACGGCGTCGCCGCGGATGGTCGCGGGCACGATCGCGTGAGTGTCGCCCCGACGCCCGACGATCTCGGCGGTGGCAATGGTCTGCCCGGTCGCTTCGGCCATCGATATGATCGAAAACACGATCAGCGGAAGGGCGGCGAAAAAGTCGAACTTCGGCATTCCGAACGGAAGAAGCTGGGGCACTGCAATCATCGGTCCGTCGAAGATGCCGGAAAGGTCCATATACCCGGCTCCCATGGCGATGGCCGAACCCGCGATGAGGCCGAGCATTACCGATATCCGCTGAAGCGTGCCCGTGAAGACTCTTGCGAAGATTATCGTCAGCACGATCGTCGCAAGGGCAAGCCCGACATTCATCGGATCGGCGAAGCCTTCGCTCCCCTGCTTGCCAGTGATCGTGCCGCCGTAGATGCGCACGAGGTTCACCGATACGAGAAGGAGCATGGTCCCGACCACTATGGGCGGAAAATAGCGAAGCAGCCGGCGGAATACCGGCAGCGCAAGGAAATAGAAGACTGCAGTGAGGATCACCGCGCCGACGGCCGTCTGCACGTCCGTCTGCTGGGCGATGGCCAGAAAGATCGCGATCGGCGCGCCACCCGGCACCATGATGAACGGCAGCCGCGCGCCGAAGCCCGCCGGCCCGAAGCTCTGCAGGATTGTGCCCAGGCCGCAGATCAGAAACGTCGCGCTGATCAGCGAGACGGTCAGCGCATCGGAAAAGCCGAGCGCCTTGCTTACAAGAAACACCGCGGTGATCGGCGAAGCAGCCATCACCAGCACATGCTGAAGACCGAACAGCGCCAGGCTGCGCGGCGGCAGCACTTCGTCCGTCGGGTCGATAGAATCGATTTTGTTCCCGGTCATTTGATCTCCTCCACGCCAGCCTCTCTCCCGCTGGCTATGCAAATCGTTTTGCATGGTGTGTAATAGCACATTCTTTCTCTCTGGCAAATCGATTTGTAAAAGCCGCGCCGCAATGCCATCATCCGGGCCGGTTCATGGACGGGGTGTTCGGATGGCAAGATCGACGATCGTGGAATTGGCGAAGGCGGCGGGCGTATCGCCGACGACGGTTTCCCACGCCTTCAGCGGACGGCGCTATGTCGACCCCGAGACGAAAGCCAGGATTGTGGCGCTGGCGGACAAGATGGGTTACCGGGCCAATCCCCGGGCCCGCAGGCTCAGAACGGGCGGGGCGGGGATCATCGCCCTGGCATCGTCAATGCCCTTTGCGGTGGCTGCAGGCCCTGCGAGGCTGGGCTTCCTGATGGAGATCGCTGCCGCCGCTGCCGTTACGGCTCTTTCGCGGCATCTCGCCCTCTGCCTGGTGCCGCCTTTGGAGCCCGACTCCAACCTCGACGCGCTGGAAGTCGACGGCGCGATAATCGTCGAACCCATGGTCGAAGACCGGTTACTGGATTTCTTCTCTGCCCGCGGCGTACCGGTTGTCTCGATCGGGCGGGCGCCGGGGAGAGACGACATTCCGTCGGTGGATATTCAGAGCACTGCGACAGCCCGGCTGATGCTGGAGCACCTTGGCGCGAACAGCCGCCGGGTCGGCCTGATTACCGGCGAGCAGCGGCGCAATTCCTACATCGAGACCGAGGCCGTCTATGCGGTTTACGCCGCGGAGAGGGGATTTTCACCGGTTGCCTTGCGCATCGACGAAAGTGGCGGGGAATCGGAGGCTGCCGCGGCTGCCGAGAGGCTCCTGCGAAGCAACCCGGATATCGACGCGCTATGCGTGCCTGTCGACGCTTTCGCCAGGGGGGTGCTCGATGCCGCCCGGTTGCTCGATCGCCCCATTCCGCATGGTCTACGACTGGCGACGCGATACGATGGAATGCGGGCAAAACTCGCCACGCCGCAATTGACGGCTGTCAACCTGCATCTGGATCAGGTCGCGGAAGCGGCGATCGACGTGCTGATCGCAGCGATGGAGGGCAAGGAGCCCCAACGGCACGCGATCGCCCCGCCACTGCTGATCGTGCGGGAATCCTCGGCGGCATGACTGTCGCTTATTTGCGCGCGGCGCCCCTCAGACCGGCTCCGCTGCGATCGGCCTTTTTGCGCCCGAACTGCAAGCCGGCAATTCCCGCGGTCACAGCGAGCGCGATACCCACCGGGATGGCGGCTGACGGTTGCTCGGCTTTTCTCAGCACTGCGACGATGTCAAAGCCGACATCGAGGCCGATGCGCTTGGCATAGGAGCCGAAGTCGACATTGCTGATCATCAGACTGTCGCCCGCCGGTGTGACCGTGAGCCCGATCGATTGCAGCCGTTGAAGCGGCTCGCCGGGCTCGCCGAGCGGCACGTTGACGGTTTTGCGAACCTCGTCGCCCATCAGGTCGAAGCCTTGGACCACGAAGTTGATCCGGCCTTTTGCCGGAGCCTCCTCGACGGACCGCAGGAATTCTGAGGCGCGCAGTTCCTCATAGGGTGGCGAAATCTGGTTGAGCCACCAATCGGGACGGAACAGCGTGAAGCAGACGAGCAGCAGGACCGCGCTCTCCCACAGCCGGCTTTTCGTCACGAACCAGTTCATCGTCGCGGCCGAGAAGATGAGGATGGCGGCAAGCGAGACGAAGGCGACCCAAAGTGTATGCGCCCAGGTGTCGACGCCGATCAGCAGTATCGCCGGATTGAATATGAAAACGAAAGGCAGGATCGCGGTGCGCAGCGAATAGAGTGCACCCTGAAAGCCCGTGGCGATCGGGTCTTCCTTGGAAATCGCCGCCGCGGCGAAGGAGGCCAGTCCGACGGGCGGCGTGATGTCGGCCATGATGCCGAAATAGAAGACGAAGAGATGAACGGCAATCAAGGGGATGGCGAGGCCCGCCTGCGAACCGAGCTCGACGACGACCGGCGCCATCAGTGTGGCGACCAGGATGTAATTGGCGGTAGTCGGGATCCCCATGCCGAGCACAAGGCTGATCGCCGCGATCAGAACGAGCATCATGATGACGTTGCCGCCCGAGATGAATTCGACGAGTTCCGTCATCATCAGGCCCAGACCCGTAAGCGTGATCGTTCCGACGACGATGCCGGCCGTCGCCGTTGCGACCGCGATGCCGATCATGTTGCGCGCGCCGAGCGCCAGGCCGTCGACGAGGTCCCAGGCGGCGGCACGGGCCGCGCTTGCGAAATTCTCTTTGCGAAAGATCGCCATCAGCGGTTTGCGGGTGGCGACGATTGCGAGGATCGTCAGCGTGGCCCAGAAGGCGGAGAGCCCCGGCGAAAGCTGCTCGACCATGAGGCACCAGAGCAGAACGACGATGGGAATGAGGAAATCGAGCCCGGTCCGTGTAACGTCCCATGCGCGCGGCAGTTCGAGGATAGGAGCATCCGGATCGTCGAGTTCCAGGTCGGGATAACGGGACGAATACCAGATCGTCGCGAGATAGAGCGCCACGCCCGCAATCGCGAGCAGCAAGGGCGCGCCTGCTCCGAATGCGGCCCGGATGGCGATGATGCCGTAATAGAGCAGGCAGATTGCAAGCACGCTGCCCGCAAGCCCCAGGCCCATGCGCAGCCACTTTTCGCGTGCCGGCGTGGGACGCTGGGGGATCGGCTGCATGTTCAGCTTCACCGCCTCCAGATGCACGATGTAGAGAAGCGCGATGTAGGAAAAGACTGCTGGAAGCAGCGCGTGCTTCACGATCTCCGAATAGGGGATGCCGACATATTCGACCATCAGAAACGCGGCGGCGCCCATGACCGGCGGCATGATCTGGCCGTTGATCGATGCGGTTGCCTCGATCGCGCCGGCCTTCACACCGGAAAGTCCCGTACGTTTCATTAGGGGAATGGTGAATATGCCACCCGACACGACGTTGGAAACCGAGGAGCCGGAGACGACGCCGTTCAGCGCCGAGGAGACGACGGCCACCTTGGCGGGGCCGCCCCGCAGATGCCCGAGCAAGGCGATGGAGATCTGCATCATCCAGTTGCCGGCGCCGGCCTTTTCGAGCAGCGTTCCGAACAGGACGAAGAGGAAAACGAAACTCGTCGATACACCGAGCGCAATGCCGAAAACGCCCTCCGTCGTCAGCCATTGATGGTTGATGAACTTCACCAGCGAAGCGCCGCGATGCTGGATGACGTCGGGCATGTACTGGCCGGCGAAGGTGTAGAAGATGAACACGCCGGCGACGCACACCATCGGCAGGCCGAGCGCGCGGCGCGTGGCCTCGAGCAGCAGCAGGATCCCGACCGTACCGGTGACGAGATCGAGCGTCGAGGGCTGGCCGGGCCGTCCGGCAAGCTCGCCATAAAAAAGGAACAGATAGGCGCCCGCGAAGGCGCCGAGCGCCGCAAGCACCCAATCGGCGAGCGGCACCCGGTCGCGCGGCGAACTTTTCAGTGCGGGATAGGCAAGGAAGGTCAGGAACAGCGCGAAACCGAGATGGATGGCGCGGGCTTCGGTATCGTTGAGAATGCCGAAGCCGAAGACGAAGGGCAGGGGAGACGCGTACCAGAGCTGGAACAGCGACCATGCCACAGCGGTGCAGAGCAAGATCTGCCCGGTCAATCCTTTGGCGTTGCGTCCGCCGGTATCCGCTTCGGCGACCAGTTGCTCGAGGTCGACATCGACCTGCCGTTCTTGAAGTTCGCTCGTGACACCCTCCCATGCCGATATTGCCGGCGAGCCGCCTTTGGCCCGCCGGTAGACGTCAGAACGCGAAGCTTACTTCAGCCAGCCCTTTTCCTTGTAATATTTTTCCGCACCCGGATGCAGTGGTGCAGAGAGGCCGTCCTTGATCATCTTGGCGGGCTCGAGATTGGCGAAAGCCGGGTGCAGCGACTTGAACTCGTCGAAATTCTCGAAAACCGCTTTCGTCAGCGCGTAGACGCTCTCTTCCGGAACATCGGCGGAGGTGACCAGTGTCGCCAGAACGCCGAAGGTTTCCGTGTCTTCCGGATTGTTGTTGTAGAGGCCGCCCGGAATGGTCGCCTTGGCGTAATAGGGATTGTCGGCGACCAGCTTGTCGACGACTTCGCCGGTCAGCGGCACCAGCTTCGCCGCGCAGGTCGTCGTCGGATCCTGAATATTGGCAGAGGGATGCCCCACGCCGTAGAAGAAGCCGTCGATCTTGCCGTCGCAAAGCGCCGGGCCATGCTCGTCCGCCTTGAGTTCGGATGCGAGCGAGAAGTCTGCGAGCGTCCAGCCCATGGCGCCGAGCAGGCGCTCCATGGAGGCGCGCGTTCCGGAACCGGGATTGCCGACATTGAAGCGCTTGCCCTTGAAGTCCTCGAACTTCGTCACGCCGGCATTCGGATGCGCCAGCACAGTGAACGGCTCCGGATGAATCGAGAAGACCGCCCTGAGGTCGGCATGCGCGCCGCCTTCCTTGAACGCCTCATCGCCCTTGAAAGCGTTGTACTGCACATCGGACTGCGCCATGCCGAAATCGAGCTCGCCCTCCTTGATCGTGTTCACGTTGAACGCCGATCCGCCGGTGGATTCGACCGAACAGCGGATGCCGTGCGTCTTGCGGTCCTTGTTCAAAAGCCGGCAGATGGCGCCGCCCGCGGCATAATAGACGCCGGTGACGCCGCCGGTGCCGATCGTCACGAATTTCTGCTGCGCCGCGGCGCTGCCCGAGAAAAACAATGCTGCCGAGAGCGCGGCGATCTGCGCTCCGCGCACGGTAATCCGTTCATGTTTCATCAATTTCTCCCATAATGCTTCCCGTGCCACTGAGCCGTTCCGAGATTTATGCCTGCAGCGCCACGCGTCCAGTCGGACGCGCAAAGGTCGCAGCGGCAGTTTGTATTACACGCAGAAGGGCACGTCAGCGCATGTTACGATCGTTGCGCTTTGTCAAGCAAGGGGAATACTTGCAAATCGGTCGGTCGGGACAACCGGGGATCGGGGCAGCCAATGTCTCATCGCCATGGCGACCTTCGCGGATGCCGACAATTGCGGAACCAAGCAAGGCGCCCGGATGTTTTCCTCCTTCAAACGGGAGCATCGCCATGGTGACGATACGATATGAGATTGTGGAACACGACGGGGGCTGGGCCTACAAGGTAGACGACGTCTTCTCCGAAACCTTCCTTACCCATGACGATGCACTGGCCGCGGCCGAGATCGCGGCGCGCCATCATGAGCTTCCCGGCTCTACCGAAGCCATCGAATTCCAGGATCCCGCCGGACGTTGGCATGAGCAGGTCGCCTCCGGCTTCGATCGCCCGCATACCAGGGTCGTCGATACGCCGGGTGCCTGGCGCGCGGACGAACGCCCCGCCGCCGAGCCTCGCCGTCCTCTGCAAACGATCCTGGTCCTTGCCGGTCTCGGCCTGGCGATCGGATATCTTCTTCGCAGACATTGAACCAGGTGAACGCTGCGGTCCGCAGAGGCGGCAGATGGTGGCGCCGCGCTGCTGCGAGCAGCGTGAGCGCGGCTGTCTACGGAGCTTGCGAGGTTCTCTTGACTCTAGTGGTATAACACCTTAACAATCACACCATGAGCACACTCGCCGTCCGCAAGAAGCTTTCCGACGAAGTCCGGTTGAAACTGGAGGAGATGATCCGCGACGAGATCTATCCTTTGGGTGCGACGCTCCCTTCCGAGCGAGACCTGATGGAATTGTTCGGGGTCGGGCGGCCCTCGATCCGGGAAGCGCTTTATGCCCTGGAGCGGATGGGGCTCGTGAAGGTCAGCACGGGCGAGCGTGCCAAAGTCACGCGGCCGACGCCGGACCATTTCCTGTCTTCGCTTGCGGGCGCTGCGCGCATGCTGCTCGGCCAACCCGAGGGTGTGGCCAATTTCGAGCAGGCCCGCCTGTTTCTGGAGGAGGGATGCGCGCGCCATCTTGCGGCCCATGCGACAGCGGAGCAGATCGAGGCGATCGACGCCGCGCTGGCGCGCAACGAGGCTGCGATCGGCAAGGCCCGCGCCTTTGCCGCCACCGATGTCGCCTTTCATCGCACGCTGACCCAGATGGTCTCGAACCCCATTTTCGTCGCGGTCCACGATGCGTTCGTGGATTGGCTGATCGGCCAAAGGCCTCTGCCGACCAGGCCGGAGATTTCCAACCGGGAGAGTTTCGAGGAGCACGTGGTGATCGTGGAGGCCATCCGCGCCCGCGATCCGGAGCGTGCCGGACGGGTCATGCGCGAGCACCTGGAGAGTGCGGCGCGCAAATACAGGCAAACGAGCCCATAGCATCGGGCCGATAGTGGGAGGAGCAACAATGAAAACGGGACTGATTACGATCGTGCTTGCGGGGCTGCTGATGGGGTCGCAAGCCATGGCTCAAGAGGCGCGCACCTTGCGCCTGGGGATGCAGGGTACGGCGGGCGACCCGCAATTCGAGGGCGTCACGGAGGCCGCGCGCATCATCAAGGAAAAATCGGGCGGCCGGCTGACGCTGGAAATCTTCCCGAATTCTCAGCTCGGGACATTCACCGAGATGATGGAGCAGGTGACGCTCGGCGAACTCGACTTCACGCTGAATCCGTTCGGCGGCATGGACGCCTGGGTTCCGCGGGCCGTGTTGGCGAGCACCGCCTACGTCGTCGGCGACTTCGATCACCTTCAGAAGATCATCGCCTCTGACTGGGGCAAGGGGATCGTCGACGAGATGCGGACCGAGCACAAGTGGCGCATGGTCGACTCCTGGTACTTTGGAACGCGGCACACGACGGCAAAGAAGCCCATCGAAAAGCCTGCCGATTTCGCGGGCATGAAGCTGCGCGTCCCGAATTCCGCGCCGCTTCTTACCTGGGCGAAGGCGATGGGCGCGAGCCCCACGCCGGTCGCATTCGCCGAGGTCTATCTTGCACTCCAGACCAATCAGGTGGACGGCCAGGAAAACCCGCTACCCATCATCGACTCGATGAAGTTCACCGAGGTGCAGTCCCATGTTTCCCTAACCGGGCATCTGGTGCAGGACCAACTCATCCTCATGTCGGAAGACACGTGGAATGCGCTCGAGCCCGCCGACCAGAAGGTCGTGATGGAGGCATTCGAGGCGGGCGGCGCCCTTAACGACAAGCTGGTAAGCGAGAAGGAAGCGAACCTCGTCAGCGATTTTCGCGAGCGCGGCATCACCGTGATCGAACCCGACAAGGCAGCGTTCCAGGAGGCGATGAAGCCAGTCTATGCCGATCTCGACGCTAAATTCGGTGCCGGCACGGTGAAGACGCTGCTCGATCTCCGTTAACCACCCGCAGGCGTGGCCAGAGCTGGCCGGCGCCCTCCAATCCGGGGAGTTCAACAAATGGCCAATCCAAGCCGCTGGCGAAGCTTTGCCCATATCGAAGAGACGCTGGCCGCGATCCTGCTGGTCTTCGCCTTCGTCGTGATCGCACTGCAGATCGTCACCCGTTTCGTCTTCCAGGATCCGATGTTCTGGACGGAGGAGGCTGCGCGTTATGCCTTCGTCTGGCTGGTGGCGCTTGGCGCCGCGGAGGGCGTCACCTCACGGACACACATCACCATGGATATCGTGCCGCGGATGCTCCCGGAGCGGGCGCAGCTCTTCCTGCGGATCGTTTTGGATGTCCTGGTGCTCACCGCGCTGCTCGTTCTCGTTTACTACGGTTTCTTCGGGGCCTTGCGCGCCCACAAGGTCATGTCGATCGCGATCGGCGTTCCGGAATCGTGGCTTTACGGCGCCCTGCCCGTATTCGGCCTGCTGGCGGCTGTCCGGATCATGCTTGTCATGGCGCGGGATGTCCGGCTGCTCTTCGGCAGCCGCCGCCCTTCGGCCGAAGCCCCCTTCGAAAGGTATCTATAGATGGCGACGCTTTTCGGGGGATGGTTTGCCCTTCTGATTGCCGGCATGCCGGTCGGATTCACGCTGATCGTGGCTGCGCTTGCCTACATGCTCTGGCAGGGAACGGGCCTGAACTTTGCCGGCCAGCGCATGATCGCCGGCCTCAACAGCTTCCCGCTGCTGGCGGTCCCCTTTTTCATCCTCACCGCACAATTGATGAATCTTTCGGGCGTGACCGAGCGCATCTTCGACTTCGCCAAGGCGCTCGTCGGCCATATCAGGGGCGGGCTCGGCCATGTGAACATTATGGCGAGCGTGCTGTTTTCCGGCATGTCCGGCTCCGCCGTCGCCGATGCCGCCGGCCTTGGTCAGCTTGAGATCAAGGCCATGCGCGACGCCGGCTATGACGAGCAGTTTTCCGGTTCGATCACGGCCGCATCGGCAATCATAGGGCCGCTCATCCCGCCCTCCATTCCCCTCGTCGTTTATGGCGTGATCGCCAATACGTCGATCGGAGGCCTTTTCCTCGGCGGGATCGTACCGGGGCTTCTTTGCGCGGTCTCGCTCATGATCATGGTCTATGCGATCGCCTGGCGCCGGAACTATGCGACCGCCCAGCGCGCCGGCTTTCGCCGTGTGTGGTCCACGTTCTGGCATGCGCTGCTCCCGCTCATCACGCCGTTCATCATCATCGGCGGCATCTTTGCAGGAGTGTTCTCGCCGACCGAGGCTGCGGTGGTCGCGGCCAGCTATGCTCTCTTCCTCGGTGTCGTGGTCTACCGTGAAATCACCTTCGCCAAACTCGTGACCGTACTGCGCGAGACAGTCAGCCATACGGCCGCCGTCGGCCTTCTCATCATGGGCGTGTCACTATTCGGCTATGTGATCGCGCGCGAGCAGGTACCCCAGCACGTCGCCACGTTCTTCCTCACTTATGCGCACGACCCGCTGACATTCCTGATCCTCGTCAATCTCATGCTGCTTGCGCTCGGGACCTTTATCGAGGCCCTGGCAATCCTGCTGCTCATCGTACCGGTGCTGGTCCCGACCGCGCTCCAATTCGGGGTGGATCCCGTCCATTTCGGTGTCATGGTCGTGTTCAACCTGATGATCGGCATATTGACGCCGCCCATGGGCGTTGCGCTCTTCGTCGTCTCCAAGGTTGCCGACATTCCCTTCGGCGTGCTCGCACGCGGCATCCTGCCTCTTCTCGTTCCGCTCATCGTCGTCCTGGTGCTGATCACCGTCTTTCCGGCGCTCGTCACCTTCATCCCCGACCAGATGCTCGGAGCCGCCCGATGAGCCTTGAAGCCAAGCCGCCCGAAGGGATCTGGGGAGCAGTGCTCCTGCCGGTCGGCCGGCGAGGGGAAATCGAATGGTCCGCTTTGGACGAGCAGCTTTCCGCGCTTCTCGAAAGCGGAATTCAGGGCGTCTACACCAACGGCACCGCGGGCGAATTCCATAGCCAGACGGAGGACGAATTCGACCGGCTGAGCCAGCGGGTCGCCGAGTTTTGCCATTCCGTCGCCCTGCCGTTCCAGATCGGCGTTTCCCATTCGAATGGTCGTGTCGCGCGCGAACGCCTGGCCCGCGTCGCCTCTCTGCGACCCGATGCCGTTCAGATCACCCTGCCGGACTGGTGGGCGCCGAGCTATGAAGAGGCGGAGGTCTTCTTTGCCGGCATGGCGGCAACTGCGCCGGACACTCCGCTGATCGTCTATAACCCGCCTCATGCCAAGCGCCGGCTGAGCCTCGACGAGATCGCAAGGCTAAAGGCCGGTCTCCCGATGCTTATCGGCGCGAAACTGCCGGGCGGCGACGAAGTCTGGTACGAGGAGCTTCGTCGCAAGCTGCCGGATCTCGCCGTCTTCATTCCCGGACATTTCATGGCGAGCGGCTGCCTCGCAGGCGGTCGCGGCTCCTATTCCAATGTCGCCTGCCTGAGTCCCGCCGGCGCCGTCAGGTGGTGGCATCAGCTTCGGGAGGATCCGGCAGCCGCTCTTGACTTCGAGGCCCGCGTCGTCGGCTTCATGAACGAGCACGTCCTGCCGCTTGCCGTGCAATACGGCCTGTCCAACGCCGCACTCGACAAGGCGATGGCTGCCGCCGGCCGCTGGTGCCCGATCGGGCCGGAGCTGCTCTGGCCCTATAGTTCCGCCCCCGGTGAAGCGGTGATCGAGCTTGGCACCGCTGCCCGCCGCCAATTGCCCGAGCTTTTTTCCACGAGCCAGTGAAAGCGATCATAAGATGAAACTCGAAGGGATCTATTCGGCCCTCCTTACCCCGTTTTGCGAAGACGAAAGCATCGACCGGCAGGCCATCGGCGCGCTCCTCGATTTTCAGGTCCGGCTCGGCATCGATGGAGTCTATGTCGGCGGCAGCTCGGGCGAAGCGATGCTGCAGTCGCTCGACGAGCGCGCGGTCTACCTCTCCGACGTTGCCGCCGCCGCGTCCGGCCGCCTGAAGCTGATCGCTCATGTCGGCACGATCGCGACGAGGGATGCGCTCAGGCTTTCGCAGCACGCGGCCAAATCGGGCTACCAGGCGATCTCGGCCATTCCCCCCTTTTACTACGACTTCTCCCGGCCCGAAGTCATGGCGCATTACCGGGAGCTGGCCGATACTTCGGCCCTGCCTCTCATCGTCTATAACTTCCCCGCCCGCACCAGCGGTTTCACCTTGCCCGAACTGGTCGAGCTTCTCTCCCATCCCAACATCATCGGCATCAAGCATACGTCGAGCGACATGTTCCAGCTCGAACGCATCCGGGATGCGGCACCGGACGCCATCGTCTACAACGGCTATGATGAAATGTGCCTGGCCGGTTTCGCGATGGGTGCACAGGGTGCAATAGGAACCACCTATAACTTCATGGGCGATCTGTTCGTCGCGCTCAGGGCCTGCGTAGCGGCTGGGCGGATCGAGGAGGCCCGGCTGTTGCAGGCCATGGCGAACCGGGTGATCCAGGTGCTGATCAAGGTCGGCGTCATGCCGGGGTCCAAGGCGCTGCTCGGCATTATGGGTCTTCCCGGGGGGGCCTCCAGACGCCCCTTCCGGAAGGTCGAAGAGGCGGATCTCGCAGCGCTTCGCGAGGCCGTGGGGCCGGTCCTCGCGTGGCGCGAGAGCGCATCCAGGAAAAGCGTGTAACGGTTTCAGAAACTGCGCAGTTTCAAGGTTGGGGCGTTTCAGTGTTTTTATGAAGCACTGAAACGTCCGACTGCGCCCGACCGACTGCAATGGAATGTCGCCACCCAAAGGCCGCAATCCTGTGCAGTGTATGAGCGACCGTTCGCGTCCTTCTGCGTAGCCATTCCTCCTTACGGCCAATCATCCCGGTTTCTTGTCAGCGGCGAGCTGGAATGCGTACGCGTTGTCCGCAGGATAGGCTCCTCAGGCGATGCGGCGGACACGGAGTTGTGAGTGGACGGGTGGGGTCGGTCCCATAAAGATGCGCGTGAAGACTGTCGAGGCTCGTGATGGAACGTAAACTCGCAGCAATCGTAGCTGGCGACATCGTCGGCTATACCCGCCTGATGTCCGAGGATGAATCCTCGACCTATGCCGCCCTGCGGGCGACGTTCAGCGGACTGATCATACCTTCGGTCGAGAAGCACGGCGGCCGCACCTTCAAGACGACGGGGGACGGTTTTCTCGCGACGTTTCCGAGCGTCAACGAGGCGCTCGATGCCGCGATCGAAATCCAGAACGGATTTTCCGAGCAGCCCTTCGACATGCGCCTCGGCATAAACCTCGGCGACGTCATAGAAGCCGACGGCGACATGTTCGGCGACGGCGTGAACGTCGCGTCGCGGCTCGAAGCCATGGCCGAGCCGGGCGGCATTTTCGTGAGCGAGGCAGTGGTCCGCAGTGCCGACCGGAACCGCAGCAAGCTCTTCTACAGCATCGGCCGGAGGCAGGCGAAGAACATTCCCGAGCCGCTCGCCGTCTATGCGGTGCGTCTCGATGCGCACGAAAAGAACGGTCGCGGCTGGATCGGGCGGATCGCCCGTGGCCGGCGCGCGGCATTGCCCTACGCCATCGGGGCCGCGGCACTCGTCCTCGCCGCTGCCGCAACGCAGGCGCCGGAGGTAAGAGCCGTGGGCGCCGACCTGGCCGGCAGCCTCGCGCGCCTGGCGGGCGGCGAACTCGCCGATGCAAGGCCGACAGTCGCGGTGCTGCCCTTCGACAATATGAGCGGCGACGCCGAGCAGACCTATTTCGCCGATGGGCTTACCGAGGACATAATCGCAAATCTGGCGCGAAACCCCGAGCTTCAGGTGATTGCCCGCAATTCGACCTTCGCCCTGCGCGGTCAGGCAGAAGACATCCGCCTGATCGGCGAAAGGCTTGGTGCCGGCTATGTGGTCGAAGGCAGTGCCCGGCGCGCCGGGGACCAGCTTCGCGTGGTGGCGCAGTTGATCGATGCGCGCAGCGGTGCGCATCTCTGGTCGCGCAGTTACGACCGCCGGGTCGAGGACATATTTGCGGTTCAGACCGACCTGACGGCCGAAATCGTCTCGCATCTGGTTTCCTATGTGCGCGAGTCGGAGGTCTCGAATGCGGCGGAACGGCCGACCGAGAACCTCCAGGCCTACGACCTCGTCCTCCAGGCGCGTGACCGCTACAAACACGGCTCGAAGGATGCGGAGGCGCTGATCGCCGCCCGTGCGCTGCTTCATCGCGCCCTCGAGCTCGACCCCGGTTACGCCGCGGCGCGCGCGAATCTGGGGATGACCTATATCGTCGACTTCGTGCAGAACCTCAGCGGCAGGGCGACCACGACCGATGTGGAAACCGGCCTCAGCGAAGCACGCCAGGCAGTCCGTCTCGATCCGAACCTCGCTGCCGGCTATCAGGTCCTCAGCTTCGGCCTCTCCGCAACCGGCGATTACCCCGGCGCCATGCAGGCGGCACAAAGGGCCGTCGAACTCAATCCGAACGACCCGGACAGCCTGATGGCGCTGGCAAAGGCGCAGGTCCGGTTCGGCAGCTATGACGAGGCGGTGCAAAACGCCGAGCGGGCGCGCCGGCTGCATCCCATGGCGCCGGAATATTATACCTATGTCTATGGGCAGGCCCTCTATGCTGCCGGTCGTCTCGATGAGGCCGACGAGGTCTTGCGGGAATGCCTCATCCGGGCGCCGCAGCAGGCGGATTGCCTGCTGATACGGACGGCGGTTTTGAGCCAGCGGGGAGACGTTGAGGGAGCGCAGCGCACAATGGCGCGCCTGACCGAAGTGGACCCGGAATTTTCGCTCGCAAGCGAGCGCTCCATGCGCCGCTTCGGCGAATCCGCGCTCATGGAGCAATTCCTCTCCCGGCTCGCCGAGGCCAATGCCCCGGATGTTACGAGCGGTTTCCTTCACCCGCACACGCGATCCCGGACCTAGCGCATTTCAATGTTTCATGAAAACACCGAAATGCTCTAACCCTTTGGTCCAACGTACTTCCTGACGGAAAACCGGTACACACTTTTCCTGGGAATGCTCTAGTTGGCGGGCCTCAGCCGCAGAATCCTGCCGGATGCGGCGTCGATCAGCGCGAGTACCGAGCCATCGGAGGCCTGGAGGAGATCGCGAACCCGTGTCTCGAGCGAAAGAACTTCCTCCCCGGTCACCTTCCGGCCGTTCGTCTGCACTCTGACGATACCGCCCGCCGACAGGCCGCCGATCAGGAGGTCGCCCCGTCAGTCGGCAAACAGGTCGCCTGTATAGAACATCATGCCCGAGGGTGAGATCACGGGCGTCCAGCTATGGATGGAGCCAGCGAATTCGGGGCGGCTCGGCGGATCGGGAATTCGTTCGCCCGAATAATGTCTGCCCCAGCTCACCACGGGCCAGCCGTAGTTTTTGCCCGCCTCGGGTATGTTCAACTCGTCTCCCCCCATCGGCCCCATCTCTGCCGTCCAAAGCACGTCGGTTTCCGGATGGATGGCGGCGCTCTGAACGTTGCGGTGGCCGTAGGACCAAATCTCGTCGGCGCCCTCGCGGTCGACAAAGGGGTTGTCGTCCGGTATCGAGCCGTCGGGATTGAGGCGGACGATCGCGCCGAGATGGTTGGCCGGATCCTGGGCCTCTTGCATGTCGAAGCGTTCGCCGAGCGTGATGAAAAGTTTGCCGTCCGGCGCGAAGGCCAACCTCGAGCCGAAATGATTCTCGCCTGAAGCCGCCGGCTCCTGCCGGAAGATTACCTTGAAATCCGAAAGTGCGGTGGCGTCGTCGTTCAGACGGCCACGGCCGACCGAGGTAGCCGCGCCGCCTTCGCGTTCCTCGGCAAAGGATAGATAGACAGTCCTGTTCGTGGCGAAATCCGGATCGAGCGCAACATCGAGGAGTCCACCCTGACCTTGGGCGAAGACATCCGGGACCCCTTCGATGGGTTCGCCGACGGCTCCCTCGGCCGACACGAGGCGCAGCCTGCCGGGACGCTCCGTCACCAGCATGTCGCCATCCGGCAGAAGGACAGCGCCCCAGGGATGCTCGAGGCCGCCGGCGAAGACTTCGACGCTGACAGGCCCGCTTTTGGTGTCGAGCATACGCGGCGAATCCTGCGCGATCGCCGGATCGTGCCGCGCACCGGCCATTGCCGCAAATGCCAGGAAAACAGCTGCTCGCAACATAGCCGCCTCCGTTCGTTTCACGAACCGGACTGTTCACTCGGCTCCTAATGGGGAAGCCGGGCCAAGGTTCCCCACGGATACGCAGGCCGCGTTCACATGTTTGCGCCACCGGGAAAGGACAGAGGACCGCGGCCTCTGTGGAGTTCAGAACACGGCAAGATACCGCAGCAGCGACAGGATGCCTATGATGATGACGATGGCCTGGACGATTTGCTTGGTGCGCCCGTCGAGGGGGAGGCGGTTGACGAGATAAAGAACCAGAATGACGACGAGAAAGGTGATCAGGATGCTGATCAGTACCGACATGTTGTCTGCCCCGTTCGTTGAAAAATGCTGTCTTCTATTTCAACTATGGGACGCAGAGCAAAAGGCAAGTGGAGGGCCTTGGCGTTCGCGTAACTCTCTTCACTGAAGAATGATGGGGGGTCTGGATTCGCGCCGTCTCCGCACCGATATTAAGTCATCATCAACAAAGCCACTTTGATTAGAGGGTCAAAGGAAATGTCGGTGCGCTTCTCGGATCTCGCCATTGACGACGACGAAATCTTGATGTTGCGACGTGTTCATGTTTATGCCTGCTCCTCCAGGGAGCTGGCGCCGGAAAGCGAACACGGTGCGGAGTTGGGAAAGATGCTGTTCCACCTTTACCGGCAAGGCGTGAGGAGCGAACTCGCGCTGATGCAGATGTTGACGACGGGTGAAGCCCCGCCGGCACTGGATGATGCGGGTTAGAGCACGCCTCAGGAAAACTGTGTCATCGAGCGTAGGGTTGACCTAGAGCATTTCGATGTTTCATGGAAACACTGGAATGCTCCACCCCTTCGGTCCAACGCACTTGTTTGATTTCCTCATTCCTGTGCTTGTCACAGGAATCCAGCCAGACCAAGTCCTTGGGCTGAAACAACTCTTCCCGCGCCGCAGACGCGGCGCTGCTCTCATCCCTGTGACAAGTGTTTAGCCCGGGGAGATAGCTGACACCTGTTCGGATAGATCACTGACGGATTGCTTGGTTGTCAAGTCGATGGCTGCGATGCGGAGGGCAGCGAAGAAGATGCCGTATCGCCCGTCCGTGTCGAGCGGGCGAATGGCGATGCGTTCGCCGCAGAAGGCCTTTGGGATTTTCCACTTGCGGCCTTTGAAGCTGACATAGGCCTTGGTGCTGGGGACGGTGCGGACGACCTCGCCTTCATCGTAGATCACCTCTGGAAGGTGCTCGGGCATGGGGCGCGAACTGGGACGATAGCGACGGGCCGGCACGTCGAGATCGAGCGCGGCATGGGGCCGCTCGAAATTATAGAGTTCGCGCCAGGCATCGAAGGCGCGCTGGACGGCAGCCAGATCGGAAAATCGGGCGAAATCGAATATTTCGGCCTTGAGCGTGCGATGGAAGCGCTCATTCTTGCCGCGGCTCTGCGGATGATAGGGCCGGCTATGCAGGAGGCCGACGCCGAGCTTCAACAGCCACACGCCAAGTCTTGTCCAACGCTTGCCCGAGGCCTCGCCCCAGGGCGCGCCATTATCGACGAAAAGGGCGTCCGGCAGGCCGTAGCGCCGGAATGTCCGCTCCAGATGGCCGCGCACGGTCACTCCCTGCTGGTTGGCGCAGGCCGCCAGGCAAGGCACGAAGCGGGAATGGTCGTCCACCATCGTCAGCGGATGGCAGGGCGTGCCATCGCCGAGCCGAACCCAGCCCTTGAAATCCATCTGCCAGAGCTGGTTCGGCGCCTCCTTCTCGAAGCGCTGGGTCGCCGGCGCGCCACCGACCGGCGGCATGATCCGCTCATGGCGCTTCAGGATAGCATGAACCGTCGAAGGCGCCGGCGCATGCTGCCCCCGGTCTTCCAGAACGCGCGCGATCTTGCGTGCGCCCCACGCCGGATGCGCATCGCGCACCGCAAGCACCTCTGTCTCCACCGCCGCGCTCGACTGCAACGGGCTCACATGCGGGCGGCGCGAGCGATCAGCCAGCTCCCGGTCACCTGCCTGCCACCGCGCCAGCCA